>NZ_JBFAPK010000001.1:255344-623590 GCF_040676675.1 Micromonospora sp. NPDC049559 | reverse complement strand
CAGCCCACCCAGCCGCTGCCCACCCCGGATCCCGCGCAGTGGGGCCAACCGCAACCCTCCGGCCCGCCCGCACCGCACGACCCGGCGCAGTGGGGTCAGCCGGCGCCGCAGGATCCGGCGCAGTGGGGCCAACCCGCGTCCGGCCCGCCGGCCGCGCCCGAACCCCAGTGGGGCCAGCCGCAGCCCACCCAGCCGCTGCCCACCCCGGATCCCGCGCAGTGGGGCCAACCGCAACCCTCCGGCCCGCCCGCACCGCACGACCCGGCGCAGTGGGGCCAGCCGGCCTCGGGCCAACCCGCTTCCGGCCCGCCGGCGCCGCAGGACCCGGCGCAGTGGGGCCAGCCGGCCTCCGGCCCGCCGGCGGCGGCCGGTGGTTACCCGCCCCCGCCCGGCGGCGCCCCGCAACCACAGTGGGGAACGCCGCCCCCGGGTCAGTTCGGCCCGGGCGTCCCGGGCGGTCCGGTCAGCGGCCCGGGCGCGCCCCTGGGCGCGCCGACCCCGCCCAAGAAGGGCGGTGGCAGCAAGGTCGCCCTGATCATCGGGCTCGTGGTGGTGCTCCTGCTCTGCCCGTGCCTGGCCATCGCCGGCTGGGCCGGTTACCGGTACACGCAGAGCCAGGACGAGCCGGAGCCGGTTCCGGTTCCGACGATCTCGATCCCGGACGTGCCGGGGCCCGTGCCGACCCGTAGCCAGAGCAACGGCAGCGCGAACGACTTCCGCAAGGGCGACTGCGTGGTCAACAAGGGCACCGACGATGATCCGGAGCTGCAGAAGGTGCCCTGTGGACCGAACACCTACGAGGTCCTCGCGAGGATTCCGTTCACCACGGACACGAAGCGGTGCACCAACGACCCGATCTACGGCAACAAGGACGCCGACACCTGGTACACGTACGACGACTCGATGGACTTCGCGGACTACGTCCTCTGCATGAAGGAACGGTAGTCAAAACTAGGGCCGTCTAGCCCATTTGCTAGACGGCCCTAGTTTCACCGAGAGGAAGCCCGCGCGGGACACGCCGTAGCTTCCTCTACCGGTTTCTAGCTACAGGGCTAGACGAACCGATACGGTGCAATGCGTGGATCCGGTCCGCAACCCGTACGCGCCCGGCGCCGGCCAGCGCCCACCCGAGCTCGCCGGCCGGGGTCGGGAGCTGGAAGTCTTCGACATCGTCCTGGAGCGCATCGCCCGGGGTCGGCCGGAGCGGAGCCTGATGCTCACCGGGCTCCGCGGGGTCGGCAAGACGGTCCTGCTCAACACGCTGCGCTCGCAGGCGATCAACCGGCTCTGGGGCACCGGGAAGATCGAGGCCCGGCCGGACCAGTCGCTGCGCCGCCCGGTCTCCGCCGCGCTGCACATGGCGGTACGGGAGCTGGCCCCACACCACCGCGCTCCCGACCGGATAGACGCGTTCCTCGGCGTGCTGAAGGCCTTCGCGATGCGCACCGGCACGGGGTCGGGCGGGCGCGGCTCGACCACCCCGCGGCTGCGGGACCGGTGGCAGCCCGGCATCGACGTACCGGCCAGCGCCGGGCGCGCCGACTCCGGCGACATCGAGATCGACCTCGTCGAGCTGCTCACCGACGCCGCCGACGTCGCCACCGACGTCGGCACCGGGATCGCCATCTTCATCGACGAGATGCAGGACCTCGGCGCGGAGGACGTCTCCGCGCTCTGCGCCGCCTGCCACGAACTCTCCCAACTGGGCGCGCCGCTGATCGTGGTCGGGGCCGGGCTGCCGCACCTGCCCGCCGTGCTCTCGGCCGCGAAGTCGTACTCCGAGCGGCTCTTCCGGTACCAGCGCATCGACCGGCTCGACCGGATCGCCGCCGACCAGGCGCTCTGCGCGCCCGCCGCGCGGGAGGGGGTCGAGTACGAGCAGAAGGCGCTGGACCTGCTCTACGAGAAGTCGGGCGGCTACCCCTACTTCGTGCAGGCGTACGGCAAGTCCACCTGGGACCACGCCCCGCGTTCCCCGGTGACCGCCGCCGACGTCCGGGTCGCCGCCCCCGAGGCCGAGGCCGAGCTGGCCGTCGGCTTCTTCGGTTCGCGCTTCGAGCGGGCGACCCCGGCCGAACGGGAGTACATGCGCGCGATGGCCGCCCTCTCCCTGGTGACGGGCGAATCCGAGCGGAACGCCGAGACCGGCGGGGCCCGCGACGACATGGACGCGGCGGTACCGACCGCCGAGATCGCCCGTTCGCTCGGCCGCAAGCCGGCCAGCCTCTCCCCGGCCCGGGACGCGCTGATCAAGAAAGGGCTGATCTACTCCGGCGAGCGCGGAACGGTCGCCTTCACCGTGCCGCACTTCGGCCGGTACCTGCGCACCCAACCCGCCTGACGGGCTGAGCCGGGCAATGGTGGGCCCCACCGCCGGGCCCGTACGAACCAGCTCAGCCCTGCGCGGCGAAACAGGCTCAGACCTGCGCCCAGGCCTGCGGATAGCTCACCTCGCCGCTCGGCGGAGGCTCGGCACCGCTCACCGCCGCCGGCAGGGCCAGGGCCTGCCACGGATCGCCCAGGCCGGACCAGGGGCTGGTCAGCCCGAACCGGGCGGCCGGCTCGAACCCGAACCGCCGGTAGAAGGCCGGCGCGCCGAGCACGACCACCAGCCGTTCGCCCAACTCCACGGCGGCGTCGAGCGCGGCCTGCACCACGGCGCTGCCGTACCCCCGTCGCTGCCGGCGGGGCGGTACCGCCACCGGGCCGAGCGCGAGCGCTGGTACGAGCCCCGGGTCGACCCGTACCCGGGTCAGCAGCGCGTAGCCGACGATCTCGCCGTCGGCCTCGGCCACCATCGATAGTTCGGGCAGCCATGCCTCGCTGGCCCGCAGCGATTCGACCAGCCGGACCTCGGCCGGTACGGGCGTGTCCGGCCGGGCGAACGCCTCGGCCACCACCCGGCGGATAGCCGGGGGGTCAGCGGTGTCCTCCGGTCGCAGCCGAAGACTGGTCACGCCTCGCGACGCTACCGCTACCCGCCCGCCAGGTAAATGGCGAATCGCCGGAGCGATCCGGGTTGGCACGCGCCACGCCGGGGCGGCATGCGGGGCAGCGCGGCGGGAAGGACGGGACGCCGCGCCCGCGCCCGCGTCGGCGTTGGTGGGGCAGTCCGGCGGATGGCCAGGTGGGCCGGCTTCCGACGAGGTATGACTTAGCCATGAGACCCGTACGCAGCGCCGCGCGCACCATGTTGAGCGCGATCTTCGTCGTCAACGGGCTACGGTCCGCGATGGACCCGGGACCGTTCATGGAGCGCGCGAAGCCGGTCACGGATCGCGTCACGCCGCTGCTGCGGAAGAGTGGGCTGCCCACGCCCGCCGATCCGGCGACCCTGGTCCGGATCCACGGCGCCGTCGAGGCGGTCGCCGGCCTCGCGCTGGCGAGCGGTCGGCTGACCCGGCCCGCCGCCGTGGTCCTGGCCGGTACACTGGTCCCGACCACCATCGCCGGTCATCCCTATTGGAAGATCGACGATCCTGCTCAGCGGGCCGGTCAACGGATCCAGTTCATGAAGAACCTCGGCCTCCTCGGCGGTCTGCTCCTGGCCGCCGTCGACACCCAGGGCCGTCCTGGACTCGGCTGGCGGGCCAGCCACGCCGTCCAGGATGGACGGCGTTCGATGCGACGGGCGGTGCGCACCGCTCGACGCGACGCGCGTACCGCGATGAAGTCCGTGAAGTCGGCGGCAGCCGTCCGTCTCCCCGGCTGAGCGGATTCCATCCCCTCGGGCCGACCTGCGGTGACGCGGGTCCGGCCCAGCACCGCCCCGAACGGACACCGCGAATCACCTGAACCGCACGCCCCGCGTTAACGCGGTAGAAATGTCGCGAACTAGTGTGGGATCGGACACGGTCGGATAACGCTGGAGGCATTCGAGTGAGGCACCGCTCTAGGCTCCGTGCAGGACCTGGACGGGAAGTACACGATTGGTACGGGGGTGGCCACGCCATGCCGGCGACCGTCGGGAGACGGCTGGGCCGCCTCGCCCCAGTCCGCCGCATTGCTCGTGGGCTAGATCGTCGGGCAGTCGTACGGATCGGCATAGTCGCCGGAGCCTTCTACGCTGCATGGCTGGCCATCGGCGCATTCGGTCGTCCGTACAACTTCTTCGACATGAAGATCTACCACGGCGCGGTGGTCTGGTGGGCGGGCGGTAACGAGCTCTACGAGTTCATCGCGCCGAAGACCACGCTGGGCTTCACCTATCCGCCCTTCGCCGGGCTGGTCATGCTGCCGATGGCCAAGATCCCGGTCGGTCTCGCCGGTTGGTTCAACATCCTCGCCAGCATCGCCGTACTCGCGCTCGTCCTCGCCGCCCTGCTCCGACCGATCGCCACCCGCGTGGGCTGGTCGCTCTGGTTCTCCGTCGGCCTCGCGGTGCCGCTCGCGATCGCGATCGAGCCGGTCCGGGAGACCCTCGGGTACGGGCAGATCAACGTGCTGCTCTTCGGGCTGGTCATGGCCGACCTGGTGGCCCTGCGCTGGCGGGCCCGGCGCGGCCGGCGGCGCAGCCTCGCCTCCGACGGCCCGCTGCGGCGGTTCTGGCTCAGCGGCGCCTGGGCCGGGGTCGGGATCGGCCTGGCCAGTTCGGTGAAGCTCACCCCGGCCCTGTTCATCTTCTACCTGCTGGTCACCCGCCAGTGGCGCGCCGCGCTGACCGCGGTCGGCACCGCCGTCGGCGTCACGCTGGCGACCTTCGCGGTCGCCGGGCGCGAGTCGATGGCGTACTTCACCTCGGTGCTCTGGCAGACCGAACGGGTCGGCGCCGCCGACATGACGCCCAACCAGTCCCTGGCGGGCGTGCTCGCCCGGCTCTACGACTCGATCGAGACGCCCGGCCTGCTCTGGCTCTCGTTCTCGGTACTGGTGCTCGCGCTCGGCCTCTCCAGGGCCTCCAGCGCCCACTCCGACGGGGACGAGCTGACCGCCTTCACGCTGGTCGGGCTCACCACCAACGTGATCAGCCCGATCTCCTGGTCGCACCACCTCGTCTGGGTGATCCCCGCCATCGTCGTCCTCGCCGACGCCGCGATCCGCCGCCGGGAGGCCAGCCGCGGACTGCAACAGCGGGTCGCCACGCAGCCGAACCTCGCGCTCCAGGGGCTGCGCCCGCCGATCTGGTACCCGACGCTCACGGGGTTGCGGCACGGCGTGGCCGCGCTCGGGCTCTACCTGCTCTTCCTGATCTCGCCGATCTGGCCGTACGAGCACCAGTTGCCGGAGGTTTCGCACTACCGGGACGGCTTCTTCGGCGTCCTGATGGAGAACTCGCTCGCGCTCGCGCTGATCGTGCTCGTGGCGGCCCTGCCGTGGCGGCCGGGTGCCGAGCCGGCCTTCTACGCGGAGCCGGTCCGGTGGCGCGGTCGCGGCCTGGTGTCGGGCGGCCAGCGGCTCACGGCCGGCCAGAAGCTCGGGCCGGCCGGCGGCCAGCGGCTCACGAGCGGCCAGCGGGTCACGGCCGGCCAGAAGCCGGGGCCGGCGGGCGACCAGCGGGTCACTGGCGGACAGCGGCTCGGGTCGGCCGACCAGCGGGTCACCGACTGACAGCGGTGAGTGCGGTCCCGGTCCGCCCCGTCCGGTGGCACCGGGACCGGCCACGGCGGCCGGATCGGCGCGGGTCCGGCCTCAGGGGCAGTTGACCCACTCCTCGCCGCCGTCGGCGAAGAGCTGTCGCTTCCAGATCGGCAGGCGCGCCTTCACCTCGTCCACCAGCCGGGCGCAGGTCGCGAAGGCGGCGGCCCGGTGCGCGGTACTCACGGCCGCCACCAGGGCCACGTCGCCGACGGCGAGCACCCCGATTCGGTGCGAGACGGCGACCGCGTAGACGTCCGGGTCGGCGGCGATCTCCTCGACGATCTCGCGGAGCACGTCGGGTGCGCTCGGGTGGCCCTCGTACTCGAGCTCGGTCACCGAGCGACCATGATCGTGGTCGCGTACCACGCCCTGGAACGAGACGACGGCACCCGCCTGCCGGTCGGCGACCGCCGCCTCGTGGGCGGCGAGGTCGAGCGGCTCGGTGGTCACGGCGACGTGCGCGACCCGTCCGGTGGTGGATGACTTCACGGTCGCTCTCCGATCGTCAGGGGCAGCGGTACGAGGGGTACGCGCTGGCCGGGCTCGCCACGGGTGCCGGGCCGCACGACCGCGAACCCGTCGGCCTGGGCCAGCCCGCGCAGCATCGCCGATCCCACGTGCCGGAGCGGGCGGGCCGCGCCCGTCGCCGGATCGACGCGGACCAGCGCCAGATGGGTGTAGTCGCCGCGACCGTGGATCGGCTCCGCGAGCGTGACCTGCGGCAGCACCGGCACCGGCCGACCCCGGAGCCCGGCCAGCAGCGGGGCGACGAGGGAGACCAGCGCGACGATCGCCGACTGCGGGTTGCCGGGCAGCCCGGCCACGAACCGGTCCCGGCCGTCGGTGCCGGCAACCCGGGCCAGCAGCATCGGGAAACCGGGGCGTACGGCCACCGTGTTGACCACGTACTCGGCGCCGAGTTCGGCCAGCGCCGGATGCAGGTGGTCGACCGGGCCGCGCATGGTGCCGCCGGTGGTGCAGACGAGGTCGGCGCGGTCGAGGGCGGTGCGCAGCGCCGCCACGTGCGCGGGGAGGGTGTCGGCCACCGGGCCGATGACGTCCCGGGCGTCGATCGCGGCGCCGTGGCGGCGCAGCCAGGCCGGTACGGCGGGGCCGAGCGCGTCCCGCACCCGGCCGGCGCCGGGCACGCCGGCGGTCAGCAGCTCGTCGCCGAAGATGAGCAGCGCGGCGCGCGGGGCCGGGCGCACCGCGAGCGCGTCGTGGCCGCACGAGGCGGCCAGCCCGATCACCCCGGGGTCGACCGGGGTACCGGCCGGCAGCAGCTCCTCGCCGGCCCGCGCCTCCTCGCCCGGGGTACGCCACTCCGGGGTGTCCCGCAGCGTGCCGGTGACCCGCCCGTCGGCGTCGCGCCCCGACTCCTCGATCCGGAGCACCCCGGTCGCCCCGTCGGGAAGCATCGCCCCGGTCGCGATCTCCATCGCCGTACCGTCCTCGGCCAGCGGTGCCGGCGTGCTGCCGGCGAGGGCGCGCCCCACCACCCGCCACGGACCGGTACCGCGCACGGCCCATCCGTCCACACTGGAGGTCGGGAAGGCCGGCAGGTCGGTACGGGGAGCCAGGGGCTCGGCCAGCGTCGTGCCGTCCGCGTCCGCGACGGGCAGCTCGACGGCGGGGAGCGCGGCGGCCCGCCCGGCGGCGTGCACCAGGAGCCGGGCGTCCTGCCAGTCCACGGGCGCGGCGGCGGCGAGGGAGTCGGCCGGCCGGCTGGTCGCCTCCACGTTCACCGGTCGGCGTCCCGGGCGAGGGGGGCGGCAAGCTCAGCTCTCGGGCGCACGGCGCGAACCTTCCTTCCTGGGCACGGCCGGCGGGTGTCGCCCTGCCGGCCCTGGCTCCGAGCCTATCGCCGCGCACGGACCGACGCGGCGATGCGTTCGATCACCCGGCAGACCGACCCTCGGCCTCCCCGGCGACGCGTCCGATCACCGGGAGACCGACCCTCGGCTACCTCGGCGCTGCGTCCGATCGCCGGGCAGGCCGGCCCCCGGCCTCCCTGGCGGCGGCCCGGCCGGGACTCAGCCCGCGGGCGGGGGCTGCGGGTGGTCGCCGCCGCGCAGCTGCTCCACGGCGTGCGTGAGGATCGGTCCGAGCACGGCGAGCCCGTCGCGCGCGCCGCCGGTCGAGCCGGGCAGGTTGACCACCAGCGTCCGCCCGATCACCCCGGCCAGCCCACGGGAGAGCGCGGCGCTCGGTACCTTGGTCCGGCCGTGTGCCCGGATCGCCTCGGCGATCCCGGGGACCTCGTAGTCGAGCAGGCTCCGGGTCACCTCCGGGGTGCGGTCCGTCGGGCTGACGCCGGTGCCGCCGCTGGTCACCACGACGTCGACGCCGTCGGCGTGGGCCTGGCGCAGCGCGGCGCCGACCGGATCCCCGTCCGGCACGACGACCGGCTCGTCGACCTCGCAGCCCAGTTCGCGCAGCCCCGCCACGAGCAGTGGCCCGCTCGTGTCGGCGTACACCCCGGCCGAGGCCCGGTTCGAAGCCACCACGACCCGCGCCCGGATCACGGCCGGTCCTCGGGACGGGTCCAGTCGCCGGTCTTGCCGCCCTCCTTGCGCAGGACGCGTACCCGCTCGATCGAGGCGGCCGGGTCGACGGCCTTGACCATGTCGATCAGGGCGAGCCCGGCCGTGGCGACGGCGGTCAACGCCTCCATCTCCACGCCCGTACGGTCGGCGGTACGGACGGTCGCGACGATCTCCACGCCCGCGTCGGCGAGGGTCAGTTCGACGGTCACCCCGTGCAGGGCGATCGGGTGGCAGAGCGGGATCAGGTCGGGGGTCCGCTTGGCGCCCATGATGCCGGCGATCCGGGCCACGGCGAGCGCGTCCCCCTTCGGCAGCCCGTCCCGGCGCAGCAGTTTGACCACCTCGGCGGTGGTGCGCAGCCGGCCGGCGGCGACGGCGCGGCGCCCGGTCACCTCCTTGCCGGAGACGTCCACCATCCTGGCGGCGCCGGCGGAGTCGACATGGGTGAGTTCTACGGCCTCGGTCACCGATCGAGCTTATCGAGCCGGGAAACCCCGTCGGGGCGGCGCGGCGCCTCGGGCGTTTCGCTACGTGGACGACGACAATACCGATCGCACTCGATCAGGCGTTCGAATGGGCACGCCATTGGCCCGGTGCGGATTCGCCACCCGGGAAGGTCACCGACATCGCCCTCGAAGTCGTCGGTGAAGATACGAACGATGGATGATCCCTTCGGGCCGGGGAACCGTATATCCAGAGGCGGGGCGAGCATCCCGACCCCGGGCGCGGCCGATTACCGGAGAGGCTTGCAGGGCTTTTGCGGGGAATCGTACGGATCGAATTTCCGGATCCGCGCCCGCTGGCGCACGCTCCGACGCGGCGTGATATAGATCGAAGATTTTGGATCAAAACTTCCTGACAGCTGGGCGGACGCGGCTCACTGTCCCGTGCGGCCGAGCCGGGTCGACGGCGCGGACGACCTGCACGGCCGGGCGATATTGCATCGGCATGGCCGCGGAACGCAGCGGCGACGACCATTCGACGAACCGAGAACGGCCAACCATCCGCAGTCGATCGGTGGCCGAACGTAGCTTTGTGACTTTGTTGCAGAATGATGACCGGAAACTGGGAACATTCCCGAAGCGAACGTCGCTTCGAACCATTATCGACGGGCCGTATATGCGGAACGTCGCGCGATCCGGACAGCCAGTGACAGCTTATTGGCGAGTTGGCTTATACTGCGTATACCGGCACATAGCCGCGCGAAATTCTCGGACTATCCCATAAGCTTCCCTCCACCAAGCCATCGACGCCCACCGGCGGTGAAAGATGATGCGCTCACCGGAGGAGGAAGCCATGCGTGGCCTCGACTGGGAGTGACGAGACCCGGGCGTGACACCCCGATCACCCGGCAGCGAGTAGCCTTATCGCACCCGCGATCCGGCGTCGCAGCGAGGGACAGGGGTGGCCAGCGCCAGAGGATCCGACGACAACGCGACCGATCGGCGGCTACAGCTGCTTGTCGGTCTCGTCGTCGTATTGGGGATCGCCGCCCTGGCCATGGCGGGATACCTCGCCGTCACCGCGGCGGGGCCGAGGCCACCGCTCTACCTGGTACTGACCCTGGTCTTCGCGGTCCTCGTCGCCAACCGCGTCATGGTCCGGGTCCGGATCGGCGCCAACCAGCAGGGCATCTCCTGGACGGAGGTGGCCTTCCTGGTCGGGCTGGCCGTCGCCCCGCCGTCCTGGGTGGTCCTCACGACCGCCGCCGGAATCGCCATCAGCAAGTTCGTCGCGAGAGTCGGTCCGATGAAGGGAGCCTTCGGCGTCGCCAAGGAAACCCTGGGCGCGGCCACGGCTGGACTCATCTTCGTGGCGCTGGGGCACCACGCCACCGGAGACCGCCCCACCGCCGACGTCGGTACCGTCGCCCTCGCCCTGATCGCGGTGACCGCCCTCGACGAGGGCTTCACCACCGCCGCCATCGCGTTCGCCACCCGGCGGCCGATCCGCCAACTGCTGAGGCTGAACTGGGACATCCGGCTCGGCTCGCTGCTGGCCCGCTTCGTCGTCACGCTGCTCACCATCGGCATCCTCACGCTCAACGGCGACGCCCGCCTGCTCCTCGTGATACCGCCGCTCGCGCTGAGCCTGCACCTCTGGTCGTCGAGCCGCCTGCGCAGCCGCTCCGAGCGGGACGCCTGGCAGCGCCTGGCCAGCGCCACCGACGCCCTCAACAACGTCGACCTCGACGCGGTGCTGACCACCGCGGTGACCAGTGCCGCCCGCCTCTTCTCCGCCGACGAGATCGAGATCGAGCTGGTCGGTCCGGACGGGCCGCGGCTGATCCGGGGCACCGCGCAGGGCATCGGCTACGACGGCCCGGCCGGCACCGCCACGGCCAGCGCAAACCCCGTCATCGAGAGCCGGCTGGAGGGCCGCGATGGCGAGGAGGACCTGGGTACGCTCCGACTCCGGTTCCGCGGCGCCGTCGTGCTCTCCGAACGCGAGAGCTACACCCTGCGTACGTTCACCTCCGCCCTCTGCACCGCGATCCGCAACGCGTCCGCCTACGCCGAGCTGGCCCGGGTCGCCGACGACCACGCCCACGCCGCCACCCACGACGCGCTCACCGGCCTGGCGAACCGGCGGTACCTGCTGGAACAGGGCAACGAACAGCTCAACCGGCGCCGCGCCGAGGGCGTCACCGCACTGCTCCTGGTCGACCTCAACCACTTCAAGGAGGTCAACGACACCCTCGGTCACGCCGCCGGGGACCGGGTACTGGTCCAGGTCGCCGAACGGCTGCGCGCCGCGAGCCAGGACGGCGACCTGGTGGCCCGGCTCGGCGGCGACGAGTTCGCCATCCTGCTGCGCGGGGTGCCGGCCCCGGCGGTCGCCGCCCACCGGGCGGAGGCCCTGCTGGCCGCGCTGCACCAGCCGATCGACCTCGACGGCATGCGGATCAACGTCGAGGCCAGCGGCGGCATCGCCATCGCGCCCAGCACCGGCGGCGGCATGGCCGAGCTGCTGCGCCGCGCCGACGTCGCGATGTACCAGGCGAAACGGACCAACCGCCGGGTCGCCACGTACGTACCGACCCGGGACACCGCGGATCTGGGCCGGCTCGCCCTCGGCGGCGACCTGCCCCGGGCGGTCGCCGACCACGAGTTCACCGTGAACTTCCAGCCAATCGTGGACCTCGGCACCGGCGAGGTGATCGCGGCGGAGGCGCTGACCCGGTGGCAGCACCCGGTGCACGGGATGATGGACCCGCTGCGGTTCCTGGAGACCGTCGAGCGCTCCGGACTGCTGCCCGCCTTCGCCGAGGCCGTGCTCGACCAGTCCCTCGTCGCCGCCAAGAGCTGGCGGGAGGCCGGCTTCGAGCTGCCGGTGGCGGTCAACGTCTCGCCGCGCAGCCTGCTCGACCCCCGCTTTCCCGGCTCCGTACTGGCCCGGCTACGCGCCCACCAGCTCCCCTCGGACCTGCTCATCCTGGAACTCACCGAGACCCTCACCATCAGCCAGCTCGAGGTGGTAGACCAGGTTCTCGGGCAGCTCCGCGACGCCGGCGTACGGCTCGCGCTCGACGACTTCGGCACCGGCTACTCGTCGCTCTCCGTCCTCTCCCGGATCCCGGTGCACGAGCTCAAGATCGACCGGGCGTTCGTGATGAGCATGGAGACCTCGCCCGAGGCCGCCGCGGTCATCCGCTCCACCGTCGACCTCGGCCGCAGCCTCGACCTGATGGTCGTCGCCGAGGGGGTGGAGAGCGAGCCGCAGCGAGCCGCGCTCTGGGAACTCGGCTGCGCCGCCGGGCAGGGCCACCTCTTCGGCCGCGCCATGCCGGCCCAGCGGCTGCTCGCCGCGCTACGCCGCGGCTCCGGCGGCCGACCCGGCACCCTCGCCCCGGCGCTGCACGACGAGGGCTCGGTGATCCGGATCGCCCCCGGCCGCCGGCCGAGCGGCCGGGTACGCCCCGACCGTCTGCCACACTTGCCGGCGTGATCCCCGCCGACCAGCCCACCGGCAACGCAGTCCCGCCGCTGCGGCGTGACCCCGGCAGAACCACGCCCACCGGCAGCACGGCGTCGTCCCGCGGCCCGGCGCCCGACGCGCCCACCGCCCGCTCGGGAGGCGGTTCCCGCTGGTCGCGGCTCGACCGGCTGGCCGGTGGCCTCGCCGCCGACCTCGGCCTGTACGCGCTCTCCGCCGCCTTCGCCGCCGTCACCGCCGCCACCTCGACGCTCCTGCCGCACCGCGCCTGGGGAACCGTGGCCACGGTCGGATACCTGCTCGCCGCCCTGCTCGTCGGCGGGCAACTGCTGCTCCGGCGGCGGCACGGCGGCACGCCGCTGGCCAGCGCCGCCGCCCGTACCGCGATCACCGTGCTCACCTTCGCCACCACGGCCCTGCTGCCGCTGGTCCTGCAGGCGATCCAACGCGCCGGCGGGCGCACCGACCGGGCCCAGGAGGAGGTGCTGGTGGTCGAGCGGGCCGGCGCACGGCTGCTCGACCACGGGACCCCGTACCTGGGGCACGACGCGATCGCCGCGCTGCCGCCGGACGAGCGGTTGCTCGGCTACACGCCGTACCAGCCGGGCATGGCCCTCTTCGGCCTGCCCCGCGCGCTCGCCGGCGACGGCTGGTGGAGCGACGCCCGGGTCTGGTTCGCGCTGGTGACCGCGGTCCTGCTCGGGCTCGCCGTGGCGGCGCTGCGCCACCCGCGCCAGCCGGCGACGGTCGACGCCGGCGGCTCGGCGGCCGGCGACGGGGCGGCCGGCGGCTCGGCCGACCCGTACCCGCTGGTCCGGGCGCTCCAGCTCGCCACCGTGCTGCCGATCTGCGCACTCACCCTCGCGACCGGCGGCGACGACCTGCCCGTCCTCGCGCTCTGCCTGCTGGCGCTGGCGCTCTGCGCCGCCCGTCGTCTCGGCCTGGCCGGCCTGGTGATCGGTGTCGCCGGGGCGCTCAAGCTCTTCGCCTGGCCGGTCGCGCTCGTCCTGCTGACTCACGCCGGCACCCGCGGCTGGCGTACCGGTGCCCGGGTCGCGGCCGGCGCCATCGGACTACCGGTCGCCGCCCTGCTGCCGGCCTGGCTGGTGGACCCGCCCGCGCTGGTCGAGAACGTGCTCCGGTTCCCGCTCGGGCACGGCCTGGTCGCCAGCCCGGCGCAGTCGCCGTTCCCCGGCCACCTGATCGCCAGCGGGCTGCCAGACGGCCGGGTCCTGGCCGCCGCGCTGCTCGGCGCGGCCGGGCTGGCCATCGCCGTCCGGCTCGCCCGCCGCCCGCCGCGCACCGCCGCGGCGGCGGCGATGATCTGCGGGTACGGGCTGCTCGCCGCGATCCTGCTGATGCCCTCCACCCGGTTCGGGTACCTGCTCTACCCGATCGCGTTCCTCGCCTGGGCCCCGGCGCTGAGGCTGCGCCGCCCGACGCGGACGGAGCGCCCGGAAAGCGCCGCCGCGCCGGTACCGGCCCCGTGACGACACCGGCGGAGGACCCTCGCGGGCCAGAGAGACCCGGCGGCCTCGACCGAGCCGGCGGCCGGGTGCCGGCGGACGTGCTGGCCGTGATCGCGTTGGGCGGAGCGCTCGGCTCCGCCGCCCGCTACGGCATCGGCGCGGGCTGGCCCACGCAGCCGGGCGGCCTGCCCTGGGCGACGCTCTGCATCAACCTGACCGGCTGCGCGCTGATCGGCGCACTGATGCGGATCGTCACCGCGCGGATCGCACCCCACCGGCTGCTCCGCCCGTTTCTCGGTACCGGTGTGCTCGGCGGGTTCACCACGTTCTCCACGTACGCGGTCGAGACCCGGGGACTGGTCGCCGGAGGCCATCCCGGGCTCGCCGCCGGATACGTCCTCGGCACGCTGGCCGGCGCGCTCGCCGCCGTCACACTCGGCGGGGCGGTCGCGGGTCGGATCCGCCCCCTCGTCCCTTCCCGTCCGGCGGGGGAACGACCGTGACGCTCGTACTGGTGCTGCTCGGCGGGGCCGTCGGCGCGGTCTGCCGCTTCCTCGTCGACCGGGCCACCACCGCGCGCGCCGGCACCGCCCTGCCCTGGGGGACCCTCGTCGTGAACGTCGCCGGCTCCGCGCTGCTCGGCGCGATCGCCGGGGCCGGCAGCGGCCTCCCGGGCTGGCTCGGCCAGCTCGCCGGCACCGGCTTCTGCGGCGCCTTCACCACGTACTCGACCTTCGGATACGAGACGGTGCGGCTCGCCGCGGACGGAACGGGCGGGCGGTACCGTGCCCTGTTCAACGTCGCCGTGACCCTGGTCGCCGGCCTCGGCGCCGCCGCGCTGGGCTGGCGGTTGGCGGCGCTCGCCACCGGCTGATCCGGCCCGGCGGCGGGCCCGAGCGTGCGGCCGAGGCTGGTCCGGCGCCGCCGGCGCTCGCCTTCTCGGTCCTTCTCGGTCCTTCTCGGGCGACTGCGCCGCGCACCCGGCCGGCGAGGCGTACACCTTAGGCATGAGCACCATCTACCAGGACCGGACCGAGGCGGGTGTCGGCGTCGCCAACCGACTGACGGCACTGATCGGCCAGCCCGACGTCATCGTGCTCGGACTGGTCCGGGGCGGCGTGCCGGTGGCCGCGGCCGTGGCGGACCGGCTCGGCGCGCCGCTCGACGTGCTGGTGGTACGCAAGCTCGGCGTTCCCTGGGCGCCTGAGGTCGCCTTCGGCGCGCTCGGTCCCGGCGGGGTGCAGGTCCGCACCGACGGGCCGACCACGCTCGAACCCGAACAGGCCGACGAGGTGGTCCACCGGGAAACCGCTGAGCTGGCGCGCCGGGAGCGGCTCTACCGGGCCGACCGACCGCCGCTGGACCTGACCGACCGGACCGCCGTGATCGTCGACGACGGTCTCGCCACGGGCGCCACCGCGCGGGTCGCCGTGGCGGTCGCCCGGGAACTCGGCGCGCAGCGGGTGGTGGTCGCGGTACCGGTCGGCGCCGAGGAGGCGTACGAAACGTTGGTGGCGGAGGCGGACGAGGTCGTCTGCCTGCAACGACCGGCGGAATTCGGCGCGGTCAGCCGCTTCTACGAGGACTTCCACGAGGTTTCCGACGACGAGGTGACGGCCGCGCTGGCCGCACACCGGTGACACGAGCCGGTACCTTCGAGTGATGCAGCTAATCTGTCCCAAGTGTCGTGGCGAGATGCGCCAGTACGAGCGCAGCGGCGTCACCGTCGACCAGTGCAGCGAATGCCGGGGCATCTTCCTGGACCGGGGTGAGTTGGAGAAGCTCTTCGAGGCCGAGGCGAATTGGCAGCGCCAGCAGACCGGTGCGGCGCCACCCCAGCCGGGTGGCTACAACCCGCCCCCGCCGCCCCCACCGCACCAGCCCAGCTACGCCGCTCCGGGCCACGTACCGCCGCCCCCGCCGCCGCCCGTCTCGCACGGCTACCCGCCGGCTCCCGGGTACGGGCACCACGGTGGGCACCACGGCTACCACGGCCACTACCGGCGTAAGAAGAGCTTCCTGAACGAGCTCTTCGACTGACCTTCGGCGCGCGTGGAGGTCGGCCGGCCCGGTCGGCCTCCGCGCGTTCCACCTCGACCGGACCGCCCCCGAGCGCGCCGGGGCGGCGCCCCGCTGCGGCGACCGGGCAGAGGTGGCACGCTGGCGAGATGACCTTCGCCGCGCGACACGCCGGACTGCTGGCCGCGTACGACGGCATCACCGCCGCCGTCGCCCCGCTCGACGACGCCGACCTGCAACGACCGACCCGGTGCCGCGGCTGGCTCGTGAGCGATCTGCTGTTCCACCTGAACCTCGACGCGCAGCGGGCGCTCGTGGCGCTGGCCAGCCCGGCCGAGGGGCCGGCCGACGTGGACCAGGTCAGCTACTGGACTGCGGTCGGCAACGGCTCCGACGACGGGGGCCGGCACGCCACCTGGGTACGCCGCTCCGCGTCGGCGTTCGAACGCCCCAGCGGGGTGGTCCGGCTGTGGCGGGACACCGCGCCGGCGGCGGTACGGGCGGCCGGCGCCGCCGACCCGGACGGCTTCGTGACCACCCAGGGGCACGTGCTGCGCGTGTCGGACCTCGTCGCGACGCTGGTCACCGAGGCGGTCATCCACCACCTCGACCTGGTCGTGGAGCTGCCCGACGCCCCGACACCGGACCCTCGGGCGACCCGCGTCGCGCTCGCGACGGTCGACGGGCTACTCGGCGCCGACGTCCCTCGCCCGGCCGGTTGGTCGGACGTGGAATACCTGCTCAAGGCGTCCGGGCGGCTGCCCCTGGACGCGGTGGAACGCGCGGCGCTCGGTGGCGCGGCCGACCGGTTCCCCCTCGTCGGCTGAGTCCGCCGACGCGCCGGAGGACATGGACGCCGGTCGGCCGGGTCCGCCAGCGCAACGGAGGACGTGGACGCCATCGGCCGGGTCCGCCGGCACGGCGGAAGAACCTAGATCGCCATGTCGACGAAGCGGGACAGGTGCAGCTGGGCGGCGACGGTGATGGTGTCGGTGGGGCCGTTACGGTGCTTGGCCACGATGAAGTCCGCCTCGCCGGCCCGCGGCGACTCCTTGTCGTAGTAGTCGTCGCGGTGCAGCAGGATGACAACGTCGGCATCTTGCTCAATTGACCCAGATTCCCGCAAATCGGACAGCTGCGGTCGCTTGTCGGTACGTTGCTCCGGGCCACGGTTCAGCTGGCTGACCGCGATCACCGGGCACTCGACCTCCTTGGCGAGCAGCTTGAGCCCCCGGGACAGCTCCGCGACCTCCTGCTGCCGGCTCTCGGTCCGCTTCGGGGAGCTCATCAGCTGGAGATAGTCGACAACGATCATCTTCAGGTCGTGCCGTTGCTTGAGCCGCCGCGCCTTGGCCCGGATCTCCATGAGGTTCATGTTCGGGGTGTCGTCCACGAAGAGCGGCGCCTCGCTGATCTCACCCATGCAGCGGGCCAGCTTGGTCCAGTCGTCGTCCGAGAGCTGTCCGCTGCGCAGCACGTGCAGCGGCACCCGGGCCTCAGCCGAGAGGAGTCGCATGACGATCTCGACCTTGCTCATTTCCAGGGAGAAGATGGCGCTCGCCTGGTTCGCCCGGATGGCGGCATTTCGGGCAAAGTCCATGGATGCGGTCGATTTACCCAAACCAGGGCGGCCGGCCACGATGATCAATTGGCCCGCGTGCAGGCCGTTCAGCAGCCGGTCCAGGTCGGTGAAGCCGGTCGGTACGCCGGTCATCACCCCGCCCTGCGCCCCGACCGCCTCGATCTCGTCGAGCGTGGGCTGGAGCATGTCGGCGAGGACGGCGAAGTCCTCGCTCACCCGTCGCTCGGTGACGTCGTAGATCGCCTGCTGCGCGAGGTCGACGATGTCGTCCACGTCGCGGCCACCGCCGGCGGCGGAGCCGTACCCGAGCTGCACGATGCGGGTACCGGCCTCGACGAGCCGCCGCAGCACCGCCCGCTCGCTGACGATGCGGGCGTAGTAGGCGGCGTTCGCGGCGGTGGGGACGCTGGCGATGAGGGTGTGCAGGTACGGCGCCCCGCCGACCCGCCCGAGGTCGCCGGAGTCCGCCAGCGCGGCGGCCACCGTGATCGCGTCGGCCGGCTCGCCCCGGCCGTAGAGGTCGAGGATCGCGTCGAAGATGGTGGCGTGCACCGGCCGGTAGAAGTCGTTCGTGTTGAGCATCTCGACGACGTCGGCGATGGCGTCCTTGGAGAGGAGCATGCCACCGAGCACGCACTGCTCCGCGGCGACGTCCTGGGGCGGGGTCTTGTCGAACTGTCCGTCGCGCGGAGCGGGGGTGGCAGGCTGCTGCGCGCCGGCGGGTCGCGCCTCCGGACGCATGTCGTCGGTGACCGACACGGCTTCCCCCCTCCGCTGCGTCGGCTGGACCCTAAGGCCGAGGTACGACACTTCCGGCCTGGGATGTTTCCCGACCGACCGGCCCGGAGCCGAACGCGTCGGCAGGGTCGGGTGGCAACCATACGTACGCCGGGGTCACCAGCTCAAACAAGCCGGTGGACGAGTTTCGGGACAAGCTGTGGACAGTGGGGGCGGGGATGTGAGCAGCCCTGTGCACAGGCTGTGTAAAACCATTGGGGACGGCCGAGGTAAAACGCCCTGACCTGCGAAAACACGTTCCCCACCTTGTGGAGGGAAGAAATCGGGGGCTGGTTTGCCTGGTCCTGGGGCGTATGCTCTCCGCAGACGAATGTGTCTGCCTGACTGGTTGCACTCCCGTTGCAGAAAGGTCACGCTCCGGCCGTGGACTACCGGGACTGGGGACGCGGGGATCTGACCCGGTCCGAGCGACCTCCCGTCGACGGCTGGGACGACGACGGTCGACTTGCCGCCGATCCCTACTCACGCGACCAGGGCGGCTACGCCACCCCCAGCCGTCGGCGCGCCCGTCATCGGGGGGACCCGGACCCGGTCGACCGGTACACGCCGGACTGGGCGCGGGACTCGCTGGCGGCCCTGGAGTCCTCGTCAACGGAGTCCTCGGCCTGGCGGCTGGGCGCTCCGGCGCTCGGGTCCGCGACGGAGTCCGGCCGGTGGGGGCTCACCGGCGCGGAGCCGGACCGGCGGGACCGCTCGACCGGGCGGGACCGGGTGCTGGAGCCGGACGCGGTGCTGGAGCCGGACGCGGTGCTCGAACCGGATGCCGTGCTGCGCCCGCGCGGCAGCGGCCGGCACCGGCACCGGCTGGCGGAGGACGGGGACGACGCCTACCCGCTCGCCCTCTCCGGCGACGGTGAGGGCGGCCGTTGGGAGCGATCGGCCGAGACCGGCCGCTGGGAACGTACGGAGAGCGACCGCTGGGAGCGCTCCGCGGAGACGGGCCGCTGGGAACGTACGGAAAGCGGCCGCTGGCAGCGGTCCGGGGAGGTCGAGCGGTCGGAGCGTTCCGGCGATGCCGGCCGCCGGGAGCGGTCGACCTCGACCGGCCGGTGGGAGCGGTCCGACGGGACCGACCGGTGGACGTCGACGACCGACACCGGCCAGTGGGACCGGCTCACCGACACGAGCCAGTGGGACCGGAGCGAACTCGCCGAGTTGGAGCGGCGCGGCCGGGCCACCGGTGACCGGGGCGACGCGACCGACGATTCGGACCGCTGGGACCGTACGCCGGGGGTCGCGCGCCGGTCGTGGGAGATCACGGGACGCGACGCCGGCTCGGGTCGCGAGGCCGGCTCGGCACGTGACGCCGGCTCGGCACGTGACGGCATCGGCGGCCGGCGGCGGTACCGCTCCGGCGACCGGTCGGACGCCACGTCGCGCGGCGGGCGCTGGGACGATGCTCCGGACCCGGGCCGGTCCGACCGGGGCGCGGAGGACCGGCGCTGGGAGGAGTACCCGGACGCCGGCAGGTGGGCGTCGACGACGGACACCGGCCAGTGGGACCGGATGACCGACACGAGCCAGTGGGACCGGGGCGAGCTCGCCGCGCTGGAGCAGCGGGACGGGGGCGATTCCGGTACCGGGGAGGGCCGCTTCTGGCCGGGTACCCGGCTGGCGAAGGACGACCCGCGCTGGATGGACACCCCGGTCTCGGCCCCACGGTCGCCCGCGGTCGCCTATCCGAGCACCTCCGAGCCGCCGTCCCGCCCGACGTCGCCGTCCCGGCCGGAGCCGCCGTCGCGGGCGGGCCGGCAGCGGGGCTCACGGGAGCCGGCGCGGCGGGAGCGGGTGGCCCGGGACGAGCAGCGGGCGGTGACGTCCGGCACCCGGCCGACCCGGTACGGCGCGACCCGCGACCGGGGGCCACGGGAGCGTACGGAACGTGCCCGGACGCCGTACCCGGGCGGGGGACGTCCGGCGTACGCGGGCGGACTCGGGCGCGCGGGGACGATCACGGGCCGGGACGGCTGGGAGATCGAGCGGAACCTGCTCGACGCGGACCGGGGCAGCCCGCTCGCCGCCATGCTCTACGCCGTCGCCTGGTACGCGGTACCGCTGCTGGGCTTCCTCGTCTGGATGTTGACGCTCGACGGCAACGCCCCGGCCGGCTGCGTGACGGACGTGACCGGCGGCGGCTGTGACTCGGAGCGGGCGCGCGCCCTGGCGTCGCTGCTGGAGGGCTCGCCCCGGCTCGGCATGGCGCTGCTGGCCAGCCTGATCCTCGCCGTCGTGTTCCGCTGGGTCGGCCGGACCTGGCGGGCGGCGGCGGTGGGGCTGGCCGCGGCGGTGGTCGGCGGTGGCCTCACGACCCTGCTCGTCAGCGTGCTCACCGACCAGCGGATCACCTGAGCCCGCCCTCGCTCGCGCTCTGCCCGCCGGGACGGGCGAGCCGCGCGTGCGCGAGCCCCACCGGAGCGGGCCGCTCTCTTCCGGGCGAGCCGCGCCGGCAAGCCACTTCCGGGCGAGGCACTTCCGGGCGAGTCGCGTTGCGCGCCACCCCCGGCCACCGACGACGCGGATACGACGAGGGGTGCCGCACCCGAAGGTACGGCACCCCTGGTCTCGCGCGGTTTGCTACTTGGAGGGCACCACGTTCAGGTCGAACCGGGCGGTTACCTCCGGGTGCAGCTTGACCCGCACCGCGTAGTTCCCGATCGACTTGATGTGACCCGGCAGCTCCAGGCGCCGACGGTCCAGCGACGGGCCGCCGGCGGCGCGTACCGCGTCGACGATCTCGGCCGGGGTGACCGAGCCGAAGAGGCGGCCGGCGTCACCGGCGCGCGCCCGCAGGCTGACCTTGAGGCCCTCAAGCTGGCCCTTGACCTCGTTCGCGTGACCCAGGTCGCGGATCTCGCGGGCCGCGCGGGCCCGCTTGATGACCGTGACCTGCTTCTCCGCGCCCTTGGACCAGGCGATCGCGAAGCCCTGCGGCAGCAGGTAGTTACGGCCGTAGCCGTCCCGCACCTCGACGATGTCGCCCGGCGAGCCGAGACCGGACACCTCCTGAGTAAGAATGATCTTCATGGGGGTGCCTCCTCTCAGCGAGCCGTGGTCGTGTACGGCAGGAGCGCCATCTCACGGGCGTTCTTGACCGCACGGGCGATCTGCCGCTGCTGCTGCGAGGTAACGCCGGTCACCCGCCGAGCGCGGATCTTGCCGCGGTCGGAGATGAACTTGCGCAGCAGCGCGGTGTCCTTGTAGTCGATGTAGGTGATCCCGTCCTTGTCGAGCGGGTTCACCTTCTTCTTTGGCTTGCGCAGTGCCGCAGCCTTTGCCATTGCTCTTGCTCCTGGTTTGCGATCTCTGGCGCTCGGCGCCATCAGAACGGGGGCTCGTCGTCGAAGTTGCCGCCGCCGCCCGAACCGGAACCCGAGGAGGCCGGGGTCGCCGTCGCCCAGGGGTCGTCGAAGTTACCTCCGCCGCCGCCCTGGCCGCCGCCACCACCGCCGCCGAAGCCGCCACCACCGCCGCCGGAACGCGACATCTTCTGCACCTTCGCCGTGGCGTACCGCAGCGACGGGCCGATCTCGTCGACCTCCAGCTCGATGACGGTGCGCTTCTCTCCCTCGCGGGTCTCGTACGACCGCTGACGCAGCCGGCCCGAGACGATCACACGCGCGCCCCGCTGGAGCGACTCGGCGACGTGTTCGGCCGCCTGCCGCCAGACGGTGCAGGCGAGGAAGAGTGGCTCGCCGTCCTTCCATTCGCCGGATGCGCGGTCCATGAACCGGGGCGTCGAGGCGACCCGGAACTTGGCGACCGCCGCGCCGGACGGGGTGAATCGCAACTCGGGGTCATCGGTCAGGTTGCCGATGACCGTGATGGTGGTATCTCCTGCCATGACCATCTCCTCGCGTACTCATCAGTCTCTGTCGGTACAGGCTGCCAGAGCAGTACGACAGGGCTAACGAGGCTGATCCGGGCGTGCCGGGAAAGCTGTCAGATCCGGGCGTGCCGGAATGCTGGGTCAGCGCGTCTCCGGCCGGATGACCTTGGTGCGCAGCACGGACTCGTTGAGTCGCAGCTGCCGGTCCAACTCCGCCACCGCGTCAGGCGTGGCCTGCAGGTCGATGACGGCGTAGATGCCCTCGGCCTTCTTGTTGATCTCGAACGAGAGGCGCCGGCGGCCCCACACGTCGAGCTTCTCCACCGAGCCACCCGCGGTCCGGATCACGTTCAGGTACGTGTCGAGCGACGGGGCGACGGTGCGCTCCTCGAGACTTGGGTCGAGGATCACCATGATTTCGTAATGACGCAAGACGTGCTCACCTCCTGTGGGCTAGCGGCCACGGTCCTTCCGTGGCAGGAGGTCGTGCGTCGTTGCCGGGACACGTCGTGGGCGGACCCCACCGGCGCGCCTGGACAACCTGACCAGAATACCCGGCCGGCTCCGCGTACCGGCGGCGCCCCGCGCGACGTCCCGGCGGCCGCCCGAGAGACGGACCGGCGACGTACCGGCGGCCGCCCGAGAGACGGACCGGCCCCGCCTCCGCCGTGGTGGCGGGGGCGGGGCCTTCCGGTAGAGCCGCGGGGCACCCCGTCCGCATTCTTTGGGTGGGACCTGGGGAGGAACGACCACACCGATGAGGTTGGACTGGAGGTACCCCGCGGAGCCTATTGTATTGTCATCTTACGCCACAACTGCCCGAGTTGCACGTTGAGCGATAATAGCCCGAATTGCTCCTGCGGAGACGCCCACCACACAGATCGCGGCGATCAACGCCAGCAACCCCACCGGGCCACCCTCGCGCACCGGCCGGATCTGCCCGGCGGGCTCCGCAGCCGGCCCGCGCGCCCAGTTCAGCGGCGGGGCGTCCTCCGCCACGCCGGGCCGCGTGGCGGAGGACGCCCCCGGAGCAGCGCCCCCGGCACGGTCGCCCGCGCCAGCCAGGTCACCGCTGGACATCGCCTCCGGACCGGTCGGCACCGCGCCGACCGGTACCGCCTGCACCTCGACCCGCACGGCCGCCTCGTCCGTCAGGAGGCAGTCCGGCCGCAGCGCCACCGACACGGGACCGCGGTGAACCAGTACGTCCCCGGCCGAGCCGCCCGGTATCTCGCCCTGCGCCACACCGTCCAGCAGCAGCCGAGCCGACCGGCCGGTGTCGTTGACCACCCGGAGCGAACTCTCCGGTGGCAGCCGCAGCGACGTGGGCTTCGGCTCGACGCCGCAGCGCACCCGGAACAGGCCACCGCCGGTGAAGACCACCTCCGGCCGGCCGTCGCGGGCCGGATCGGGTGGCGGGCCGGCCGTCGCCACGCTCGACGCCAGCGACGGCGCGCCGGCGAAGAGCGCGGCGACGGCCACGGTGGCGCGGCGGTGTCGGGTCGGCGACGGCACGTTTCCCCTCTTCCAGACCGGCAGGTCAAGACGCTTCGATCCCCCGGTCGGCCCCTGTCCCAGGTCCGGACCGGCGGTTTCACCCGGCCTAACGACCGGTGGACGACCCGGTGACGCGGACGGCCGGCGGACCGGTACCCCGAAATGGCGCCTCCGGCAGACCCTCCCGGTCGCCCCCGCGACGTAGGCTCGCCCTCATGCGCATCGGAGCCCACGTCGATCCCGTCGATCCACTGGACGAGGCAGCCCTCCGCAAGGCCGACGCCGTCCAGTTCTTCCTCGCCGATCCGCAGGGCTGGAAGAGCCCGGAGCCCCGCGCGGACGCCGAGCGGTTGAGCACGGCGGAGGTCGAGGTCTACATCCACGCGCCGTACGTCATCAACGTGGCGACGCTGAACAACCGGATCCGCATTCCGAGCCGCAAGCTGCTGCTCGCGCACGCCGCCGCGGCCGCGGCGGTCGGCGCCAGGGGTCTGGTCGTCCACGGCGGACACGTCGGCAAGGGGGACGACCTCGCCGCCGGCTTCGACAACTGGCGCAAGACCTTCGCGTACGCCGCGAAGGAGGGCGGCTTCGCCACGCCGGTACTGATCGAGAACACCGCCGGGGGTGACAACGCCTGTGCCCGCCGGTTCGACGCGCTCGCCCGGCTGTGGGACGCCGTCGGCGAGTACGGTGTCGGGTTCTGCCTGGACACCTGCCACGCACACGCCGGCGGTGAGGACCTGCTCGACGTGGTCGACCGGGTCAGGGCGATCACCGGTCGGATCGACCTGGTGCACGCCAACAACTCCAGGGACGCGTTCGACTCCGGGCGGGACCGGCACGACAACTTCGCCCGGGGGACCATCGACCCGGAACTGCTGGTCGCGGTGGTCCGTGCCGCCGACGCTCCGGTCATCGTCGAGACGCCGGGTGGCGCCGACGGGCAGGGCGCCGACATCGCGTACCTGCGGGACCGGTTGGGCCGGTAGGGAACGACACCATGACCACGGAGCAGTCAGACGTGACCGACGTGACCTCCGGGCCCACCCTGGGCGCCGGCGAGACCGGCCCGGCGAACGAGCCCGGGGCGACCGTCGAATCCCGGTCGGGTGACGCCCCCGGATCCCGATCGGGCGAGGCCGGGGCGGCGGAGACCGCCCCGACGAAGGCCGCGCCGGACGCGACCGGGCCGGCTGGGGACGATTCCGGCAAGGCCGCGCCGGACGGGGACGACCCCGGGAAGGCCGCGCTGGTGGACGACCCCGGCAAGGCCGGGCCGGACGCGACCGAACGGGGCGGGAGCGGGAGCGGCGGGACCGGGCCGGCCACCGTCGACGAGAAGGCCGCCACCGGGGAGAAGGCAGACGCCGGGGAGAAGGCAGACGCCCGGGACGCCGCGCCCGCCTCGCGCGGCTTCAGGCTCGGTCGGATCAGGCTGGGCCGGGCCGCCCGGCGCGCCGCCGCCGGCGAGAACGCCGGGAAGGACGCGCCGGCCGGCGATCCCGCCGGTACGGGCGCAACCGCGCCCGACGGCGAGGAGAAGCAGGACGATCCGTTCGCCGCCTTCGCCCCCGAGCCGGAGCGGGTGCCCGGACGCGTCCGCCGGATCCTGCGCCGTACCGGCCGGGTGCTGATCCACGAGTGGACGCTCGCGGTGCTGGGCAGCCTCGCCCTCGCCGTCCTGATGACCTGGCCCACGTTGCGCTACCCGCAGCACACCATTGCCCAGGACGTCTGGGACCCGACCCTGCAGGCCTGGCAGATGGCCTGGTCGGGACACATCCTGCTGACCGACCCGGGGCAGCTCTTCCAGTCCAACAGCTTCTACCCGCTGCGGTGGAGCTTCGCCTTCTCCGACATGCTGCTCGGCTACGCGCCGGCCGGCATGATCGGCAGTGGCCCCACGGCGGCCGTCCTCCGGTACAACATCATCTTTGTGCTGGCGCACGCGCTCGCCTTCTTCGGCGCGTACGCCCTGGTGCGGCAGCTCGGCTCGGGCAAGGCCGGGGCGGCGGTGGCGGCCGCCGGCTACGCGTACGCGCCGTGGCTGCTCGCCCAGGCCGGGCACCTGCACATCGTCTCCAACGGCGGCATCCCACTGGCCCTGGCCCTGCTGGCCCGGGGGCACGGCTGGTCGCTGCGGCTGGGCTACCGCCCCGAGCGACGCCGCTCCGGCTGGGCGCTGACCGGCTGGCTCGTCGCCGCCTGGCAGCTGAGCCTGGGCTTCGGCATCGGCCTGCCGTTCGCGTACATCCTGGGCCTGGTCGTGCTGGTCGCGACGGTGATCTGGCTGGCGCGGCGCTACCTCGGCCGGCGCGTACGGCGCCCCTTCGGCGCCCGGCTGCTGCTCGCCGACGTGCTGGGCGGGGCGATCTTCGTGCTGGCCGGGGCGCTGCTGTCGATCCCGTACTTCAAGGTCGCCCAGCTGTATCCGGAGGCCAAGCGGTCGGTGGACATCCTGGGCGCCTACTCGCCCCCGCCGAGCGGCTTCTTCGTCGCCCCCGCCGAGTCGCGGATCTGGGGGAGCCTGCACGAGCAGGCGCGCGCCGGGCTGCCCTGGCACCCCGAGATGACCCTGCTACCGGGCTTCGTGCTCTACGCGCTCGCCGCGGGCGGGCTGCTCTTCTCCATCTGGACGGTACGGCAGCGGCTGTTCCTGCTCGCCGGGGTGCTGGCCACCGCGATCCTCGCGATGGGCACCCGCTTCTTCGGCGGCACCTACACCTACCTGCCGCTCTTCGAGCACCTGCCCGGCTGGAACGGGCTCCGCACGCCGGGCCGGCTGATGCTCTGGACCACGCTGCTGCTCGGCATCCTCGCGGCGGGCGCCGTGAGCGCGTTCGTGGTGCGGGTACGGGAGGTCGCCGCGCAGCGCGTACCGCCGTGGCCCGGGCCGTGGCTGCGGCTGGCCATGGTGCTGCCGTTGGCGCTGGTGCTCGTCGAGGGGCTGAACACCACCCCGCACCCGATCGTGCCGCTGCAACCGGCGGCGATGCGTACCGCCGAGGGGCCGGTCCTGGTGCTGCCCAGCGGCCAGGAGTTCGACGAGAACGTGATGCTCTGGTCGACCTCGCGGTTCCAGAAGATCGTCAACGGCGGCAGCGGCTTCACCCCGCGCCAGCTCGACGAGGTCCGCCGGGCCACCACGAGCTTCCCGGACGCGACCAGCGTGGAGTACCTGCGCACCCTCGGGGTACGCACCGTCGTGCTGGTCCGGGACCGGGTCGGCGGTACGCCGTGGGAGGCGACCATCGACCTGCCCGTGGAGACGCTCGGCATCCAGCGCGAGGAGGTCGGCGACGCGGTCGTCTACCGGCTGTAGGGACGTACGCGAGCCGCCCCGGCACCGGAGGGATTTCCTCGGTGCCGGGGCGGCGTGCTGTCCGGGATGCGGTCGAGACGGGCCGACCGCACGGGCAGAGCGATCGGGCCGACCGCGCGGGCCGGCCGGGGGATCGGGGCGGCCGGTCAGGCCGGAGCGGCGTGCTCCAGGGGCGGTTCCGCGGCGGGTACGGCGGGTCCCGGTACCGACCGCGACGCGACCGGTCGCCGCCAGCGCAGCGCCCACGGCGCGTCCGGTGCGCCGTCCAGCACCCCGCCGTCCGGGTCGTCCGCGTAGGTCTGGCGCACCGGATCGCGCTCCGGCCGCAGGATGTCCCGCACGACGAGACCGCAGAGCACGCAGACGGTGACCAGCCGGAGCGTCGCGGCCAGCACGAAGACGCCCTCGGGGAAGACCTGCTTGCCGGAGGCGCCGAGCAGTTCCCCGTAGAAGGCGACGAAGTAGCAGACCTCCGCGAGCTGCCAGGCCAGGAACGCCCCCCAACGCGGCCGGGCGAGCACGGCCAGCGGCAGCAGCCAGAGCACGTACTGCTGCGACCACACCTTGCTGAAGATCAGGAACGCGGCGACGACCAGGAAGGCGAGTTGGGCCAGCCGGGGCCGGCGCGGGGCCCGCAGCGCCAGCGCGGCGATCGCGAGGCAGGCCACTCCGAAGAGCGCGTACGTCAGGTAGTTCAGGGTCGGGTCGACGTGGTTGCTCAACCACTGGAACGGCCCCTGGTCGCCCGGGCTGCCGCTGTGCCACTTCCCATCCAGGTACCGCCCGATGTACCAGAGGGTGCCCCAGTCGATCGCCCGCTCGGTGTTGAGTTCGAAGAACCGGTCCCAGCTCTCCCGGTACGGGATCGCCACGGGCAGGTTCACGACGACGACCGCGAGCGCGGCGGTGCCGAGCGCCGCCAGCGCCTGCCGGAGCCGGTCGGCCCGCAGCGCCAGCACGAGCAGCGGGCCGAGGATGAACAGTGGCCAGAGCTTCGCCGCGCCGGCGAGCCCGAGCAGGAGGCCGGCGAGCACGGGCCGGCGCCGCGCCCAGGCGTACAGGC
This sequence comes from Micromonospora sp. NPDC049559, assembly GCF_040676675.1. NCBI lineage: Bacteria > Bacillati > Actinomycetota > Actinomycetes > Micromonosporales > Micromonosporaceae > Micromonospora > Micromonospora sp. NPDC049559. The sequence goes on along the minus strand of NZ_JBFAPK010000001.1, from coordinate 595,952 downwards.
CGAAGGCGGCGAGCCCGACGGCGAGCAGGTCCCAGTTGACCGTGGCGGTGACCAGGAGCGCGGGGGAGAGCGCGAACATCGCGGCGTCCCACGGCCGGCGGCGGCGCAGCGCGAGGATGACCGCGACGGTGGCGATGGCGAGCGCGCCGAGCACCAGCGCGTTCAGGTTGTAGAACCACATCCCCTGGTTGATCTCGGGGCGGGACGTGCCGAGGCTGTGTACCGGCAGCCCGAGCGCGCCCATGAAGTACCCGGTCACCACCGGGTACTCGACCGGGTGGTCCCGGTACGGCACCTTGCCCTCGTTGAGGCCCTCCGCGTAGTACAGCGCCAGCACGTCCGTGTAGCAGAACCGGGTGTACTGCACGTTGTTCTGCCAGGCGCCGTCCTGGCAGGGCGACTTCTGCACCCAGTGCAGCGCGAGGGTGAGACACGTCAGGGCCAGCACGATCCGCGCCGCCGTCCAGAACCGGTTGGGCCGGTTGACCGGGCGGTCGACCCCGACGGCGTGCTCGCCGAGCGGGCCGCCGATCGCCTGGGACAGCCCGCGGACGAACCCGTCCGACCGGGAAGGGTGGTCAATCTTCTCAGGCTCGTCGATGCCTGCCGCCGACTGCGCACTCATGAACAGGCATCCTGCCGTACGCACCGGCCATCCGTCCTCCCCCGGGCCCGTGTCGGTACGTCCGGGGCGAGGACCGGAGGCCGAAACGCCGCCGGCGGCCGAGAGGAATCCCGGCCGCCGGCGGCGTTCACGCGATCGCTACCCGACGGCCGTCAGCCGCCGTTGTTGCGGTCACCGCCGTTCGGCCCACCCGGGGGGAAGTTGGGACCGGTGGGCGGGTTCGGACCGGTGGGCGGGTTCGGGCCGGTGGGCGGGTTGCTGCAGAACGGGTTGACCATCGGGTTGCACTGCTGCCCCTGCGGCGGCGGGGGCGGGGTCTTCTCGATGCCGTTGCCGACGCTCTCGTCACCCATCTGGACGACGTCCGGCAGCTTGACCTCCTCCTTGCCCTTCAGCGCGGCGTCCATGAAGCGCTTCCAGATGTCGGCCGGCAGGCCGCTACCGCCGATGTCCTTCTCGTCATCGTCGATGATCTCGGGCTTCTTCGGGTCCTTGCTGCCGACCCAGACCGCGGTGGCGATCTGCGGGGTGTAGCCGACCATCCACGCGTTGGAGTTGTGCTTGGTGTTGCCGTACTGCCAGGTACCGGTCTTGCCGGCGGCCTCCCGGTCGCTGGCCAGGGCATGGTGGTTGATCCCCGGGATCTTCTTGAGCACGGCCGTTACCTGGTCGGCGACCGACTTCTTGATCCGCCGCTGCGGCTTGAGCTGCTCGCCGCCCTTCTTCTCCCACTTGCCGGTGGCCTGGTTCTGCTGCTCGATCTTCACGACGAAGTGGGCCTTGTTGTACATGCCGCCGTTCGCGAGGGTGGCCAGGCCGTTCGCGTGGTCGAGGACGGTGATGGGGTACTGCCCGTAGCCGACCACGTTGTAGAACGGGGACGGCGCGACGTCGTCGCCCTTCTTCTTGGTGAGGTCGACCGCCTCCGGGTCGCCCTTTTCCGGCACGGTCCACATGGTGTTGACCCCGGCGGCCTTGGCGATGTCCACGACCTTGGCCGGGCCGATCTTCTCGGTCACGTGGTAGAAGGGCACGTTGTACGACTGCTCCGTGGAGTACTGGAGCGTGCACCAGGTGTCACAGGTCTTCTTCACGTCCCGGCCCGCGTTGGTGATCTCGGCGTCGAAGCCCTCGGGCTTGAAGTTCGACGCGTCCCAGTGCGACTGCACCGAAACGTTCGAGTCGATCGCGGCGGTCAGCGTGTAGACCTTGAACGACGAGCCCGGCGGGTGGCCGCCGTAGAGCCGGCCGCTGCTGTCGGTGTTGACGCCCGCGTAGTCGATGTCCGCGCCGCTGTCGCCGCCGTAGTAGGCGAGCACCTGGCCGGTCTTCGGGTCGATCGCGACGATCGCGGCCATCAGGTTCTTCGGCTGGCCGTCGAGTTCGGAGCCCTTCTGGGCCGGCCGCGCCGCAGCCTCCGCGGCGGCCTGCATCTTCGGGTCGATGGTGGTGGTGATCTTGTAACCGCCGTCGGCGAGCTGCGCCGAGCAGCTCTGCGGGTTGTCCCGTGGCCCGTCGACGCAGAGCCCCATCTGCTTCATCTCGTCGCGGACGTAGTTGACGACGTTGCCCTTCGGCGTGTTCACGCCGAAGGCGGTGCCGCTCTGCTTGATCGGCAGAACCGTCGGGTACTGCGTGGGACGGTCCGCCGGGTTCATCCACTTCTTTTCGATCATGCCGTCCAGCACGTAGTTCCAGCGGTCCGTGGCGGCCTGCAGGTTGAGCGACGGGTCGTAGCCCTTGTGCCCGGTGCTCTGGTCCGGCTCCGGCTGCTTGATCACCGCGGCCAGCACCGCGCCCTCGGCCGGGGTCAGCTTGCTGACGTCCTTGCCGAAGTACGCCTGCGCCGCCGCCTGGATGCCGTACGCGTTGCGACCGAAGTAGATCGTGTTCAGGTAGTGCTGCATGATCTCGTCTTTGTCGTACTTGTCGCTCAGCTTGGAGGCGAGGATCGCCTCCTTCACCTTCCGCGCGTACGTGTCGTCATGCAGGTTCGCGTAGGCGTTGCGGGCGTACTGCTGGGTGATCGTCGAGGCGCCCTGCTTGCTGCCGCCCGTGAAGTTGTTGAAGGCCGCCCGGACGATGCCGACGTAGTCGACGCCGGAGTGCTCGTAGAACTTGCGGTCCTCGGCCGAGGCCACCTCGTGCTGGAGGAACTCGGGGATCTGTTCCTTCGTGACGAACTGGCGGTTCTCCTCGCCGAGCTTCACCAGCGCCGTCTTGCCGTCCTTCGCGTAGACCGTGGTCGACAGCGGCAGCGGCACGTCCTTGGGGAGCGGGACGGTGGTCGAGTAGTAGGTGAAGCCGACCACGCCGACGCCCGCGAGCATGATGAAGACGGCGCAGGAGGCGATGATCCAGTTCATGCGCCGGCGGCGCTTCGCCTTCGCCTTGGCGTCCGGGTCGTCGGCCGCCGCGCCGCGCCCGCGCCGCCCCGGACCCGAGCCACCGGGCCCGTCCGGTCCGGAGCCACCGGGGCCGGCCGGCGAGACCGGTACCGCGGCGCGCGCGACGCTGGCGCGGCCCGCGGTACCCACCGAGGCGGCGCCCACCGTCGCCCGGCCGGCGCCGGGGCGACCCGCGCCCATCCCGCCGTCCGGGCCGGGTACGCCCGCCCGCCCGACCCGAGCCCGGCCGGCCGAGGCCGAACCGACGGAGGCCGAACCGACCGACGCGGACCCGGACGCCGGCGGGCCGACCGAGGCCCGTCCGGTGCCCGCCGGATCGGGGCTGACCGGAGAAGCCTTGCCGACGGAGGCCCGCCCGCTGGAAGCCGCCCGGGGCGCGGCGGAGCCGCCGTTGCCGCCCCAACCACCCCCGGACCCTCCTCCGGGCGCCGCCCGCCAGTACGAGTCGTCCGCCGCAGGCCCTGGATCACCCTGTGTGCCGGGTATCTGGGCCCGGCCACGCGGAGAACTGGGATCGCCGTACGAGTTCATTCGTCACACCCTGCCGGTCGCGGTGGGGCGGTCGAGCGCCCGCACCGGGTTGCCGTGAGCCATGCCATGCCGAGCACCCGACCGGATCCACCGGCCGGGGACAGCCACATCAGAAATAACCGGACTTATCCGGTTTGTGTCGTGCCACCCGCCCGGTCGTTGTCGGGACACTTCCCGGACCGGGTGGGCCACGATCACCGTCGAGCCTCGCGCCTTCGCCTCGTCGCCGAAGCGCCGCGCCCCGAGCCGCCGGTACCCGCCGTGCCCGGACCCGCCGCGGCGGCCGCGTCGGCGGACGAGCCGTCGTCCGTACCGCCCGCGAGCCCGTCACGCCCGAGTAGGAACTGCTCGACGAGATGGTTCCAGTCGCAGCTGCGGCACACCTCCACCACAAAGACCTGGAACTCACGCAGCGTCATCGCCAGCACGGGCAGCTCCGCGAGCGTCCGCGCCTGACCGGCCGACTGCTTGAGTTCATCGCCGTAGATGTAGTGCACATGGGTGAGGTTCTCGCGACGGCAGATAGGGCAGCGCTCCTCTGTCGGCTCACCGTGGAACCGCGCCGCATTCTTCAGGTAGGGCGAGGCGTCACAGACCTCGTACGTGCCCACCCGACCCGAGAAGACCTCACGTAGCAGCGCTCGCTTCTGTAGCGAGTAGTCGACGACCTGGCGCTGCGTACGCATGCGGGAAAGGGTACGCGGTTCGGCCCGGAGAGGCGACTTCCGCTACTCAGCGTGACTTTACCTGCGCAAAATTAGGGGTTTGCTCGCACGCCACCTGGCGTCTAACGTGCGATGTATCGGTCCGATACATCGGAGCGTTGATAGCCTGCGAGCGAAGGCGTGGAAGGGAGAGCGGTGCTCGAACTCGCCGTCCTCGGACTCCTTCAGGAGTCCGCGATGCACGGCTACGAACTGCGCAAAGAACTCGCGGCGAAGTTGGGTGCGATCCGCGCGGCGATCAGCTACGGCTCGCTCTATCCGACGCTGCGACGACTCCAGGCGGCGGGCTGGATCACGGAAGCCACCGAGACCCCGGCCACCGCAACCGAGCCGGTGCCCGCGCTCACCAGCCGGCGGGGGCGCATCGTATACAAGATCACAGCAGAGGGTAAGGAACGCTTCGCCGAGCTGATCGCGCAGGCCGGCCCGGAGACCTATGAGGACACCGGATTCGGCGTGCACTTCGCGTTCTTCGCCCGTACCGACCAGGCGACGCGCCTGCGGATCCTGGAAGGTCGACGCCGCAAGATCGAAGAGCGGCGCGAGGGCCTGCGCGACGTCCTGAGCCGCGCGGCCGAGCGGCTCGACGCCTACACGCTCGAACTGCAGCGCCACGGACTCGACGCCTGCGAGCGCGAGGTCCGCTGGCTGGAGGAACTCATCGCGAACGAGCGATCCGGCCGGCCCCCGGCGATGCCGCAGCGGGGCACCGGGCAGGAAACACGAGAAGAAAAAGAAGAAGACCACCCGCGACCGGCGGAAGAGCCGGAGCGGCCGTGAAGAACACAAAGGAGGCAAACGCGATGGGCTCCGTCCGCGTCGCCATCGTCGGTGTCGGAAACTGCGCCTCGTCCCTGGTACAGGGCGTGGAGTACTACCGCAATGCCGACCCCCACGACCGCGTCCCGGGTCTGATGCACGTCAAGTTCGGCGACTACCACGTCTCCGACGTGCAGTTCGTCGCGGCGTTCGACGTGGACGCCAAGAAGGTCGGCATGGACCTGGCCGAGGCGATCCTCGCCAGCGAGAACAACACCATCAAGCTCGCCGACGTACCGCCCACGGGCGTGCTCGTGCAGCGCGGCCCGACCCTGGACGGCCTCGGCCAGTACTACCGCGAGATCGTCGAGGAGTCCGACCAGTCCCCCGTCGACGTGGCCCAGGCGCTGCGCGACGCGCAGGTCGACGTCGTCGTCTCGTACCTGCCGGTCGGCTCCGAGGAGGCGGACAAGTTCTACGCGCAGGCCGCGATCGACGCCGGCTGCGCCTTCGTCAACGCGCTCCCCGTCTTCATCGCCTCCGACCCGGTCTGGGCGCAGAAGTTCACCGACGCCGGCCTGCCGATCGTCGGGGACGACATCAAGAGCCAGGTCGGCGCGACGATCGTGCACCGCGCGCTGGCCAAGCTCTTCGAGGACCGCGGCGTCGAGCTGCTGCGCACGTACCAGCTCAACTTCGGCGGGAACATGGACTTCATGAACATGCTGGAGCGCACCCGGCTGGTCTCGAAGAAGATCTCCAAGACCCAGTCGGTGACGTCCCAGATCCCGCACGAGATGGTCAAGAGCGACGTGCACATCGGCCCGTCCGACCACGTGCCGTGGCTCGACGACCGCAAGTGGGCCTACATCCGCCTGGAGGGTCGCTCCTTCGGCGACGTACCGCTCAACGCCGAGCTGAAGCTCGAGGTGTGGGACTCGCCCAACTCGGCCGGCGTCATCATCGACGCCGTCCGCGCCGCGAAGATCGCGCTGGACCGGGGCATCGGCGGGCCGATCCTCTCCGCCTCGTCCTACTTCATGAAGTCGCCGCCGGAGCAGTACGCCGACCACGACGCCCACCAGGCCGTCGAGGACTTCATCGCCGGCCGGGTCGAGCGGTAAGGAGGCTCCGCTCCGGCCCCGACCGGGTGCCCACGCGCTTGCCAGGGCTCCGTACCGTAGGCCCCGCGCGCCCCGCTCACGCGGCGAGGCGCCCACCGGCCGACAGGGCCGCACCCCCGCCAGGGTGCGGCCCTGTTCCCTTCCCCGGCACCGCCGCACGGGCCGGCGCAGGACGAGTGCCCGCCGCCGACCCCGGAGGACGCCGCGACGGCCGCCACGGGACCGGGTCGCGCGGCGGCCGGCTAGGGCGTGAGGAGTGCCTGCAACGCGAGGCTCCCGGTCGCCACCAGCACCGAGAGCAGTCCGCCGAGGGCGAGTGGGCGCAGGCCGGCCCGGCGCAGTTCCCGGGGCCGTACGCCCAGCCCGATGCCGGCCAGCGCCGTCGCGACCAGGTACCCCGCCAGGAGCGCCAGGCCGGCGCCCCACGACGGCGGCACCAGGCCGGCCGATCCGGCCGCCGCCGCGAGCAGGAACAGCGGGAGGAACGGGGGTACCAGTCGCCACAGGGCGGGCCGGTTCGCCGGCGTCGCGGACCGGCGGTACCGCAGCCCCGCCACCCCGAGCACCACCGGAATGATCATGAGTGCGCGGGTCAGCTTGACCGTGACGGCGTACCGGCCGGCCTCTGCGCCGTACGCGTAGCCGGCCGCGACCACGCTGGAGGTGTCGTTCACGGCGGTACCGGCCCAGAGCCCGAAGGCGTGCTGGCTGAGGCCGAGCAGGTGACCCAGCGGCGGCAGGGCGACGACGGCGACGATGTTGTAGACCACGATCGTCGAGAGCGCGTACGCCACCGCCGCCTCGCCGGCCAGGACGACCGGGCTCAGCGCCGCGATGGCGGAGGCCCCGCAGATGCCCGTGCCGGCGCCGACGAGCGTGCGCAGCGGATCGGGTACGCGCAGCAGCCGGCCGAGAAGCACGGCCGCGACCAGGCAGAGGGCGAGCGTGCCGAGCATCACCGGCAGCGAGGCGGCCCCGACCCGCAGGACCGTACGGACCGAGAGCCCGGTACCGAGCAGCACGACGGCCGCCTGCAACAGGTACCGCCCGGCGAAGCCCGCCCCGGCCCGCAGCCCGTCGGGGTCGGTCCGACGCGCATCGACGCGGTACGGGTCCGCGCCCCCGGTCCGGCCCGGTGCGCATCCGGCCCGCGACCCGGCCCCGCCGGTCCGGTCGAGCAGGGCCCGCACCACCGCGCCCAGGAGCACGGCGAAGACCGGCGCACCGAGCACCGGGACGAGCCGGCCGGCGACGGTCGCCACGCCGCCGATCAGCCCCGCGACGCCGAGTCCGGGCAGCAGCCGCCACGGCCCGGACAGCGGCCCGTCCGGCCGGCGACCGGGCGGCCCGTCCGCCGCGCCCGGCGGGTGCTGGCCGCGCTCCGGCCGGTCTTCGGTACCCGTGGACCCGGACGCGCGCGCCGGCACCGGCGCGGGGTACACGACCGGTTCCTCCGGGCCCGCGACCTGCTTCGTCATGCGGCAAGTCTTGGCCGGCCGGCACGACCCGGGTAGTGGCGAAACCAAGATGGGCCCATAGGCTTTACCTATGTCCGACCGTCAGCTTCTCCCCGGTGACCTGCCGGCTCTCGGCCTCTTCGTCGACGTGGTCGAGTTGGGCAGCCTCTCCGCCGCGGCGCGTCGCCACCGGATCACGCAGCCCTCGGCCAGCCAGGCGATCGCCCGGCTGGAGCGCCGGCTCGGCGTGGCGCTGCTGCACCGGGGTCCGCGCGGTTCCCGGCCCAGTCGGGAGGGCGAGCGGCTGCTCGGGCCGGCCCGCGAGGTGCTCGCCGCGCTGGACCGGCTGGCGGCCGAGGCCGAGGCGGTGCAGGCCGGCGCGCGGAGCCTGGTGCGGGTGGCGGCCAGCTACACCAACGCCGAGTACGTGTTGCCGGTGCGGGTGGCCGGCTTCGGAGCGGTCCACCCCGACGTGGCGGTCCGGCTCACCGTGGCGAACAGCGAGGAGGTGGTGGCGGCGGTACGCGCCGGCGGAGCGGACATCGGTTTCGTCGAGGGGCCGGGGGTCTTCGCCGGCCTGCAGAGCCGCCGCATCGGCCGCGACGAGTTGGTCGTCGTGGTCGCGCCGGGACACCCGTGGGCCGGGCCGAGCGATCCGCTGCCCGCCTCGACGCTCGCCGGCACCCCGCTCCTGCTGCGCGAACGCGAATCCGGCACCCGGCGGACGTACGAGGAGGCGGCGGCGCGGGCCGGACACCCGGTCGCGGAGCCGTACGGCGTGATGACCTCGACCGAGGCGTTGAAGGCGGCGGTACGGGCCGGGCTGGGCGCCACGGTGGTCAGCCGCCTCGCCGTGCAGGACGAGCTGCGCGACGGCACCCTGGTGCGGGTGCCGGTCGCCGGGCTGGACCTGGGCCGGGAGCTGCGCGCCATCTGGCCGGCCGGCCGGCGCGGCCCCTTCGTCGGCGAGTTCATCCGGCACGTGTCGACCGGCTGACCCGCGCCGCGCGCGGACGACCACCCGCTGACCGGTTCGCCACCGCTTAGCGCCCGGCCCCGGCTGACCGGTTCCCCACCCGTCAGCGCCCGGCCCCGGCTCGGCGGGTCCGCCGCGGCTCAGCTCCAGGCGCTGGCGAACGAGACGCGGGCCTCCAGCTCCAGCAGCTGCCGCTTGCGTGGCAGGCCGCCGCCGAAGCCGACCAGTTTTCCGCCGGCGCCCACGATCCGATGGCACGGCACGATCACCGGTATCGGATTGCGGTTGCAGGCCACGCCGACCGCGCGTGCCGCTCCCGGGTCGCCGAGGATCGTGGCGACCTCCCCGTACGTCCGCATCTCGCCGTACGGGATCCGCGACATCTCGCGCCAGACGGCCCGCTCGAACTCCGACCCCTGCCGCACCGACAGCGGCACGGTGAACTCGGTCAGCTCCCCGGCGAAGTAGGCGCGCAGCTCGGCGAGAACGGTCCGGAGCCGCTCGTCGGCGGTCTCCGCCGCGATCAGCTCGACCCCCTCGACCCGGCCGAAGCGCACCCCGCAGATGCCCCGCTCGTCGGCGACCACGGACAGCTCGCCGATCGGCGAGTCGAGCACGGTCCAGCGCATCCGGCCATTATGTCGCGGCCCACCGACTTCGCAATTCCTTCTGGCACCTGCTAACTTCTCTTTGCATGTGCAGGTTTTCAGGATGAGCGTCCCTCCGCCGACCGGGGACGATCTGGTCCGGGTGCTCTCCACCCTGGCCAACCCGCACCGCCTACGGGTCGTCGCCGCGCTGGCGCGCGAGCGCAACTACGTGAGCCGGCTGGCTCGCGAGCTGCGCATCAGCCGCGCGCTGCTGCAGGTCCACCTGCGGAAGCTGGAGACGGCCGGTCTGGTGTCGGCGCAGCTGGAGTTGTCGGAGGACGGGAAGGCCATGAAGTTCTACGAGGTGAACGACTTCGCGTTCGCGCTCACGCCCGAGGCGATCGCCACGGCGGCGCGGACGCTGACCCTCCCGCGGGTCGACGAGCGGATCGACGAGCGGGACGCCGAGGAGGGTGAGCGCTGATGGACGGGCACGAACTGACCGAGGTGGTGGGCGCGGTGGGAATCTTCACCCTGCTGACGACCGTGATCGCGGTGACCATCGTGCAGATCGCCCGGACCTGGCGGGCGAAGGCCCTGCTGGCGCGCGAGCAGGCGTACCAGCAGCTCGCCGAGAACGCGGCGAACGGCCAGCAGGAGACCGCGCGGCAACTGGCGGAACTCGGCGACCGGCTCGTCTCGATGGAGGCGCGCATGGCCAAGCTGGAGCGCGTCCTGCAGGAGGTCGAGTAGTCCGGACCAGGCCCCGGGCCGCCGAGCGGCAACTCGACGGCCCGGGTGTGAAAGAGCACCTCGCCCCCGTAGGGGCGCTTCTCGTCATCGCTCCTTCATCGAAAGGACAACACCCCATGCCGTACAGCGGCAAATCCATCCCACCGACCGCCGGCCACCGGCCGCGCGGCGCCGCGACCCCCCGGCACCGCGGCCGGGTACGGCGGCTCGCCGCGCTGGCGCTGGCCACGGTCGCGGCGGCCGGGCTCGCCCCGGTCGCCGCCGCCTCGCCGAGCGCGGCGGCCCGGCCCGGTTCGTCGGCGGGCATCGCCTGGAGCCCATGCCCGCAGGACGCCACCGCGGAGTGCGGCACGCTCTCGCTACCGGTGGACTGGGACCGGCCGGACGGGCCGCGATTCGACCTGGCCCTGGCGCGGCGTACCGCGACCGACCCGACCGCGCGCGTCGGCACGCTGGTGTTCGGGCCGGGCGGCCCCGGCGACTCCGGCGTGAGCCGGGTCGTCACCGGCATCGGGCGGTTCACCGACGAGCTGCGCCGACGGTTCGACATCGTCAGCTTCGACCCGCGCGGGGTGGGGCGGAGCCAGCCCGTCGTCTGCTCCGCCGAGCTGCTCTCCGCGCAGCCCTCGCCGCTCCTGCGCGACCAGGCCGACTTCGACGCGACGCTGGCGTACAACCGGCGGCTGCGGCAGGACTGCCGGGCCCGTACCGGGCCGATCTTCGACCACGTCGACACGGGCAGCATGGCGCGGGACCTGGACGCGGTCCGGGCCGCGCTCGGCGAGCGCCGGCTCACCTACCACGGCAGCTCGTACGGGACGCTCCTCGGCGAGCAGTACGCCGAGCTGTTCCCGGGTCGGGTCCGGGCCGTGCTGCTGGAGAGCGTGGTGGACCACAGCCTCGCTACCCGGGACTTCCTGGACACCCAGGCCGCCACGGCGCAGGACTCGTTCGACCAGTTCGTGGCCTGGTGTACGGCGACCGCGAGCTGCGCCCTGCACGGCCGGGACGTCCGCGGGCTCTGGGCCGACCTGATGGCCCGGGCCGGACGCGGCGAGCTGGCGGACCCGAAGCGCCCCTCGGTCGCGCTGACCCCGTACACGCTCAGCGTGCTGGCCCAGCGCGCCTTCTACGGCCCGGACTGGGCGGAGCTGGCGGAGACGCTGGCCGCGCTCGCCACGGGTGGCCGTCCCGCGCCGCTGGCCGCACCGGTCACGGGGGCGCGGGAGCCGGCAGTGTCCACCTCGGACGGTACGGCCACCGCGCCGTTCCCGTTCGCGGTCTTCTGCCAGGACTGGGCGCTGCCGGTGCGCGACTACCGGGAGTACGCCGAGCACCTGCGCCGGATGGCCGGTATCGCGCCGGACACCCGCTACCCGCAGGCGCTGATGGCGATGACGACCTGCCTCGGCGCGCCGACGCCGGTCGACAACCCGCAGCACCGGCTCCGGGTGGATACCGACCGGCCGCTCCTGCTCGTCAACTCGCTGCACGACCCGGCGAGCGGATACAACTGGGCCAGCAATGTGGCCCGGCAGCTCGGCACCCGCGGCGTCCTGCTGACGTACGAGGGCTCCGGCCACGGCATCTACAACGTCAGCCCGTGCATGGCCTCGGCCGCCGAGCGGTACCTGGTCTCGCTGGAGCTGCCCGCGCCCGGCGCCCGCTGCCCGGAGGTCGGGCCGACCACGGCGGTCGCGGGCGCGCCGGGGACCCGGGCCCGGGTCTGACGACGGGTCCGCACCCCCGGGCGTGAAAAATTTCTTCCACTCGCCCAGCATTCATTGAGGTTATTGTCGGACCGCGACCACGACGGTTGCTCGGAACGGTCGCCGGGTGCTTCCCGGCGACCGTTCCGGTGAGCCGCGCCCGCCGGTCCGGCGTACGGCGCGCGGAAGGTGGGAGAAGCGATGCGCAGAAGAGAGATCCTGGCGGCGCTGGCCGCGACCGCCGTCGGCGGCGGATCCGTACTGGCCACGGCGAGCCCGGCCAGCGCCGCCGAGGACTACTACCTGGCCCTGACCGAGCAGGTCAGCAACCGGGTGATGGTCTGGAACCGGAACGTCTCGTGGACCGATGCCAACCTGCACTGGCAGTTCACCCCCGGCACCACCGCCGGCGTGTGGCAGAACCTCTCGGACATCCGGATCCGGGCGACCTCCGCGTTCGGCACGGTCGCGCTGGTCACCGCCTCCGGCGGCCAGGCGGCGATCATCGACGTCAAGGACGGCCAGTCGCGGGCAACCACGGCCGACATCCTCTGGCAGGCCACGCCGGGCGGCAACCCGCACGCGATCGAGCGGATCCCGGACAACGGGTCGATCGTGGTGGCCAGTTCGGGCGGGACCCTGACGCTCTACTCGCCGACCGCGATCAGCAAGCCGAGCACCCTCGCCAAGGTGCAGACCATCTCGTTCGCGGGCGCGCACGGCGTGCTCTGGGACCCGTCGCACGGGTACCTCTGGGCGATCGGAGAGGGTCGGCTCGTGCCGTACACCGTCACCGGCACGTACCGGGACACCCGGCTCTCCGCGCGGAACGGCTCGATCAGCCTGGGTACGTACACCAACTCCGCCGGCGAGACCAAGCCGAACCTCGGGCACGACCTGCAACCGTCGCTCACCGACAGCGACACGCTCTACATCACCCACACCACCGGGGTCTACTCGGTCAACGCCACCACCTTCGCGCTGACGAAGATCTCGGGTACGACCTCGGTCAAGGCGTACGTCGACAGTCCGGGCGGCGAGCGGGCCCAGGTCCGCGCCGACAACACCGGCGCCCGCACCTGGGGTACGCCGACCGTGCAGTTCTTCAACGCCGACGGCACCGCCGCCGGAACACAGACCCGCTCGGGCGCGGAGTTCTACAAGGCCCGGATCTTCACCACCGCCTTCGAGTAGGAGGGCCCGGACCTGGCGCCGTGACGCGCGGGCCGCCGGCCACCGGCAGGTCGCCGGCGACCACGGGGCCAGGTCCCCTCGCCTTGCCCACGAGACTTACCGTTCCGGGTGTGGGCGCGGTGACTTTGGTCTTCCTCATCATCGGCGGGCTCGGCGTCGGGGTGCTCGCGCTGGCGCTGCTCGGCACCGAACTCGTCCACTTCGGACATCCGAACCTCGACGGGCCGGTCACCCTGGAGGCGCTGGCCGCGTTCGCCGGCACGTTCGGCTTCGGCGGCGCCATCGCCAGCGAGCTGCTGCACGCGGAGGGGCCCGGCCCGACCGCGGCGGCGGCCGGGGCGGGGGTGCTGGCCGCCGTACCCGCCGCCTGGCTCGCCACCCGGCTCTCCCGGGCCGCGCGCGACATGCGTACCGACGCCACCCCCACCCGGCAGCACCTGATCGGGTCGATGGGTGTGGTGGTGACCCCGATTCCCGTCACCGGCTACGGCGAGGTGCGGGTACGCGTCGCCGGCCAGCCGGTCAAGCTCAACGCCAAGGCCGAGCAGCCGCTCGCGGCCGGCACCCAGATCTTCGTCATCGAGGCGCTCAGCGAGACCAGCGTGCTCGTCGAAGAAGTCCCCCACCTCTCCTCCTAAGGAACTCAATGACACCACTGCTCGTCGCCATCGGCGGGGCGGTCGTCCTCGCCGTCGTCCTCGTCATGTTCGTGCTCTCCCGGATCAAGGTCGCGGGCCCGAACGAGGCGTTCATCGTCACCGGCCGCAAGGGGCGTACCACCCAGACCGCCGACGGCGGTCGCTCGACCGACATGTCCGGCCAGAAGGTGGTCCTCGGCGCCTCGGTCTTCGTCCTGCCGATCGTGCAGAAGCTGCAGTCGCTGGACCTGTCCAGCCGCCGGATCCACGTCGAGATCCAGGGCGCGGTGAGCAAGCAGGGCATCCGGGCCAAGCTGCAGGGCGTGGCGATCGTCAAGGTCGGCGGTACCGAGGACGCGATCCGCGCCGCCGCCCAGCGCTTCCTGCACCAGCAGGCGGAGATCGACGAGTTCACCCGCGAGGTGCTCGCCGGTGCGCTCCGTTCGATCGTCGGCCGGCTCACCATCGAGGAGATCATCCGGGACCGGGCGGCGTTCGCCAGCGCGGTCGCCGAGGAGGCCGAGCACTCGATGACCAACCAGGGCCTGGTGCTGGACACCTTCCAGCTCCAGGACATCATCGCCGAGGGCTCGTACCTGCAGGACCTGGGTCGGCCGGAGGCGGCCCGGGTGCTCAAGGACGCCGCGATCGCCGAGGCCCGCGCCCGGCAGCAGGCCGAGCAGGAGCGGCTCATCGCCGAGGAGGCGATCGCCGAGGCCAACCGGAACCTGGCGCTCAAGCAGGCCGCCATCCAGGCCGAGATCGACGCGGCCAAGGCGAAGTCGGCCGCGGCCGGACCGCTCGCCCAGGCGGAACGGGACCAGGCGATCCTCTCCGAGCAGCAGAAGGTGGCCGAGCGCAACGCCGAGCTCAAGCAGCGCCAGCTCGACACCGAGGTACGCAAGCCGGCCGACGCGGAGCGCTACCGGGTCGAGCAGGAGGCCGAGGCGGCCCGCAACGCGGCGGTACTCAAGGCCGACGCGCAGCGGCAGGCAACCATCGCCGCCGCGCAGGCCGCGGCCGAGCAGTCCCGGCTGACCGGTGAGGGCGAGCGGGCGCGGCGCGCCGCGCTGGCCGAGGCGAACGCCATCGAGGGTGCCAAGGAGGGTGAGGCCGAGCAGCGCCGGCGTACCGCGATCGCGGAAGCGATCGAGCGCGAGGGCCAGGCGGAGGCGGCGGCGATCCTGGCGAAGGGTCAGGCCGAGGCCGAGGCGATGGCCCGCAAGGCCGAGGCGTTCGCCGCGTACGGCGAGGCCGCCGTGCTCGACCTGCTGGTCAAGGTGCTGCCGCAGGTGGTCGAGGCGGCCAGCGCGCCGATGCGCGAGATCGACAAGCTGACCGTCATCTCCACGGACGGCGCCTCCTCGCTGACCAAGTCGGTGGCGAGCAACGTCGCCCAGGGTCTGCAGCTCGGTACCGACCTCACCGGCATCGACCTGGCCGGCCTGCTCGCCAAACTGGGTGGGGCGAGCAGCGGCAACGGCGGTCCGGTCGTGGACGGCAAGGCGGTCGAGCCGAGCAAGTAACGATCATGCGGTACCGCGAGCGGGGTCGCGCGGTACGGCAAAGGGTGGGGCCGCCCTGCCCGCGACGGGATCAAGCTTGACCGCCCAGAGCGGGTAGGGCGGCCCCACCCCGAACGGCATCGACGCCGCCGCCCGTCGCCGATTCCGGCGGCGGGTGGGGCTTCAGCTCCCGATGCCCTGCTCGCTGGCCCAGCGGCGCAGTTCGGCCTCGGCCTCGTCCCGGTCCAGCGGGCCGCGCTCCAGGCGCAGCTCCTTGAGGTACCGCCACGCCTGCCCGACCAGCGGGCCCGGCGGGATGCCGAGCAGCTCCATGATCGCGTTACCGTCCAGGTCGGGGCGGACCCGGGCGAGGTCCTCCTCCTGCTGGATGCGGGCGATCCGGTGCTCCAGCGCGTCGTAGTCCGCGGCCAGCTGCGCCGCCTTCCGGCGGTTGCGGGTGGTGCAGTCCGACCGGGTCAGCTTGTGCAGCCGGGGCAGCAGGTCCCCGGCGTCGGTGACGTAGCGGCGTACCGCCGAGTCGGTCCACTCACCCCGGCCGTAGCCGTAGAACCGCAGGTGCAGCCCGACCAGCGCGACGACCTGGGCGATCACGTCCTTGGGGTAGCGCAGCGCCTTCATCCGCTGCTTCGTCATCCGGGCGCCGACCACCTCGTGGTGGTGGAAGCTGACCCGGCCGTCCGAACCGACGGCCTTGGTCGCCGGCTTGCCGACGTCGTGCATGAGCGCGGCCATCCGCAGCACGAAGTCGCAGCCCGCCGCGGTGTCCCCGGCGGCGGCGTCCGCCCGCTCCAGCGCGATGGCGTTGTTGACCACGGTCAACGTGTGCTCGTAGACGTCCTTGTGCTGGGCGTGCTCGTCGATCTCCAGCTTCAGCCCGGAGAGCTCGGGCAGGAAGCGGTCGGCCAGCCCGGTCTCGACCAGCAGCCGGAGCCCGGTGACCGGGTCGGCGCCGCAGAGCAGCTTGGTGAACTCGTCCCGGATCCGCTCGGCGGTGATCCGGTCGAGGTCGCCGGCCATGGCGATCATGGCGGCCCGTACGTCGGGGTGGACCGCGAACCGCAGCTGGGCGGCGAACCGGGCCGCCCGCAGCATGCGCAGCGGGTCGTCCCCGAACGACTCCTGCGGCGTGCCCGGGGTACGGATCAGCCGGGCGGAGAGGTCCTCCAGCCCGCCGTACGGGTCGGTGAAGCGGTGCTCGGGAACGCTCACGGCCATCGCGTTGACCGTGAAGTCCCGCCGCTTGAGGTCGTCGACGAGGTTGGTGCCGTACGCCACCACGGGGTTACGGGTGACCCGGTCGTACGACTCGGCCCGGAACGTGGTGATCTCCAGCCGCAGCCCCTCGCGCTGGGCCCCGATGGTGCCGAACTCCCGCCCGGTCTCCCAGATCGACTCGGCCCACCCCTTGATGACCCGCAGCGTCTGGTCCGGATGCGCGTCGGTGCAGAAGTCGAGATCGTCACCGAGTCGGCCGAGCAGCGCGTCCCGGACCGAACCGCCCACCAGGTGCAGCTCGTGACCGGCCCGGGCGAAACGACGGCCCAGTTCGTCGGCGACGGGCGAGACCCGCAGCAGTTCGGAGACGGCGTTGCGCTGCGCGGCGGTCAGGTCACGACGCGCGCCAGCGCTGGGTACGGAGGTTTCGGACATGGGACTGCCAGCCTATCGGGCCACCGCCCGGCCGGCCCCGCCGGGCAGGGCGTCGGTTGACTAAGGTCTGAGGCTGAGCAGTACCGGTGGGCGTCGTGCCCGCCGTACCCCTTGGGAGGCTGTCATGAGCGGCGGGCTCTACCGCAGCGCGAACGCCACGCCGGGCGGTTTCCAGCCACCACCTGACGGCGCGACGCTGATCTCGGTGGAGCCGGTCGACCAACCGATGATCGAGACCACCGCCTCGGCGCCGCAGGCGCCCGGCGAGGGCACGGCCGCCTCGAACAGCGCGGTGATGGCGATCGGCAGCCTGGTCAGCCGGGGCACCGGATTCCTGCGGACCCTGGCCCTCACGGCCGCGCTCGGCGGCCTCCTGGTCGGCAACGCGTACACCACCGCGCAGATCTTCCCGGGCCAGGTCTACGAGTTCCTGCTCGGCGGCATCCTGACCAGCGTGCTGGTGCCGGTGCTGGTCCGCCGCCGCAAGAGCGACCCGGACGGCGGCCAGGCGTACGCCCAGCGGCTGCTCACCCTCGCGGTGATCGCCCTGGGCATCGCGACGGTGGCCGCGCTGCTGGCCGCCCCGGCGCTGACCTTCCTGTACGCCAGCGAGGAGTCGAGCCACTCCTACCGGCAGCTCGTCACGGTGCTGTCGTACCTGATGCTGCCGATGCTCTTCTTCACCGGCCTCTCGGCGCTGGTCAGCGCGGTACTGAACACGCGCGGGCACTTCGCGGCCCCGATGTGGACGCCGATCCTGAACAACCTCGTGGTGATCGGCGTCGCCGGCCTCTACATCGCGATCTTCGGCGCCAAGATCGTGCAGCCGGAGGAGATGACCGCGGGACGGATCGTGCTGTTGGGCGGCGGGACCCTGGTCGGGGTGGCGGTACAGGCCGCGGGGCTGCTGCCGGCGCTGCGCAAGGTCGGCTTCCGCTGGCGCTGGCGCTTCGACTTCCGCGCCCTCGGCCTGCGCGAGCTGGGCCGGCTCGGCGCGTGGATGTTCTGCTACGTCGCGGTGAGCCAGCTCGGCCTGATCGTGCTCTTCAACCTGCTGAGCCGCGCCGGCGACAAGAACGAGGCCGGACCGCTGATCTACAACAACGTCTTCCTGCTGTTGATGATGGCGCACGGCATCATCGCCGTGTCGATCATCACGGCGCTGATGCCGCGGATGAGTTCGGCCGCGGCCGAGGGGCGGTACGGGGACATCGCCGCCGACCTGTCCCGGGGTACCCGGACGGTGACGGCGGTGCTGGCGCCGATCGCGGTCTGCTACGGGGTGCTCGCCGGACCGATCTCCATCACCCTCTTCCGGTACGGCGCCTTCACCGGCGAGAACGCGGTCGCGACCTCGACCGTGCTGATCGTCGCCGGGCTGGCCCTGGTGCCGTTCGCCATCAGCCAGCTCTTCACCTTCGGCTTCTACGCGCTGCCGGACACCAAGACCCCCGCCATGATCAACATTCCGGTCGTGGCGCTGCGGGTCCTGGTGCAGATCGCGCTCTTCGCCGCCTTCAGCGCGGCCTTCACCGCGCCCGGCATGATGCTCGGCAACGCGGTCTCGTACGTCGCGGCCGCCATCGCCTCGGCCTGGTGGCTGCGCCGGCGGATCGGCCCCATCGGCCTGGCCGCGATCGCCGGGACCTTCGGCAGGGTGCTGGTGGCGGCGGCCGGCTCCGCCGTCGCCGGTCTGCTGGTGCTCGCGGTGCTTCCGGGGGACGGGGCGCACCTGAGCTGGCCGCAGGCGGTGGTCCGGCTGGTGATCGGCGGGGTCGTGGTGGGCGGCAGCTACGTCGGCCTGGCGCTGGCCCTGAAGGTCCGCGAGATCAGCGAGGTCGTCGACATGGTGCGGCGCCGGCTGGGGCGCTGAGCGCGGGAGTCCGGTCCGCAATCATTCCGTTACCGAACCTGGGGATCCAGCTGTGGACAAGTCGACAAAACAGCAGCCCAGGGCACTGATCCAGTTGTGGATAACGCGCGGCACCGGCGGATGGTCACGGCTTCGCGCCGCCGCGTACGGCCCGACCGGGTCCGGTGCGGGGACGACCCGGCCGCGCCGGCCCGCAAATCGCCCCTATAGGTTAGGGACCGGTCGTCGCGTCAATCCGGGTGACACCCGACGTACCCCAACTGTTCGCCTCACACCCGACACCCTGCCGAGTACGACCGCAAGATGACATGTCGGGGATCAGTCGAACCCGGGTAAGGTCGCTCTCGACGGGTGCGGCGAGCGCCTACGCTATGGCTTGACGGTGCCCACCGGCTCCTTCGACGGCAGAGCGGAAGTCCAATGCCCAGCAGCGCGGGTCCATCGATCGACACAATCACCGAGGGAGGACGGGTGACCCAGGTCGGCGAAGGTCAGGAGGCGGACGAGGCCGCACCGGTGATGACCTTCGGTGCGCCCGCCGTCGGTGAAATCCTCGCCGAGCGGTACGAGCTGGCCGAGCACATCAACGACGACAGCGCGGGCCGGCAGGTCTGGCGCGGCGTCGACGTCGTGCTGCGCCGGCCCGTCGCGGTGGTGCTGCGCTACCCCGGTGGCGACTCCGCCAAGGAGATGCTCCAGGCCGCCGTCGCCGCGAGCCGGGTGATCCATCCCAGCCTGGTCGGCGTCTACGACGCCATCGACGAGGAGGACCGGGCCTACGTCGTCCGCGAGTGGGTCGACGGGCAGTCGCTGCGGGAGCTGGTCGCCGAGGGGGTCCTCGACCCGGCCCGGGCCACCAGCGTCGCGCACGCCGTCGCCGGCGCGGTCGCGGCGGTGCACGCCACCGGGATGGTGCACGGCAACGTACACCCGGGCACGGTGATGGTCGGCGACGACAGCCGCGTCGTCCTCTCCGACGCGAGGTCGGACGGGGCCGACACCCCGGAAACGGACATCCGGGCGATCGGCGGGATCCTCTACTACGCCCTCACCGGCCACTGGCCGCACGCCGAGGCGTCGCCCGGCAACGGCGGGACCCGGCGTACCCGCTCCACCCTGCCGGACGCGGTACGCGACGCGAACGGTGCCATCGCGGCACCACGGCAGGTGCGGGCCGGAATCCCGACCTACCTCGACGACCTCACCATGGACCTGCTGGACCCGCAGCTGGCGGTCCCCTCCTCCGATGTGCTCGCCGCCGAGCTGGGGCGGCTCGACACCGCCGCCGAGGAGCAGTACCTGGAGAACACCGGGCCCCTGCGCTTCACCGCGACCGAGCCCGAGAGCACCGAACCGGCGCCGGCCGGCGGCCGGAAGATCGCCGTAGGGGTGGCCGCCCTGCTGGTCATCGCCGTGGTGGGCCTGCTGCTCGGCATCCGGGCACTCTCCGGCGGCGGTACCGACGACCAGGCCGGTCCCGGCCCGTCGGCCAGCTCCAGTTCACAGAACGGAAGCGCGGGACCGCCGGCCGAGTCGAAGCCCGTGAAGCTCGACATCAAGGCCAACCAGGTACGCGTCGTCGACCCGGACGGCACCGGCTCGGAGCGCGACCACGCCGAGCGGGCGGTGGACGGCGACACCGAGCAGGGTTGGGAGACCGAGAGCTACCGGGGCAGCGGCAGCTTCGGCAACACGAAGCAGGGCATGGGCATCCTGATCGACCTCAAGGAGCCCCGGGTGGTCACCTCCGTACAGGTGCAGCTCTCCGCGTCCGGAGCCTCCGCCGCGCTCTACACCGGCGACATCGACCCGCCCGCCACCAAGGACGGCGACAAGCAGCTGGTTCCGGCGTACCTCACCCATCCGGTCGGTGAGCCGTTCGAGAACTACAGCGGCACCAAGATGGTCTTCTCGGCCCCCTCGTCGGAGACGAAGTACCGCTATCTGCTCTTCTGGATCACCAACCTCCCCAAGAACGACACGGGCCGATACAAGATCGGCGTCCAGGAGATCACGGTCGAGGCACGGTGAGCCCCGAGTCGCTGCCGCCCCTCGGCCGGACCATGTCTGGAGCGCGGCCGTGACCGGCATCGACGACAGCGGCTCCGCGAAGGGTCGGGCGACCGACGAACCGGCCCACCGCCGCCCCGTGACCGGGGCGGTCGACCGTACCGACGAGGAACTCCTGCGGGCCCACGTGGCGGGCGACCCGGAGGCGTTCGCCGAGCTGTTCCGCCGCCACCGCGACCGACTCTGGGCGGTGGCGCTGCGTACCGTCGCCGACCGGGAGGAGGCCGCGGACGCGCTCCAGGACGCGCTGCTCTCGGCGCACCGGGCCGCCCCCCGCTTCCGTGGCGACGCGGCCGTCACCACGTGGCTGCACCGGATCGTGGTCAACGCCTGCCTCGACCGGATCCGGCGGCGCCAGGCCCACCCGACCGTGCCGCTGCCCGACGGGAGCCGGTCGACGGAGACGGGCCGGCGCAACGGGGTCGAGCCGGCCGCCCCGGCCTCGGACCACGACACCGCGCTCGTCGTACGCCAGGCGCTGGCCGAACTGCCGGCCGAGCAGCGGGCCGCGCTGATCCTGGTGGACGTGCAGGGCTACCCGGTCGCCGAGGTGGCCGTGATCCTCGGCGTGGCCGAGGGGACCGTCAAGAGCCGGTGCGCCCGTGGCCGCGCCCGCCTGGCCCGGATGCTCGGGCACCTGCGGCCGGAGCCGTCCGGTGCGATTCCGGCGCCGGCCCGGCCGGCGGAGGTGCGGGCCGACGTGCGGACCGTCACCCCGGGGAACCCGGGAGGCGGCCACCGCGTCCGATCACCGGGGTCGGGCCAGTCGCGGCACGACGGCAACCAGGAGGAACAGTGACGGCGGGGCGGTTCGGGGAGGTCGACATCGACCTGCTCGCCGACTATGTCGGCGGGGCGCTGGAGGGCACCCCGGACGAGGACGCGGTCGCCCGGCTGATCGCCGAGGAGCCGGAGTGGGCCGAGGCCTACGCGACGCTCGTACCGGCCGTCGACTCGGTGCGGGGCAGCCTCGCCGGCTGGGGAACGAGCCCGGTGGAGATGCCGGCCGACGTCAGCGACCGGCTGCTCGCCGCGCTCGCCCAGGCCGGTCCGGTGGCGCCGGAGTCGACCGACCCGGAGTCGACCGACCCGGTCACCGCCGACTCGATCACCGGCCCGGGGCCGGCGCCCGGGGAGCCGGAACCCGGGCGGACCGAGCCGGGCGTCGGGCGACCGGTGCCGGAGCAGGCCCGCCCGGTACGGCAGCTCCGGTCGGTGCCCGCGGCGGGCGGGGAGACCGGGCCCGGGAAGACCGGGTCGCACGAACGGCGGAGCGCCCGCTCCCGGCGGTGGGCCCGGCGGGCCGGGCCGGTGGCGGTGGCCGCCGCGGTGGCGGCGTTCGCCGGATTCGGGGTCAGCCAGTACGTCGACGACCGCCGCCCGCAGATGGCGGACAACGAGGCGGCCACCGGTGCGGCCGGTAGCGCTCCGGAGCAGCCCCGAGCCGGCGCGGGGACTCCCCGGGCACTGCTGAACCCGGCCGGCAACGGCATCGTCTCGACCGGCACCGACTACACCCCCGAGTCGCTGGCCGCCCGGTTCGGCAGGGACGCGCGGGGAACGGCCGGTACGGAGGCGTCCGGCCCCGGACCCGCCGCGGCACCGGACGGCTCCCAGACCATGGCCGTCTCCGCCCTGGACCGGCTGGCGGACCGGGACGCCCTCGCCGCCTGCCTGAACTCGATCGCGAGCACGCACATGGGCGGCGAACTGGCCGTCGACCAGGTCGAGTACGCCTCGTTCCAGCGCAGTCCCGCCCTCGTGGTCACGTTCGCGGACGCGAGCGGTACCCGCTGGGTCTGGGTCGCCGGCCCGGATTGCGGGCTTCCCGGCTCGGGCGCCGACACGCGCTATCAGGCCCAGGTAGGGTAACTCGACGGTCACCGACTGTTTGGGTGGGCGCGTGACGTGACCCACCAGATGACCGTGTTGGGAATCGCCGTTCGTACGATGACGTTCTGCTCAGCAGTTGGCGGCGTTCCACCACCAATCGGCGTCCGGACCGGGCATCGGCACCCGCGCCGGGCACGAACACACACATCGGGAGACGGCAGTGGACGAAGTCCGCAACCTGATCATCATCGGCTCGGGTCCGGCCGGTTACACGGCCGCGGTGTACGCGGCCCGGGCGAACCTCAAGCCGCTGGTCATCGAGGGTGTCCAGTCGGGGGGCGCCCTGATGACCACGACCGAGGTGGAGAACTTTCCCGGCTTCCCGGACGGCATCCTCGGGCCGGAGCTGATGGACTCGCTGCGCAAGCAGGCGGAGCGCTTCGGCGCCGAGTTCATCACCGACGACGTGACCCGGGTCGAGCTGGCCGACACCGGCACCCCGGGCTCGGACGCGGTCAGCACCGCGTACGTGGGCGAGACCGCGTACCGCGCGAAGGCCGTCATCCTCGCGACCGGCTCGGCCTGGCGTCCGCTGGGCGTCCCGGGTGAGCAGGACTACCTGGGGCACGGTGTCTCCTCTTGTGCCACGTGTGACGGCTTCTTCTTCCGCAACCAGCACATCGTCGTGGTCGGCGGCGGCGACTCCGCGATGGAGGAGGCGACGTTCCTGACCAAGTTCGCGGAGACCGTGACGATCGTGCACCGGCGGGACGAGTTCCGCGCCAGCAAGATCATGGCGGAGCGCGCGCTCAGCAATGAGAAGATCCGCGTGGAGTGGAACAGCGTGGTCGAGGAGGTCCTCGGCGCGGACGGCAAGGTGTCGGGGGTACGGCTGCGCAACGTACACACCGGCGAGACGAAGCAGCTCGACGTGACCGGGGTCTTCGTGGCGATCGGCCACGACCCGCGCAGCGAGCTGTTCCGTGGTCAGGTCGAGCTGGACGAGAACGGCTACGTACGGGTGGACGCGCCGAGCACCCACACGAACGTACCCGGGGTCTTCGCCGCCGGTGACCTGGTCGACCACACCTACCGGCAGGCGATCACCGCGGCCGGTACCGGTTGCGCCGCCGCGCTGGACGCCGAGCGGTTCCTCGCGACCCTCGAAGGCTGAACAACTCAAGGTACGCCCGGAGGAGGATATTTAGTGGGAGCAACGAGAGCGGTCACCGACGCCAACTTCGTCAGTGACGTGCTGCAGTCCGACAAGCCGGTACTGGTGGACTTCTGGGCGGAGTGGTGTGCCCCGTGCCGCAAGGTCGCGCCGCTGCTGGAGGAGATCGCCGGCGAGCTGGGTGACAAGGTCACCATCGTGAAGCTGAACATCGACGAGAACCCGGAGACCGCGATGGCGTACCGGGTGATGTCCGTGCCGACGCTCACCATCTTCAAGGGCGGGCAGCCGGTGCAGTCGGTCGCCGGCGCCAAGCCCAAGGGCGACCTGCTCAAGATGATCGAGGCGGCGCTCTGACGTCCGTCTCCACCGCGTCACGACCGGCGCCCGCCTCCGTACCCGGGGGGCGGGCGCCGGTCTTTTCCTGCCCACCTGACCGTCCGGCTCGTCCGGCGTTCCCGGCGGGGCGGCCCGGCGGCCGGGCGGGTCCGACGGAACGGGGCCTGCCCGGGCCGCCCTCGGCATACCGTTCAACTGAGGGTAGTGGGCCCGATCGCCACGGTAGGCTGCGAATTCGTCCGATCGAGGGTGCGACACCCACGGCCAGGACCGTACGGCGTGCTGCCGTCGGTCCCCGTCAACCACCGCGTAGAGGGGGTCTTCGCGTGCGTCCCATCCGACGTGGTGACCGTGGCGCCGCCGTACGGGAGATCTGCGGTGTGCTGATCGGTCTCGACCTGCTCGACGGTGGCCCGGCCGGTACGGTCGACGAGTTCGACGCCGACGCCGAGCGCGCGGTACGCGCCTTCCAGCAGTCCCGTGGGCTCAGCGTCGACGGCCAGGTCGGCGCCGAGACCTGGCGGGCGCTGGACGCCGCGCGCTGGCGGCTCGGGGCGCGCACCCTGTACCACGCCATCCCCCAGCCGCTCACCGGCGAGGACGTCCGCTCGCTACAGGAACGGCTGCTGGAGATGGGCTACGACGTCGGCCGCGCGGACAGCGTCTACGGCGCCCGGACCGCGCGGGCGGTCGCCCAGTTCCAGCGGGAGGTGGGGCTCACCAGCGCGGACGGCGTCTGCGGGCCGCACACGATGAACGCGCTGCGGCGGTTGGGCCGCAAGGTGGTCGGCGGGCGACCGCAGTGGCTGCGCGAGTCCGACGCCCTCCGGCAGTCCGGGCCGACCCTGGTCGGCAAGGTCGTCATCATCGACCCGGGGCACGGTGCTGCGGACCAGGGGGTGGTGGTGCCCGACGGGCGGCTGCGCTGGACCGAGGCGGATCTCGCGTACGACCTGGCCACCCGGTTGGAGGGGCGGCTCGCCGCCGCCGGCGTGCGGGTACACCTGACCCGTGGTCCGGCGCCCGCCGCGCCCCTGCCCGACCTCGCCCGCGCCGAACTCGCGAACGAGTTGGGCGGCGACCTCTTCGTCTCGCTGCACCTCGACCACCACGCCAACCCGGCGGCCGAGGGGGTGGCGACGTACCACTACGGCACGGACAACGGGGTCACCTCGAACGCGGGCGAGCGCCTGGCCGGGCTGGTGCAGCGCGAGATCGTGGTACGCACCGGGATGCGGGACTGCCGTACCCACGCCAAGACCTGGGAACTGCTGCGACTGACCCGGATGCCCGCGGTACGGGTCGAGGTCGGCTACCTCACCTCGCCGGTGGACCGGGCACGGCTGGTCAATCCGCGCTTCCGGGACCAGGTCGTCGAGGCGGTCGTCGCGGCGGTACAGCGGATGTACCTGCCGATCGAGCGGGACGTACCGACCGGTTCCATCGACGTCAGCGAACTGCGGGCGGTGGTCGCCGCCGGCGGCGCCCGACGCTGAGCCGGGGCGGCGGTGGTGCCGGCCGGTTCGCCCGGTGCCGGGCGGGCCGGTCCCCGGTCGGCGGTGGAGCGGCCGGCCGGGTCAGCCGGTGGTGGAGCGGGTGGCCGGGCGTACCGGGCGGAGCAGCGACTCCGGGCTCATCGAGCCGAGCAGCTTCTCCAGCGCGTACTCGACGTCGGACTTCCAGGAGAGGGCGGTCCGCAACTCCAGCCGCAGGCGCGGGTAGCGGGGGTGCTGGCGTACCGTCTTGAACCCGACGGAGAGGAAGAAGTCGGCCGGCGCGACACATCCGCCCGCGCCCTCGCCGGCCTCGCCGAACTTCGCGTCGCCGAACGCCTCGATCGCCTTGATCCCCCGCTTGGTGAGATCGCGGGCGACGCCCTGCACCAGCATCCGGCCCAGGCCGCCCCCGGCGAAGGCCGCCACGATGTGCGCCGTGGTCAGCAGAGCCGCGTCCGCGGAGACCGGCGAGGTGGGAAACGCCATCGCGCGGGGTACGTACGCGGGAGGGGCGTACATGACGAAGCCGGCCGGCATCCCGTCGACGTACGCGAGCTTGCCGCAGGAACCCCACTCCAGCAGCGTCTGGGAGACCCATGCCTCCTTTTCGAGCGCCGGATCACCCGCGGTACGGGCGCGCTCGGCCGCCACCGGGTCCAACTCCCAGTAGACGCATTGCCGGCACGGGCGCGGCAGGTCTTCGAGAGTGTCGAGGGTCAGACTAACCAGACGTCGCGACATTGGCGCATCCCCAAGAGACGGTCGGAGGTCGGAACGCCGCAGGCAGAAGCCATCGCCGCCTTACCCCCCGACGTGCGATCGTACGCCGGAACCACGCGGCACGGGAGTGGTCGGGCCGATTCGCCCGGTCCGGGTACGGAACCGGCGATCGGCCGCACCGGCCGTCCGTCATGTGGACCGGGCCGGATATCCACGACCGTCGCACGGGATCGAGGATTAGGATCGACCAGCCAAGCCGTGCCGCCAGAGTCGCCGGCACACGCCGAACTCCGGCCTAACGGCCCAACCGACGCGAACGCGCGATCGAGGTGATGTCATGACCGGCACGACGCTCGACGACTATACCGATCGGTACGCCCGGCGCGTACGTGGCATGACGGCGTCGGAGATCCGCGCACTCTTCGCCGTGGCCAGCCGGCCCGAGGTGGTCTCGCTCGCCGGCGGGGCCCCGTACATCGCCGCGCTGCCGCTCGACGCGGTCGGCGAGATGCTGAGCAAGCTCGCGGCCGAGCAGGGCACGACGACCCTCCAGTACGGCATCGGCCAGGGCACCCTCGAACTGCGCGAGCGGATCTGCGAGGTGATGGCCCTCTCCGGCATCGACGTCGGGTGCGGGGCCTCCCCGGAGGACGTGGTGGTCACCACCGGCGGGCAGCAGGCGCTCGACCTGGTCGCGCGGCTCTTCCTCGACCCCGGCGACGTCGTACTCGCCGAGGGCCCCACGTACGTCGGCGCGCTCGGCGTGTTCCAGGCGGCCCAGGCGCAGGTCGTGCACGTACCGATGGACGGCGACGGGTTGGTCCCCGAGGCGCTGGAACTGGCCATCGCCGAGGTGGCGAGGTCCGGACGGCGGGCGAAGTTCCTCTACACGATCCCCACCTACCAGAACCCCGCCGGCGTGACGCTGAGCGAGGAGCGCCGGGAACGGATCCTCGACATCTGCGAGCGCGCCGGCCTGCTGGTGGTGGAGGACGACCCGTACGGTCAGCTCGGGTTCGACGGCGACGCGCCCGCGCCGCTGCGCGCCCGACGCCGCGACGGAGTCTTCTACCTCAGCACCTTCTCGAAGACCTTCGCCCCCGGCATGCGGGTGGGCTGGATCCTCGCGCCGCACGCGGTCCGGGACAAGCTGGTGATCGCGAACGAGGCACAGATCCTCTGCCCGAGCGCGTTCGCGCAGGCGGCCGTCGCCACCTACCTCTCCACCATGCCGTGGCGGCAACAGCTCAAGATCTACCGCGAGGTCTACCGGGAGCGGCGCGACGCCCTGCTGGACGCGCTGCGCGACCTCATGCCCGAGGGGACCAGCTGGACGGAGCCGCAGGGCGGTCTCTTCGTCTGGGCGACCCTGCCGGCCGGGCTCGACTCGAAGGCGATGATGCCGCGCGCCATCGCCGCCCGCGTCGCGTACGTTCCGGGCACCGGCTTCTACGCCGACGGCGGCGGCGCCAGCCACATGCGCCTGAACTTTTCGTTCCCGCCCCCCGAGCGGATCCGCGAGGGCGTCCGCCGGCTCGCCAGCGTGATGGAGCAGGAGATCGCGATGCGGCGGGTCTTCGGTACCGTCGCCGGCCCGTCCGGCCGCCGTCGTGGGCAGGCCGGGTCGGACACGCCAGGTCCCGACTTGGCATGATCTCGGCATGAGTACGCCGCCCTCCGTCGACCCCGCGTTCCCGGACGAACTGGCTCCACCGCTGGCGCCGGACTCCTCCGTACCCGAGCCGAGGGTGCTGGTGCTGGCGGGCGGACTGTCGTACGAGCGCGAGGTGTCGCTCCGGTCCGGGCGCCGCGTCCTGGACGCGCTCCGCTCGGTGGGCGTGGAGGCGGAGCTGCGCGACGCCGACTCCGCGCTCCTGCCGGGGCTGGCGGTCGACCCGCCCGACGCGGTGGTGATCGCGCTGCACGGCGCCACCGGCGAGGACGGTTCACTGCGCGGCGTGCTGGATCTCTGCGACGTGCCGTACGTCGGGTGCGACGCGCGGGCGTCGCGGCTCGCCTGGGACAAGCCGTCCGCCAAGGCGGTGCTGCGCGAGGCCGGCATCCCGACCCCGGACTGGGTGGCCCTGCCCCACGACCGCTTCTCCGAACTGGGTGCGGTCGCCGTACTGGACCGCATCGTCGAGCGGCTGGGACTGCCGCTGATGGTCAAGCCCGCCCAGGGCGGTTCCGGACTCGGGGCGGCGGTGGTACGGGACGCCGCCGATCTCCCGGCGGCGATGGTCGGCTGCTTCGCGTACGACCCGACCGCGCTGGTCGAGCGCTACGTACCCGGGATGGACGTCGCGGTCTCGATCGTGGATCTCGGCGCCGGACCGCAGGCGCTGCCCGCCGTGGAGATCGTGCCTCGCAACGGCGTCTACGACTACGCGGCCCGGTACACCGCCGGGCTGACCACCTGGCACGCCCCGGCCCGGCTCGCCGAGCCGGTCGCCGCGGCGGTGGCGGAGACCGCCATCGCCGCGCACAACGCGCTCGGGCTCCGGGACCTCTCCCGGGTGGACCTGATCGTCGACGAGGCCGGCGACCCGCACGTGCTGGAGGTCAACGTCGCGCCGGGGATGACCGAGACGTCGCTGCTCCCGCTCGCGGTGCAGGCGGCCGGCCTCGACTTCGGCGCGCTGCTCGGGACGCTGGTGTCCCGGGCGGCTGCGCGCCGGGGGTAGGTCCGCCCCGCACACCGCCGCACTGACCTCCCGGCTGTTCTTCCGTCGCGTTTCCGCGGCTGCGTGGCTGTTCTTCCGACGCGGCTGGGTGTCTGTGTGGCTGTTCTTCCGACGCGGCTGCGCGGCTCAGTGTCCGCGCGGCTGGGTGTCCGCGCGGCTGGGTGGCTCCGTGTCTGCGCGGCTCGGTGTTGCGTGGGTTTCGTCCGGCTGGTCTTCCGGGGTGTTTCCGCAGGGGCTCTGTTCCGACGGTCTCTCTATCGAGTTCGCGCCGGTCGGTTCCTCGGACGGTCGTCCAGGCTGCTTCGTCCAGGCTGCTTCGTCCAGGCTGCTTCGTCCAGGCTGCTTCGGCCGGGCGATCGGCCGCGGTTCTGTCGCGTACTCGGCCGGGTACGCGGCTGCGGTTCGGTCGGGTGCTGGGTCGAGTTCCCGGCCCGGTTCGCGGCGCGGCCAGGGGGTTCCGATCTCCTAAGCCATTTGTGGGGAAGGACCGGCAAGAGTCGCGTGACATCGGCGGCGTCACCACGCGCGCCGCCGATTGGTCCGGCGTGACTCAGGGCTGCGGGTCAACGCCCGGCTCGGGATCCGGGGGCGCCTCGGCGAGTGCCACCGAGATCGCGTCGGCATCGTCGGTCGAGGCCGGTTCCGGCTCCGGCGCGTCCTGCTGAGTCAGGCTCGACGGTGCCTGCCACTGAATGCGCGGCGGCTCGGCCAGGGGACGACCACCGAACTCCGCGAGCCACGCCGCGACGAGTGCGAGGTTCTCTCGCCACGTCGCCTCCGGAATCGGCGGCAGGATGTCGTCCCAGAGCGACAGGAACGTCCCCCGCAACTGGAGCTGACCGTACGGGCGGGCGAGGAACCACATGTGCAGATGGGCGGAGCCGTCGCCCCAGCGGTTGACGTGTACCCGCGCGACGCCGTCGAGCGAGCGGATCGCCCGCTCCAGCCGTACCGTCATCACGCCGAGTTCAGCCGCGAGCAGGTTGGGAAGGTCGCCCAGATCCAGGTGCGATCGGGACTCGAGGATGAGCACCATCGGCAGGCCGGTCGGCCGGTCCATGGCACGTACCCGCCAGCGCTCGCTGACCCAGATGTAGGCCTCATCCGGAGCGTTGCAGGCGAAGCATTCACCGGAACCTTCGCCCTTGCGCGGCGGCTCGACGGCCACCGGCGGGTCGAGTTTCTTGACGCGGAGATCGCCCTCGAACGGGAAGGACGGCCACCGCGTGAAATCCGGAACAGATGCAGGGGTGAGGGGCACGACGCTGACCCTAACCGAGTACGGGAGCCATGTCCCTACCCGTTTCCGCCGGCTGGGGACGGCCGGCTCGCCGGGGCCGGCGGCGGGTCCATCGCGCCGGAGGCATGGCAGACGTGGGCCGTGTCAGGCGATTGGACGACGGGGCTTCAAGGATCTCCGAGAGACTCTCACCTCGATCGAGCCGGTCGGCACCGTCGTGTCCGCATCGGGCACGTCCGCCAGCCCTCCCCGTCGTGGTGTGGTCTCTTGGGAAGGTCGACCACTCCTCGTCGGCGGAGAGGCGATCCTGATCCGGACACCCTGGCGGGCCTCCTTCCCGTCATCGACCACCCCGACATGGGTGCGAGCACGCGCCGCACGCTCGTGTTGGCCCCCTCGCTGGCGGCCCTGGCGTCGTGACGTCCGGCCTTGGGTGTCTCACCTGCTCCTGAGCCGCCCGCGCGTCGATAGTGGCGAGAATCGCCGGCTCGACGGACCGCTCATCCACAGGCCAACATGGCGTTCCACGCGCTGTTTCACGTGAAACGGCGCGTCCTGTGGACAACTGCTGTGGATTACCAACGCCCGTCCCCGTGACTCGCCGAACCACCGCCGAACCCGTCGGAATGCGCTCCCACGGCATGTGGTCCGTACCGACTGCTGAGGCGTTCTCGGGTGGACGACGCCGGTCGGACTGGACGTACGCCTGAAGGCCGAAACGGAGTCCGGACCGGAGGCGGCGCCGGGCGCCGTTCCCACAGGGACCGCGTACCTGGACGGACCGCGTAGCCGGACCGAGCGGGACGCCGGACAAGACAGGGTTTGGTCGAGACAGGGATTGAGCCTGTCTGGGATCGAGCCTGTCTGGGCTGGCCCGGGTAGCAAGGCAGGACAGGACAGGACGGAGCAGAACCGGACGGCTGGACGGAGCAATACCGGACGGGCGGCCGGATGGCAGACACGGAACGCTCGGGCGGCACGAGACGCAGACGACCGGAGAGCGAAGGGCCCGCCGCATCGGCGTGACGGGACGCGGTGGTCGGGCAGGCGGCGCCCGCGCACTCGGCGCGGAACGGGTGGGAAGCCGTCGGGCGACCGATCCTCCCGCGACTCAGCAGAAGTGGCTACCTGCTCATCCGGACGGCCAGGTCCCGCAGCGCCGATTACGAGCTTGCGGGTTGAGGCCGTTGCGCCTGTCTAAGTGTCCTGGCCAGTTGTGCGGTGGGCGGTCGAGGCAATCCGGCGGGTGGAGGCCGGGGGTAACGGCGCGCGGCGGCGTGCGTGCCAGGCCGCCGGGGAGGTGGGTGAGACCGGGGCCGAAGCACCGACCCGGGCATCTGGACACCGCGCATCGGGTGGCGGCCCGCCCTGGCCTTGGAGGATCACGGCCGACCGTACAGCGCGTGGGCCGACCCACCATGAGATCGGGTCAGGCCGGCCGGCGGTTCGGTACGGCCGGATACGGCGTCGTCGCAGCGCTCTCGTCGTTCCGGCAACCCCGGGCGTCATCGTGGTTCGGCCGGATGGGATCGGCCGGTTCCGTCGACGCTCGCGCAACCGGTGCCCGGAAGGACCCGACGCATCCGCTGCGGTACGGGGTTGTGATCACGCGGCGCCTACGTCGGGTGATTCGACGATGCTCGGCCCTCGCGGGGCTTGCGGGGGCTCCCCGGCGAAGGATCGCTCGACCGGCCGGCGCTCCACCGCTCACGGAGGCACCGCGCGTCTGCCTAAGCACGGTCGCGGGCAGCCTCCTGCGATCGAGCCGGCAGAGGGCGTCGAAGCGCCGCGGCCGAGCGCGGCGAAGAGCGGTCGGTCACGCCGTGGACTCGCCCCGTGCCGGTCGCCGAGCCGGCCGAGACTCGCGGCGTCGCCCTACCCCGTTTCACGTGAAACGGGCCGCCAGAGAAGGCCCCCGAAAAGCCGATGGCCGAGTACGGCGTACTCGGCCATCGGTGGGTTGACTCGGCGCTAGTCGGCGGTCTCCTGACCGTCCATGCCGATGATGCCGACGATCCGCTCCAAGTCGTCGACGGAGCCGAACTCGATCGTGATCTTGCCCTTGTTTCGGCCGATGTCGACCTTGACCCTCGTGTCGAAACGGTCCGAGAGCCGGTCGGCGAGATCCGCCAGAGCCGGTGCGTGCGGCTTCGCCCGGCGCTTCGCCGGCGCGGCCTTGGTCGTGGGACCCTCGGAGACCAGCAGCGTGACCAGTTCCTCGGTCGCCCGTACGCTGAGCCCCTCCTTCACGATCCGACTCGCGAGTTCCTCCTGGGCCTCGGCCTCGTCCAGCCCGAGCAGCGCGCGGGCATGCCCGGCGGAGAGCACTCCGGCCGCGACCCGCTGCTGCACTCGCGGCGGGAGGTTCAGCAGCCGGATGGTGTTGGAGATCTGCGGACGACTCCGACCGATCCGCCGGGCCAGTTCCTCGTGGGTGGCGCCGAACTCCTCCAGCAGTTGCTGGTACGCCGCTGCCTCTTCGAGCGGATTCAGGTTCGCCCGGTGGATGTTCTCCAGGAGCGCGTCGCGCAGCATGGCGTCGTCCCGGGTGTCCCGGACAATCGCCGGGATCGACTCCCGGCCGACCGCCTGCGCCGCTCGCCACCGGCGCTCACCCATGACGAGTTCGTAGCTGTTCTCGTCGAGCTGGCGTACGACGATCGGCTGCAGGAAGCCGACCTCCTGGATCGAGACCTTGAGCTCCTCCAAGGCGTCCTCGTCGAAGACCTGCCGTGGCTGCTTCGGGTTGGGCACGATCGCCTCGACCGGAATCTCCGCGAACCGTGCGCCTGGCACCGGAGCGAGGTCGGGCTCGCGTCGCAAGTCCGTCGCCGCCGGCGCCTCGGGCGCCGCGTGCTGGACCAGCCCGGCATCGGCCTCGGCGGTCTGGGCAGTACCGCCCGGCTCTACCTCATCGGCCGGGCTCTCCGCCGTCGCCACCCCCGCCGCCGGCCCGGTGGGGATGAGTGCCCCCAGGCCGCGGCCAAGCCCGCCCCGCGGACGGTTCTTCATGCCACTCCTCTCACCGACGAGACCGGCCTACGCATTACGGGCGACCGGTTCCTTGACGCCACGCTCCGCGATTTCCTGCGCCGCCTCGAAGTAACTGGTGGCGCCCCGCGAACCGGGATCGTAGGTCATCACCGACTGGCCGTAGCTCGGAGCCTCGGAGACCCGTACGTTACGCGGGATGACCGCCTGGAGGACCTTGTCGCCGAAGTGGTTCCGGACGTCCTGCTCCACCGCGTCGGCGAGCCGGGTCCGGCGGTCGTACATGGTGAGCAGGATCGTGGAGACCTCCAGCGCCGGGTTGAGGTGCTGTCGGACCAGGTTGATGTTGTTGATCAGCTGGTTGAGCCCCTCCAGCGCGTAGTACTCGCACTGGATGGGGATCAGCACTTCTTGGGCGGCCACGAGCGCGTTGACCGTCAGCAACCCCAGCGAGGGCGGACAGTCGATGAAGACGTAGTCGAATCGGGTCGGGTGGCCGGCGATCGCGCGGGCCAGCCGCGACTCACGCGCCACCACCGAGACGAGTTCGATCTCGGCGCCGGCGAGGTCGATCGTCGCCGGGACGCACCACAGGTTCGGGATGCCCTCGACCGCCTGCGCCACCTCCGCCAGCGGGACGTTGTCGATCAAGCAGTCGTAGACGTCCGGTACGCCAGCGTGGTGTGGCACGTTGAGCCCGGTGGAGGCGTTGCCCTGCGGGTCGAGGTCGACCACGAGCACGCTGTTTCCGTGCAGGGCCAGGGCCACGGCGAGGTTGACCGTGGTGGTGGTCTTACCAACGCCGCCCTTCTGATTGGCAACGCACATGACCCGTGGCCGGGCCGGCCGAGGCATGGTCACCTCGCCACTCGGATTCAGGATTTGCACGGCGCGCATTGCCTCCATAGCCAGTGGTGGGTCGTCGTCTACCCGCGACGCGGTTTCACGTGAAACGTACGCGTCCGGCTCGATCACGGTTTCGAAGGGGCCCCCGACGGGTGGGCTGACGTCGTGCGCCACGGCGTCCGGCACCGCTGCCCGATTCGGGACACCGGGAGCGACTGGCACATGTGGCGGTACGACGGATGCGGTTTCTGGCACCTCTCGCGGTTGCGGTACGGCCGGCGCGGCGCCCGAGTGCTCGTCTGCGCCATCGGCATCAGCACCGCGAAGGCGACTGCCGGGGGCCCACCCCTCGTACTCAGTTTCACGTGAAACGGCGGCGCCACCGGAGTAGTAGCCGCCGGAGTCCGTCATCGCTGGCTCGTCATACCTGCCGTTGTCATGCACCACGTCATCCCTGCCCGCTTCGGATGGGGTCGGTCGCCACCGCGGACGCTCACAACCCGGCGTCCGGCGGAACGTGCGGCCCGACGAGGGGCGGCGACTAAAGAGGGTCTGCCGCTGCCCGGTCCACACTATCGACGCGCGCCAGCCTACGGCCGTTGGGCGCGAGAGGCCACGGCTGTCCGCTGCCCGAGCCGTCACATCAGCCTCAACGAGCGGGACAAAGTCGAGGAATCCGGTACAAGGACGAGCTAAAAAAGTTCCGTCCGGGTCATGTGGTCGGAGGACGCGTCGCGATCAGATCTTGGGCTTCGGAAGGCGGCGGGATCGGTCCGTGGCGTCGAAACGAGATCGGGTAACCGATACAGCAGCCGTCTCCGGCCAGCGAGCGGAGAATGCCAGGCGGCTCGCCGGCCCCCCACCGCGCGGCCCGGCAAGCGGACGATGCCAGGCGGCTCGCCGGCCCCACCGCGCGGGCCGCCGCTCCCGCTACAGCGATCCCGGCGGGCCGTGCTGCGGCGATCCGGCAGCACGGCCATGCGATCTCGTTCCGGGAGGCGTCCGGCGTGGACCACGCCGCGCCTAGACAGGCGCGTTAGGGGCCCCATTCGAAGACCCGTACACCGTCACCCTGGCGGCCATCCGTGTACCTCGTACGCACGGGTTCTGGGCGCATCGACTCCTCGGGTCCGTCAAGCTCCCGGTCCGCCGAGCCGCCCCCGCGAGGGTCTCCGGGCGCGACCCCGGCTCCAAGTCGCACGGCCCGAACAGGTTCTGCCGGGTCGAGTCGGGCCCCTCAACTCGTCGACCAGGACGCCGGACCGCGCGTCAAGGCCGCCCTCCGGCCGCCCTCCGGCGGAACGACATCAAGACACCCGCCGGAGGCGGCGACCGGCGGCGTAGCCCCGGGCCACCCGAAGCACGCATGGCCGGTCACCGGAGCGCGTGTGACGGACCACCGGAAGCACGCGTGCCCGGTCACCGGAACGCGGGCCTGCCGGGCCACCGTTGCCGGGCCGCGACGCGAGCGCGGACCCGACCATGACCGTCCAAACGCAACTCTCGTCGCGGCCTCGCGGCGGGACAGCCACACCGCCCCCTCGCGGCGAAAGGGCCGCGTGGCCTCGCCATGCTCAACGTCGGACGCATGCCCGAGAGGGAAGCGCCGGGGAGAAGGCCCCGGAGGATCAAGTCAAGGCAGGAGAAGCGCGGGAGAGAAGGCGCGGGATAAGGAGCCGGGACAGGGCACAGTTGTGGTGCAGGCCCGCCGATCTGGTCGGGGCCGCTCGTCGAATGCGACCCATCCCGGGCAGCTCAGTCGAGGCGTCGCGGCCGGCCCGCCACGCTGCCCGACCCCCCCATACGTTGGCGAGGGATCCAGCCACCCGCAGATCCGCAGCGATCCTCGGCCCGGCCCAACCAGGCCGGCCCAACCAGGCCGGTGAACCGCCACGTCGCAACCCCACCGGCCAACCCAGCCAGGCCAAGCCAGGCCGGTGAAGCGCCGCGTCCCGAGCCCTGCCGGCCGAACCGAACCCGCGAAGCCAATCCTGTCGACCAATCCTGTCGAACAGCGACCGACCATCCCGGTACCGCCGTCGGGCGAAAGGCTGCCCGTGTCGCGTACCGAAGAGTCGTTGTCGGGCCCGGCCGTGCGCCGAAGGCGGCGAGCGGCGGCCGCCGCCGCTCGCCGCCCGAGCGTCTCCGTCACCGCAAGGACGGCCGTCGCCACAGGAAGATGCCACTGCAGGGCGACCGTCACTGTGCAGGACGGCCCTCACCGTCGGCGGCGCGAACCCTTCCGCCGGGCCTCGGTGGCACCGTCGTCCCGGGCCGGCCGCGCGGAGCGGCGAGCAGCCTTCCCTCCGGGTGGCGGTACCGCCCGTTCCCGGACCACCTCCACCACCGTCGTCGGAGGGTCGATCACCTCGATCCCGCAGCGCCGTACCACCGGCTCACCGCCGCCGAGGCGCTCCACGGCATCGCGGTGCTCCGTGATCTCATCCTCCGCCGAGGCGCCCTTGAGCGCGAGCAGCCGCCCGCCGACCCTGGCCAACGGTAGGCACCAGCCGGCCAACCGGTCCAGCGGCGCGACCGCTCGGGCCGTGACGACATCGCCCAGCGGGCGGGCGTGCGGATCGCCGGCCAGGTACTCCTCGGCGCGGGCGCGGACGACCGTCACCGACCGCCGCAGCCCGAGCCTCGTGACCGCCTCGTCCAGGAACGCGGTACGCCGGGCGAGCGGCTCGACCAGGACGACCGAGAGGTCGGGGCGGGCTATCGCGAGCACGAGACCGGGCAGTCCGGCTCCGGAGCCGACATCCAGTACCGTCGCCCCGTCGGGGATCAGCTCGGCGACCGCGGCGCAGTTGAGCAGGTGCCGGTCCCAAATCCGGGGTGCCTCGCGGGGCCCGACGAGGCCGCGAACGACTCCGTCGGTGGCGAGCAGCCCGGCGTACGCCGCGGCGAGGTCGAGCCGCGTACCGAAGAGCCGTCGCGCCGCGCCGGAGAGTTCGGTCGGCAGGGGGGCGTCGCCTGCGCTCCCCGGGCCCGGAGCACCGGCACCGGCGTCGGTGCTGGTGTCGGCGTCGAGGGCGGGGATGGAGGACGGCCCGGGCGGCAGCTCGCCACCCGGGCCGGACGCGGCTCGCGCCGCGGAGGGGTCGTGCGTCATAGGGCGGTCAGTCGACCGGCCGTACGACGATGCGCCGGTTGGGCTCGACGCCCTCGGACTCGCTCTCAACCCCGGCGATCGCGTTGACCACGTCGTGCACGCACTTGCGCTCGAACGCCGACATCGGTTCGAGGCGGACCGGCTCGCCGTACTCCTTGACCTTCTCGACGGCGTTCTTGGCCACGGCCGCGAGTTCCTTGCGGCGGGTCGCCCGGTAGCCGCCGACGTCGAGCAGCAGCCGGCTCGGGGAACCGGTCTGGCGAAACACCGCGAGCCGGGCCAGTTCCTGGAGCGCCTCCAGGGTGGCGCCGCGCTGGCCGACCAGTGCCTGCAGCCGGCCGCCGACCACCTCGACGACCGGCCGGCCGCCCGAGACCAGCTCGTCGATGTCGCCGTCGTAGTCGAGGATGTCCAGGAGACCTTCCACGTAGTCAGCGGCGATCTCGCTCTGGCGGAAGAGTTCGCTGTCCGTGCTGCCGCTCGTCGCCTTCTCCTCGACGGGCTCCTCGTCGGCCTCTTCCTCGTCGTCCAGGTCCTCGTCCACAGCGACGGCGTCGTCCTGCGCCGCGACCACGATCGGGTCGACCTCTTCGTCGAGCGGCTGCTCGGCGCGCGGAATGCTGGTGTCGGTCACGGTCTCATCTCCGTACTCGCTCGGCCGGACCGTACGGTCCGCTGGTTCCCGTGGTCGGCGGGAGATCGCCGTACTCCACAGGCACGTCTCTTCGGGCAGTCTCGCCCGTGACCGCGGCGCTGCGCGGCGGAATCCGGATCCGGCGCCGAGCGCGCTGGCGGCTGCACGGAACTCCGAACTCCCACCCGCTGCCGGCGGCAGGATCGCCGCCGGCAGCGCACGGGTCAGCCCTGCCGCTTGGCCGGGCGTCCCTTCTTGGGGTTGATCGGCTTGGCACCCGGCTTCGGCGCGAGCGCCCGGGTGTCCACCGCCGGCTTGGCCGGCGGCTGCGCCCCGTTCGTCGGCTTCGAGCGGCCGAAGAGTCCGGTGGTCTTCGCCGGCTGGGCGGCCTTGCGCGGTGCGCTCGGGGCACCCGGCTTCGCGCCCTTGGTGGCGGTGGGCGGCGGCGGGTACTTGCGCAGCACCCACTGCTGCTGGCCGAGCGTGAACAGGTTGTTCGTGACCCAGTAGATGATCACACCGATCGGGAAGATCGAGCCCGAGACCAGCAGCGAGACCGGGATGCCGTAGAGCATCAGGTTCTGGATCATCCGCTGCTGCGGGTCCTCCGCCCGGCCGGTACGGCGGATCATCTGCTTGCTGGTCAGGAACGTGGTGGCGATCATGATGCAAACCAGGATGCCGGCGACGACCTTGACGGTGCTGCCGCTGGCGCCCAGCCGGGCCAGCTCGTCGGCGGTGGAGCCGAACCGACCCGAGATCGGCGCGTTGAAGAGCTTCGCGCTGGCCGCGTTGTCGAACTGGTCGACCGTCCAGCCGTACAGGGTCTTCTGTCCGTTGCCCGGGTTGAGCCGCTTCAGCACGTGGAAGAGGCCGAGGAAGACCGGGATCTGCAGGAACATCGGAAGGCAGCCCATCAGCGGGTTGGCCTTCTCCGCCCGGTACAGCTCCATCATCTCTTTCTGGAGCGTCTCCCGGTCACCCTTGTGCTTCTCCTGCAGTTCCTTGACCTTGGGCTGCAGCGCCTGCATCGCACGCTGCGACTTGATCTGCTTGACGAAGACCGGGAAGAGGATCACCCGTACGGTGACCACCAGGAAGATGATCGAGAGGATCCACGCCCAGTTGGTGCCCAGGACGGCGTTGACCGACACCCCGATCGTGTCCCACGCCGAGTGCCAGAACAGCAGGATCCACGAGATCGCCCAGTAGATCCAGTCGAGACTCAATTCGGGACTCCAGTCACGTCGTCACGGCGGCGGCCGCCCGGCTCGGGTACCGGGTCGTATCCGCCGGGGTGGAAGGGGTGGCAGCGCAGCAGCCGCCAGACCGCGAGACCGGCTCCCCGGAGAGCACCGTGCCGGGCGACCGCCTCCAGGGCGTACGCGCTGCACGACGGGTAGAACCGACAGCGGGCCGGCAGTGCCGGGCTTATCCAACGACGGTACGCGATGATGGGTCCTGCCAGCACTCGGGCACCGAGTGTCGCGGGCCGCGTCACGGTGGGTCCGCCGGTCACGGGGCCCGCCGGCCGGAGCGGCGGGGCGTCCGCGCGGCGGCGATCGCCGCGTCGAGGTCGGCCCCGAGGCGGGCGTACGAGAGATCCGCGGCGCCGGGTAGCGCGCGTACCACGAGCGTGGTGCCGGCGGGTAGGCCGGCCAGTCGCTCGCGGACCAGGTGTCGCAGCCGGCGGCGGACGGAATTGCGGGCGACGGCGTTGCCGACGGCCCGGGACACCACAAAGCCGGCGCGGGCCGGAACGGAGACCTGCTCCGTCCCGACGGATCGCGCCGGCTCGGGCGTTGCCGGGCCGTCGAGGGCCACGGCGTCGGGTGTCGAGGCGTCCGGTGTCGCGCCGGCGGCACCGGTGGGGCCCGGAAGGTCGAGATGTACGACCACGGCACCGCGGCCCGCGCGTCGTCCGTGCCGGATCGCCGCCGCGAACTCGCTGCTGCGCCGCAGTCGCTGCGCGGCGGCCAGCACGACTACCTACATCCCTTGATCGAGCCCCCGTGCCGGCGGTCAGGCCGACAGGCGGTCACGACCCTTGGAACGCCGGTTCGCGATGATGGCGCGGCCGGCCCGGGTGCGCATGCGCAGCCGGAAACCGTGGGTCTTCGCGCGCCGGCGGTTGTTCGGCTGGTAGGTGCGCTTGCTCACGTCAGGCTCTCCGTCTTCGTACGCCCCAGCCGAGGGCGCCGGGGGTGTGGTGGTCTGGCGTTGGCCACCTCGATCGGCGGCCACGTTCGGCGCTGTCCGTCGGACACGTGCGAGCGACCGCGGACAGCGAGCACTCGACAGCCTATCAGAGAGCCCGAAAACAACTGGTCGAGCCTACGCAGGGGGGCGGAAGGCGTCAAACATCCGGGCCGACCCACGGCCGGAACGTACCGGACGCCGAGTACCGAAGCGGTTGTTTTCCCCGATGTCGAGCAGCCCCCGGCGGCGGCGACGGTTGAAGGGGTGTGGACAACGCTGTTAGCGTGCCCGATTGCGGTTCGCGTGAGGGGGGTCTTTGCTGTCGCTGCCGCAGAAGACCGGACAAACAAGACCAGACCTGGCAGTCAATCGTTCGGCACGGTGAACCCGCTGCAAAGCCGAAACGGCCGGGGCGGGTCCGACAAACGTCCAGCGGGCAGCCCGCGATCGGTCGACACACAGGCTGTGGATAACTTGTGGACGGCGGTTCGGCTCGTCGTCTGAACGGGCGGATACCCGCCGGTTGGAGCGCGGTGGCGGGCCCGACGGCCGGCTGGAAGTCCGGCGACGCCGGGGACGCAGAGGCGATGGGGGTGGCGTGACGGTGGCCGAGACGATCGACCTCGCCGCGGTATGGGCCGCGACGACCGACGAACTGGCCGACGAAATCGTCTCGGCACAACAGCGCGCCTACCTCCGGCTGACCCGGCTGCGGGCCATCGTCGAGGACACCGCGCTGCTCTCCGTACCGGACGCGTTCACCCGTGACGTGATCGAGTCCCGGCTCCGTCCGGCGATCACCGACGCGCTCTCCCGCCGGTTCGGCCGTTCCATCCAGGTCGCGGTGACGGTCCGCCCGCCGGACGACGCCACCGGCCGCCCCACCGGAACCATCTACGGCAGCGCCGCCTCCGGGGCGTACCCGGTGCTCGACGGTTACGCCGAGGGCGCCCCGCCCCTGGTCGAGCAGCGCGCCCTGCCGATCGACCCGCCGCCGGTACCGCGCCCGACCGGCGACTACACCCGCGAGCTTCCCCAGTC
Source organism: Micromonospora sp. NPDC049559 (assembly GCF_040676675.1). NCBI lineage: Bacteria > Bacillati > Actinomycetota > Actinomycetes > Micromonosporales > Micromonosporaceae > Micromonospora > Micromonospora sp. NPDC049559. The sequence goes on along the minus strand of NZ_JBFAPK010000001.1, from coordinate 555,032 downwards.
CGGCGGCGCCCCGTCGCATCCCGCCCCCACCGCGCCGCACGCCGGCACCCCCCGCAGCGGCGAGGCGCGGCCGGACCAGCCGGGCGGGCAGGACCACGCGGAGCGGGACGACCGGGACGGCGGCGCGTCCGCCGGAACCGGAGCGGCGCCGACCGGGTCCGCCCAGCAGTTCGCGGCACCGGAACTCGTGCTGCGGCCCGGCATGATCCCGAGCAGCCGGGACGGGCAGGAGACGCTCTTCTCCGCGTCGTACCCCGAGCCCTACGCCGAGCAGTACCCGGAGACCCGCCACGCGCCGGCGCCGTACCAGGAGCGGCGGACGCCGGTCGAGCGCGGCGTCGACCCGCACGGACCGCCACCGGTACGGCCCGAGCACCGCCAGTTGGAGCACCACTATCCCGGCGACGGCGGCCGGCGCGACGAACCGAGTCGCCCCTCCCTGCCCGGCCTGAGCGGTACCGACAGCGGCCCCGGCCGGGGCGGCCCCGTCGACCTGCGCCCCGGGCTGCGCGACGACCGGCGGGTGGGCGGCACCCCGGATTCCGGGGGCAACCGGCTCAACCCGAAGTACATGTTCGAGACCTTCGTCATCGGCTCGTCCAACCGCTTCGCGCACGCCGCGGCGGTCGCCGTCGCGGAGTCGCCCGCCAAGGCGTACAACCCGCTGTTCATCTACGGCAGCTCCGGGCTGGGCAAGACGCACCTGCTGCACGCGATCGGCCACTACGCCCAGACGCTGGGCAACGCCCGCTCGGTCCGGTACGTCTCGACCGAGGAGTTCACGAACGACTTCATCAACTCGCTGCGGGACGACAAGACCAGCGCCTTCCAGCGCCGCTACCGCGACGTCGACATCCTCCTGATCGACGACATCCAGTTCCTGGAGAACCGCGAGCGGACCCAGGAGGAGTTCTTCCACACCTTCAACACCCTGCACAACGCCAACAAGCAGATCGTGATCACGTCCGACCGCTCGCCGAAGCAGTTGGCGACGCTGGAGGACCGGCTCCGTACCCGGTTCGAGTGGGGGCTGCTGGCCGACATCCAGCCGCCCGACCTGGAGACCAGGATCGCGATCCTGCAGAAGAAGGCCGCGCAGGAGCGGCTCTTCGCGCCGCCGGACGTACTGGAGTTCATCGCCTCGCGGATCTCGAACAGCATCCGGGAACTCGAGGGGGCGCTGATCCGGGTCACCGCCTTCGCCTCGCTGACCCGCTCGCCCGTCGAGCTGTCGCTGGCCGAGGAGGTCCTGCGCGACTTCATTCCCGACGGTTCGGGTCCGGAGATCACCGCGGACCAGATCATGGTCTCGACGGCGGACTACTTCGGGGTGAGCCTGGAGGACCTGCGCGGGCAGTCCCGCTCGCGGGTCCTGGTCAACGCCCGTCAGGTGGCGATGTACCTGTGCCGGGAGCTCACCGAACTCTCGCTGCCGCGGATCGGGCAGGCCTTCGGTGGCCGGGACCACACCACCGTGATGCACGCGGACCGGAAGATCCGTCAGCAGATGGCGGAGCGGCGGTCGCTCTACAACCAGATCGCCGAGCTGACCAACCGGATCAAGCAGACCTCCTGAGCCGCCCCGAGGCCTGGACCCCGCGCGACCCCGTACGACTCCCCGGGCCGGCCTGAGCCCGCGGGCACCCGCGACCGGCCACCGCCGGTACTCGCCCCTGTCCGGCGGCGCCCCCCTCCCGCTCGCCCGTGCCCAGCGGCGTCCGCCGCCAATACGTCGCCGCCAACACGCCACGGGCGCCGCTCGCACACGTCGACGGGTACCGGCGTGTCCTGCGTCACCGCCGACCTTCGGTTGTACACAGGAAGTTATCCACCGATGGTGGACAACAGGTAGTGGTCGTCGACGAGGTTGCCCACAAGCTGTGGACAACCTCTGGGGAAACCGTTGTGGAAGAACACGGACGGTCACCGCGTCGTCCACCGGTGGCGGCCCGCTGTGGGTATCGTGTTGAAGGTTCTGGGGACGGCGCCCGTCGATACCCGAACGCTCCTCCACAGCACTGGGGAGAAACCCCGGGGAAAACCGGTGGATGACCGGTGGACAACCGTGGACAACCCGTCGGCGGCGGCCCGCTGTGGATGACGGACCGGGTTTCCACCCCGGATCTCCACACCCAACTCAGCGGTGGATAACCTTCTGACCTGGCGAAACTCTGGCTCTCCACAGTTTGCACAGCACCGATGAAGACGATGAGTTATCTCTTCAAGAGAACAAAAACCAATCATCACCGTTGGGCATTCTGTGGATTCCTCGCCAGCGCTCCGGGCAAACCTCGAAGCACCGGGGTCGGGCACACAGCCGAGGAGCACGCGCCCTAAGGTGCGATGGGGAGCCGCACGGTCGGCCGGGCCGGCTCACAGCCGCCGGCATGAGACAGTTGTCGTCGACGTCGACGCGGAGGCAGGGGCATGAAGTTTCGGGTAGAGCGTGACGCGCTCGCTGACGCTGTGGCGTGGACCGCGAAGAGTCTGCCCAGCCGGCCATCGGTGCCGGTGCTCGCCGGGGTGATGCTCCGGGTGACCGACGGGAACCTGCACGTCTCCGGCTTCGACTACGAGGTCTCCAGCCAGGTGACGGTCGAGGTGCAGGGCGACGCCGACGGCGCGGCGCTGGTCTCCGGCCGGCTGCTCGCCGAGATCACCAAGGCGCTGCCGGCCAAGCCGGTCGACATCGCCGCGGTCGGCGCCCACCTCGAACTGGTCTGCGGCAGCGCGCGGTTCACCCTCCCCACGATGCCGGTCGAGGACTACCCGACCCTGCCCGAGATGCCGGCCAGCGCCGGCACGGTCGACGCCGCGGCGTTCGCCGCGGCCGTCGCGCAGGTCGCCGTGGCCGCCGGCCGGGACGAGACCCTGCCGATGATGACCGGCGTACGGATCGAGCTGAACGGCTCGACGATGGCGATGCTGGCCACCGACCGCTACCGGCTGGCCCTGCGCGAACTCCAGTGGAACCCGGACGACCCCGAGGCGAGCATCAACGCCCTGGTGCCGGCGCGCACCCTGCACGACACCGCGAAGACGCTCGGCCCGCTCGGCGGCGAGGTGACCCTCGCCCTGGCGCACGGCGGCGCCGGCGAGGGGATGATCGGCTTCGCCGGTGGTACCCGGCGGACCACGAGCCGCCTGCTGGACGGCGCCAACTACCCGCCGGTCCGCTCGCTCTTCCCGGCGACCCACAACGCCGAGGCCCGGGTGCCGGTGGCCGCACTGGTCGAGGTCGTGAAGCGCGTCGCCCTGGTCGCCGAGCGCACCACGCCGGTGCTGCTGAGCTTCAGCTCCGACGGCCTGGTGGTCGAGGCGGGCGGCACCGAGGAGGCCCGGGCGAGCGAGGCGATGGACGCGACCTTCACGGGTGAGCCGCTGACCATCGGCTTCAACCCGCAGTACCTGATCGACGGGCTCCAGAACCTGGGCGCCGCCACCGCGGTGCTCTCGTTCGTGGACGCCTTCAAGCCGGCCGTGATCTCCCCGGCCGGCGAGGACGGCGAAGTCATTCCCGGCTACCGCTATTTGATCATGCCGATCCGGGTCACTCGCTGACCGCGCTGGCCCGGAGCACTGGAGGAAAGTAATGCAGCTCGGCCTCGTAGGTCTCGGCCGGATGGGTGGCAACATGCGCGAGCGGCTCCGGGCCGCCGGGCACGAGGTGGTCGGCTTCGACCGGAACCCGGAGGTGAGTGACGCCGCGAGCCTGGCCGAGATGGTCGACAAGCTCGCCGCGCCGCGCGCCGTCTGGGTGATGGTGCCGGTCGCGTTCACCGAGTCCACGGTCAACGAGCTGGCCGAGGTGCTCTCCCCGGGCGACATCGTGATCGACGGCGGGAACTCGCGCTACAACGACGACCTCCCCCGCGCCGAGCGGCTCAACGAGCGGGGCATCGGCTACCTCGACGTCGGCGTCTCCGGCGGCATCTGGGGCCGGACGGAGGGCTACGCCCTGATGGTCGGCGGCGCGCAGGAGCACGTCGAGCGGCTGATGCCGATCTTCGACGCGCTCAAGCCGGCGGGCGAGTTCGGCTTCGTCCACGCCGGCCCGGTCGGCGCCGGCCACTACTCGAAGATGGTCCACAACGGCATCGAGTACGGGCTGATGCACGCCTACGCCGAGGGCTACGAGCTGATGACGAAGTCCGAGCTCGTCACCAACGTGCCCGGGGTGTTCAAGTCGTGGCGCGACGGCAGCGTCGTGCGCTCCTGGCTGCTCGACCTGCTCGACCGGGCCCTGGACGAGGATCCCGAGCTGGCGAAGCTGCGCGGTTACGCCGACGACACCGGCGAGGGCCGGTGGACGGTCGAGGAGGCGATCCGCCTCGCCGTACCGATGAACGTCATCGCCGCCTCCCTCTTCGCCCGCTTCGCCTCCCGGCAGGACGACTCGCCGGCGATCAAGGCGGTGGCCGCGCTGCGCAACCAGTTCGGCGGACACCCGACCCACAAGAACTAACCGGCGTGCACGTCCGCCGGCTCGAACTGGTCGACTTCCGCTCGTACGAGCGGGTCGGGCTGGACCTCGAACCCGGCGCGAACGTCTTCGTCGGTCCGAACGGCGTGGGCAAGACCAACCTGGTCGAGGCGCTCGGATACGTGGCGACCCTCGGCAGTCACCGGGTCGCGGTCGACGCCCCGCTGGTACGGGCCGGCGCGGGCGCCGCCGTGATCCGCTGTGCGGTCGCGCACGACGGGCGGGAACTGCTGGTCGAGCTGGAACTGGTGCCCGGCAAGGCCAACCGGGCCCGGCTGAACCGCTCGCCGGTGCGACGGGCCCGGGAGGTGCTCGGCGCGCTGCGGCTGGTCCTCTTCGCGCCGGAGGATCTGGAGCTGGTCCGCGGTGACCCGGCCGAGCGCCGACGTTACCTGGACGAGCTGCTGGTGGCCCGGCTGCCCCGCTACGCGGGGGTACGGGCCGACTACGAACGGGTGATCAAGCAGCGCAACGCCCTGCTGCGCACCGCGTACCTGGCCCGCAAGACGGGCGGGTCCCGGGGCGGGGACCTCTCCACCCTCGACGTCTGGGACGCGCATCTCGTCCGGCACGGCGCCGAGCTGCTGGCCGGGCGGCTCGAACTCGTGGCCGCGCTGGCGCCGCACGTCGCGAAGGCGTACGACGCGGTGGCGGCCGGCCGGGGCGCCGCCGGGCTCGCCTACCGCCCGTCGGTGGAGCTCTCCGACCCGGTGCCGGACCGGGCCGCCCTGGAGGCGGCGCTGGCCGCCGCGCTGGCCGAGTCGCGGCGCAACGAGGTGGAGCGGGGCGTGACCCTGGTCGGGCCGCACCGCGACGACCTCGTGCTGACGCTGGGCCCGCTGCCGGCCAAGGGGTACGCCAGTCACGGCGAGTCCTGGTCGTACGCGCTGGCGCTGCGCCTGGCCGCGTACGACCTGCTGCGCTCGGACGGCATCGAGCCGGTGCTGGCCCTCGACGACGTCTTCGCGGAGCTGGACACCGGTCGGCGCGAGCGGCTGGCCGAGCTGGTCGGCGGGGCGAGTCAGCTCCTGGTGACCTGCGCGGTCGACGAGGACGTTCCGGCGGCGCTGCGCGGCGTCCGCTTCCAGGTCTCTCCCGGTGAGGTGCGCCGTGCCTGACGATCCCCGCCCCGCCGGCACGCCGCCGGCCGATCCCGCGCCCACGGCCCGGACCGGCGCCGCAGCCGCCGCCGGGGACTCCGCCGCCGACCACGGGGACCGCAGCGGGCCGGAGCTGGCCCGGGCGGTGCTCGACGCGGCCAAGGCCCGGCGCGAACGGGCCCGGCCTCGGCGGCGTACCGCCGGAGCGGATCTCGACGAGACGGGCGAGCCGGGCGCGACCGGGTCGGCGGGCCGCGGTGGCCAGCCGCGGCGGCGACCCCGGGGCTACTCCGGTCCGGGGCCCGACCCGCGCGATCCGCAGCTGCTCGGTACCGTGCTCGCCCGGCTGGTGAAGGCCCGCGGCTGGCAGCAGCCGGCGGCCGAGGCGACCGTCTTCGCCGCCTGGGAGCGGGTGGTCGGCCCGGAGGTGGCCAAGCACAGCCGGCCGGTGAAGCTGGAGAACGGCGAGCTGACGGTGGAGGCGGAATCTACCGCCTGGGCGACCCAGCTTCGGTTGCTGGCCGGGTCGCTGCTACAGCGGATCGGTGCTGTCGTCGGCCATAACGTGGTGCGCAAGCTGCACATCCATGGTCCGACCGCGCCGTCCTGGTCCCGTGGGCCGAGACGGGTAGCGGGCCGTGGCCCCCGGGACACGTACGGCTGACCGTCGCGCGGGGTCGGAGCCGGGCGGCGCCCCGCCCGACCGGCTCGCGCAACGCGGCGGCCAGCGGCCGGCCACCGTCACGTACCACGGCGGCGAGCGACCGCCGGCCGGCGCGCGGCGCGCTCGACAGCGGGGACCGCTCCTCGCCCGGCCGCTGCCGGCCGCGCAGCGCGCCGAGCGCCACTCCGGCGGTCGCCGACGCGAGCGCCGCCGCCGTACCGGCCAGGACCAGCGTCTGCCGTGGCCCGGCGTGTTCGGCCAGCCAGCCCAGCAGCGGCGCGCCGACCGCGCCGGAGACCGAGCCGGTCACCGCGAGCGCGGCCAGCACCCGACCGCGCATCGCGCCGGCCGTGTCGAGCTGGGCCCGGGTGCCGACGGCGGTGTCGATCAGTACCGCGGCCGCCGCGATCGGCAGGACCAGCGCGGCGAAGCTCAGGGCCCCTGGAGCGAGGCCGGCGCAGATCTGCAACAGGCTGGCGAGCAGGCCGGCACCGACCAGCATCCCGTAGCTCAACTCGCGTAGCCGGGCCGCCACGAGCGCACCGACGACCGTGCCGACGGCGAAGACGGTGGAGAAGGAGCCGTAGCCGGAGGCGCCCGCGTGCAGCGGCCCGTCGCTCATCGCCGCCATGGTCACCTGGTAGTTCCGGCCGAGGCTGCCGAGCACGAACGAGAGCAGCAGCGCGGTGAGCACCACCGGCTGGCGGCGCAGGTACGCGAGGCCGGCCCGGACGCCGCCGCGCTCGTCGCCGCCCGTCGGCGTCAGCTGCTCGGTGTGCAGCTCCCCCGGGCGTACGGCGAGCAGCGCGACCACCACGGCGCCGAAGCTGACCGCGTTGATCGCGAAGAGCGGGCCGGGGCCGGCCGCGGCGACCAGGACGGCGCCGACGCTCATGCCGAGGATCCGGCCGGCGGAGTTGGTCAGCGAGCCGAGCGCGAGCGCGTTGCCGAGGGTCTTCCGGTCCACCAGGGTCGAGCCCCAGCGCCCCATGACCGGGCCCTCGATCGCCACCACGGCGCCGCCGAGCAGCGAGATCGCGTAGATCGCCGGCAGCCCGCCCGTGCCGGACCAGGCGACGACGGCGAGCGCCGCCGCGAGGACCGCGCTGACGACCTGGGTACCGACCAGCAGCGGCCGGGCGGGCAGCCGGTCGGCCAGCGCGCCGCCCCAACCGCTCAGCAGCAGCGCCGGGATGGTCTGGAGCAGGACGGCGAGGCCCATCTTGGTGGCCGAGCCGGTCTGTTGCAGGACGTACCAGTTGATGCCCAGGACCTGCATCCAGGTGCCGATGACCGATACGAAACCGGCGCCGGCGAAGATGCGGTAGTTGCGGAAGCGCAGCGCGGCGAACGTGGAGCGCATGGGGGTGAGGCCGACCTTCCCTCCGGACGGCGGCGGTGCCCGCTCACGACGTCCCGACGCGCCTGCCGACCCTCGGCGGCGCCGTCACCAAGGGTGACGGCTTCGGCCCGATTTGTCGGCTCCGGGTGAGCAGAGTCACGACCGGGCCGGCCGGGTCCCGCCGGCGGGCGGCGGTGCCGGCCAGGCGATCAGGAGTCGGCGTAGACGGCGAACCCGCGGTTGGCGCAGCGCCGGTAGAAGCCGGCCAGCACGGCCAGTTCGGAGCGGGGAAAGCTCCACTGCGGGGCGGCGCCCGATTCGTCGCGCAACGCGTCGAGCCGGCTCTCCAGCCAGCGCAGCTGCTGCTCGGCGAGGCGCCCGTCGGCGAGGGCGGCCCGGAGTACGGCGCCGACCGTGTCGAAGGTCACCGTCTCGCCGTGCTGCTCGTGCGCCTCGACGAAGCGCTCCAGCCCGCCGGCGATCCAGGCGCAGCCGTCCGGGTCGATCACCGGGTCCTCGTCCTCGGCCGCGGCCTCTGTGGCGTACAGCACACCTTCGAGGCCGAGCAGCAGGTCCACCAGCTCGGTGTAGGCGGTGGCGCGTACGGTGCCGGTCTTGGCCACGTGTCCGGCCAGCGCCGCCGTCGGCGCCGCGACCTCGGGGTCGTCGGCGAGCTTGCCGAAGTCGACGAACTCGGCCGGCGCCACCGGGTCGTAGAAGCGGCCGGTCCGCGGCCAGTGCACCGCGACGTTGTCCAGCCCCATCGGCCGTCACCTTCCTGAGCACGTTACGAACCGGTCGTCCCGGACGCCCAAACCGCACTCGGCGGGCCATTGGGGACCATAGACGGCGACGCAAAGTTACGACACGGCGGACGGTTCGCGCGACCCCCGAGCGGGCAGATGACACCGGGCCTGGGCGACCGCCGGCGGGCCCGGTGTGCCCGGGGCTCCGGGGCCGCCGGGGGACGCTCGGCCGGCCGGGCGGACATCCGGGCGGTCGGGACCGGATCGGGGTGCCGGAGCGTCGGCGCGTGTAGGGGGTCGCGGACGGCGCCGTTCGGCCGGCTATGGAGGTCTCAGGTGCCCCACAGGGGGTGCCGAGTACCCGTTCTGTCGTCCGCGCACAGTAGGATCGGTGGGAGACGCGGATACGGAGCGGAGCGAACGACACGGGCCCTGCCGGCCCGCGTCACCTCCTCCGCCATCGTGTCCGAGCCGATCGCGATCCGCGGGCACCCGCGGCGAGCGGTGCCTCGGCCCGTACCCCGGAAGTTGATCGTGGTGCCGGTCCGCGCGCCCTCGTCGCACCTGCCCGCCGAACCCGCGCCCCCCGCGCCCCGGCGCTCGGGCGGGCGCGAGAAAGTGGCCAAGGTGGCAGCGGAGAAGAAGCAGGACTACACCGCCGAATCACTGACCGTTCTCGAGGGCCTGGAGGCCGTGCGGAAGCGGCCGGGTATGTACATCGGGTCGACCGGTGAGCGTGGTCTGCACCACCTGGTCTGGGAGGTCGTGGACAACGCGGTGGACGAGGCGCTCGCCGGCTACTGCGACACGATCGAGGTCGTCCTGCTCGCCGACGGCGGCGTGCGGGTCACGGACAACGGCCGTGGCTTCCCCGTCGACCTGCACCCGAAGCTGAAGAAGCCGGGTGTCGAGGTGGCGCTGACCGTGCTGCACGCGGGCGGCAAGTTCGACGGGAAGGCGTACGCCGTCTCCGGCGGCCTGCACGGCGTGGGCGTCTCGGTGGTGAACGCGCTCTCGGTACGGATGGCCGTGGAGATCCAGAAGTCCGGTTTCTTCTGGCGGCAGCAGTACCACAACTCCAAGCCGTCGCCGCTGGAGAAGGGTGAGCCGACCAACGCCACCGGCTCGGCGGTCTCCTTCTGGCCGGACCCGACGATCTTCGAGACCGTCGAGTTCTCCTTCGAGACGATCTACCGCCGGCTCCAGGAGATGGCGTTCCTGAACCGCGGCCTCACCATCCAGCTCCGGGACGAGCGGGTCCAGGACGAGGAGGGCAAGCCGCGCGAGGTGACCTTCTGCTACAAGGGCGGCATCGCCGACTTCGTCCGGCACCTCAACGCCTCGAAGAACCCGATCCACCGCACGGTGGTCGAGTTCGGCGCCGAGGAGGAGGGGATGGCGGTCGAGATCGCCATGCAGTGGAACGAGTCGTACGGCGAGTCGGTCTACACCTTCGCCAACACGATCAACACGCACGAGGGCGGTACCCACGAGGAGGGCTTCCGGGCGGCGCTGACCAGCGTGGTCAACCGGTACGGCGCGGACAAGAAGCTGCTCAAGGGCGACGAGAAGCTCTCCGGCGAGGACATCCGGGAGGGGCTCGCCGCGATCATCTCGGTCAAGCTGGCGAACCCGCAGTTCGAGGGGCAGACCAAGACCAAGCTCGGCAACACGCCGGTGAAGAGCTTCGTCCAGCGGGTCTGCAACGAGTGGTTGGTCGACTGGCTGGACCGCAACCCGGCCGAGGCCAAGACCATCATCACCAAGGCGTCGCAGGCGGCCCGGGCCCGGATCGCCGCGGCCCAGGCCCGCAAGCTGGCGCGCCGCAAGTCGCTGCTGGAGTCGGGGTCGATGCCGGGCAAGCTGGCCGACTGCCAGTCGACCGACCCGCGCGAGTCCGAGCTGTTCATCGTCGAGGGCGACTCGGCCGGCGGCTCGGCGAAGCAGGGGCGTGACCCGCGTACCCAGGCGATCCTGCCGATCCGCGGCAAGATCCTGAACGTGGAGAAGGCCCGGATCGACCGGGTGCTCAAGAACAACGAGGTCCAGGCGCTGATCACCGCGCTCGGTACGGGCATCCACGACGACTTCGACATCGAGAAGCTGCGGTACCACAAGATCGTCCTGATGGCCGACGCCGACGTCGACGGCCAGCACATCCAGACGCTCCTGCTCACCCTGCTGTTCCGGTTCATGCGGCCGCTGGTCGAGCTGGGCCACGTCTACCTCGCGGCCCCGCCGCTATACAAGATCAAGTGGAACCGCAAGGGCGACGACGCGCAGTACGCGTACTCCGACCGGGAGCGCGACGGCCTGATCGCGCTGCGCCAGCAGAAGAAGCCCAACGCCAAGCCGGACGACATCCAGCGGTTCAAGGGTCTGGGCGAGATGAACTACCCGGAGCTGTGGGAGACCACGATGAACCCGGCGACGCGGACCCTGCGCCAGGTCACCCTCGACGACGCGGCAACCGCCGACGAGTTGTTCAGCGTCCTGATGGGGGAGGACGTGGAGGCGCGGCGCTCCTTCATCCAGCGCAACGCGAAGGACGTACGGTTCCTGGACATCTGAGTTGGGTACCGCGGACCGGGCGGCCCGTGCCGCGTCGGTCCGCGGTTCCACATGGTTATCCACAGCTTGAACGGTTTCCACAGCCGTTATCCACAGTGAGATGCGGCTTTTAGTCTGATAAGGGTTGCCAGTGACGGATACTCCCGAGTCCTTCGACAGCGAGCCGGAGGCGCCCGCCCCCGCCGGCGGTGCGGTCATCTCGCACGACCGGATCGAGCCGGTGGGGCTCGAGGTGGAGATGCAGCGGTCGTACCTCGACTACGCGATGAGCGTGATCGTCGGCCGGGCGCTGCCGGACGTACGGGACGGGCTCAAGCCCGTACACCGGAAGATCCTCTACGCCATGTTCGACTCCGGCTACCGGCCGGACCGCGGCTACGTGAAGTGCTCGCGGGTCGTCGGCGACGTGATGGGTCAGTTCCACCCGCACGGCGACTCCGCGATCTACGACGCGCTGGTCCGGATGGCGCAGACCTGGTCGCTGCGCTACCCGCTGGTCGACGGCAACGGCAACTTCGGCTCGCCCGGCAACGACCCGGCGGCGGCCATGCGGTACACCGAGTGCAAGCTCGACCCGCTCTCGATGGAGATGCTCCGGGACATCGACGAGGACACCGTCGACTTCCAGGACAACTACGACGGCCGGGCCAAGGAGCCGACGATCCTGCCGTCGCGCATCCCCAACCTGCTGGTCAACGGCTCCGAGGGCATCGCGGTCGGCATGGCGACCAAGATCCCGCCGCACAACCTGCGGGAGATCGCCGCGGCCGTGCAGTGGTGCCTGGAGCACCCGGACGCGGACGAGCCCACCACCCTCGACGCGCTGATCGAGATCGTCAAGGGCCCGGACTTCCCCACCCACGGCCTGATCGTGGGGACCGCGGCCATCCAGGACGCGTACCGCACCGGCCGCGGTTCGATCCGGATGCGCGCCGTGGTCGACGTCGAGGAGGACAAGCGGGGCCGTACCTCCCTGGTCGTCACCGAGCTGCCGTACCAGGTGAACCCCGACAACCTGGCCGAGCGCATCGCCGAGCTGATCAAGGAGGGGAAGCTCGCCGGAATCGCCGACATCCGGGACGAGTCCTCCGGGCGTACCGGTATGCGGATCGTGCTGGTGCTGAAGCGGGACGCGGTCGCCAAGGTCGTCCTCAACAACCTCTACAAGCACACGCAGCTCCAGGAGACCTTCGGCGCCAACATGCTGGCGCTGGTCGACGGGGTGCCGCGCACGCTGAACCTGGCCCAGTTCATCCGCTACTACGTCGAACACCAGATCGACGTGATCCGGCGGCGGACCGCGTACCGGCTGCGCAAGGCCGAGGAGCGGGCGCACATCCTGCGTGGTCTGGTCAAGGCGCTGGACATGCTCGACGAGGTGATCGCCCTGATCCGGCGCTCGCCGACCGTCGAGGACTCCCGCCAGGGCCTGATGCAGCTGCTCGAGGTCGACGAGATCCAGGCGACCGCGATCCTCGACATGCAGCTGCGCCGGCTGGCCGCCCTGGAGCGCCAGAAGATCATCGACGAGCTCGCCAAGATCGAAATTGAGATCGCCGACCTGCAGGACATCCTGGCGAAGCCGGAGCGGCAGCGGAAGATCATCTCCGAGGAGCTCGGCGAGATCGTCGCCAAGTGGGGCGACGACCGGCGTACCCAGATCCTGCCGTTCGACGGCGAGGTCTCGATGGAGGACCTGATCGCCCGCGAGGACGTCGTGGTCACCATCACCCGGACCGGGTACGCCAAGCGCACCAAGGTCGACCTGTACCGGTCGCAGCGCCGGGGCGGCAAGGGCGTCAGCGGCGCCACGCTGCGCCAGGACGACATCGTCAGCCACTTCTTCGTCTGCTCGACGCACGACTGGATGCTCTTCTTCACGAACAAGGGCAGGGTGTACCGGGCCAAGGCGTACGAGTTGCCGGAAGCCAGTAGGGTGGCCAGGGGTCAGCACGTGGCCAACCTGCTCGCCTTCCAGCCGGACGAGCAGATTGCCCAGGTCATCGAGATCCCGAACTACCAGGTCGCGCCGTACCTGGTGTTGGCGACGAAGAACGGGCTGGTCAAGAAGACGCGACTGGAAGAGTTCGACTCCAACCGATCCGGCGGCATCATCGCGATCAACCTCCGCGACGAGGACGAGTTGGTCGGCGCCGCACTCGCGGGACCGGAGGATGATCTACTACTGGTCTCGAAGAACGCACAGGCGATTCGCTTCAACGCCACGGACGAGGCGTTGCGGCCGATGGGCCGGGCAACCTCCGGCGTCATCGGGATGCGCTTCAGCGAGGACGACGTCCTGCTGGCCATGGAGGTGGTCCGGGAGGGCATGGACGTGCTGGTGGCAACGAACGGGGGCTACGCAAAACGTACCCCGATCGAGGAATACCCGGTCCAGGGCCGGGGAGGTAAAGGTGTACTGACTGCAAAGATCACCGAACGTCGGGGCGGGCTGGTCGGAGCGGTCGTGATCAGCCCGGACGACGAGCTGTTCGCGATCACCAGTAACGGCGGCGTGATTCGGACTCCGGTGAAGCCTGTACGCCGTACACGTGACCGGAACACAATGGGGGTCAAGCTGATGGACCTTCCAGACGGCGTGACCATCGTGGCCATTGCTCGCAATGCCGACGAGCCTGACGAACAGGACTAGTTGATGACGGAGACACAGGCGAAGTCGGGGAGCGCGGGAGCCTCGACCAATCCGGCCGACGAGGAGGCGGCCGGTAGCGGCGCAGCGGCGACTGGCCGGGCCGTCGTCGGCCGGGCGACCGTCCCCGCCGACGCGCCGTCGCCCAAGTTCACCCGGGCACCGGGGATGCCCCCGCCGCCGGAGAAGCCGAGCGACCAGCAGGCCACCGGCGAGGTGGAGGCCCCGACCGGGGACGCCGCGAAGGGCACCCAGAGCGCGAAGGGTACGCAGCCGGCGGGCGCGGCCACATCGGCCACGACCTCCTCGTCCTCCGCCTCGGGGGACGCCGGCAAGTCCTCGTCCACCTCGGCCACGGCCACACAGCCCAAGTCGCCCTTCAGCCGGCCGCAGAGCGGTGCGGCCCGGCCGACCGGGGGCGGCAACGTGGTCGGCTCGCTCGCGGGCGGCAGCGCCGTGGTGGGCGCGGCCCGGGTCACCGAGGCCGTACGCGCGGCCCGCAACACCGTCGGTTCCGCCGCCTCCCGCGGACCGCGCCGGGCCCGGCTGAACGTCAAGCGGATCGACCCCTGGTCCGTCATGAAGTTCTCGTTCGCGGTCTCGCTGGTGCTCTTCATCGTCGTGGTCGTCGCCACCGCCGTGCTGTACCTCGCGCTGGACGCGATGGGCGTCTTCGACAGCGTGAACAGCAGCCTGACCGACCTGGTCAGCGCGAGCGGGCAGACCTCCGGCGACCTGCGGATCACGGCCAAGGGAGTCATCCTCACCTCGGTCCTCGTCGGGCTGGTGAACGTCGTCCTCTTCACCGCGCTCGCGACCCTGGGCGCGTTCGTCTACAACGTCTGCGCCGACCTGGTCGGCGGGATCGAGCTGACGCTGGCCGAGCGCGACTGAGCTTCCTACAGGCGCTGACGACGCCGGGGTGCCACTGCGGCACCCCGGCGTCGTTCTATTGCGGTGGCGGACCGGTGGCGCCGCGCGGTAGCGTCTGCGCGGCGAGGCCGGCCGCCAGGTCGGGATCGGTCCGGTGGCGGGTGGCGACGGCCGACCCGGCGCCGGCCGGAGAATCGCCGGTCGGAGCGAGGTGCCCGCCCCGAGTTGGGCCAAGCCCACGAGGTACGGTAACCTTGCTCGGCGCACGGGGGGCTATAGCTCAGTCGGTTAGAGCGCAGAGCTGATAACTCTGAGGTCGATGGTTCGATTCCATCTAGCCCCACCATCACAACTGGGACACCACCAGCCGAGCGCGAGGGATCTCCTCATGTTGAAGAAGCTTCTGATCATCGTCGGCGTGGTCGGCGTTGCGGCTCTCGTCGTGAAGAAGGTCAAGGACGCCAACGACGAGCGCGCGCTGTGGCACGAGGCCACCACCGCGCCCGACCTGCGGTAATTTCCTCGCAGGCGATCGCACCCGCCGGTGGCCGCGCCGCCGCGGGGCCGTAGCTCAACTGGCAGAGCACTGCCTTTGCAAGGCAGGGGTTAGGGGTTCGAGTCCCCTCGGCTCCACCCGTGACCCTTGAGCCTGGCCCGGAAGGTGATCGTTCTCCGGACCAGGCTCTGCCGCTACCGATCGATTTCCGGGCGGCTACCGATACCCGACCGTGAAGTGTCGGTCGTCGCGCGGATTCTCCAGCTCGTCCAGGACGGCGACGGCGAGGTCTTCGGCCGAGATCCGGGACGCGCCGTCGGCGTCGGTGACGAGCGTCGTCGTGCCCCGGCGGTACGACCCGGTGCGGGTTCCGGGTTCGAGGATGGCGGGCGGGCTGAGGTAGACCCAGTCGGCCGGGTGCCTCCGGCAGGCGTCCAGTTGGGCGACGCTGGCGGCGGCGATGGTCCGCCAGGCCGCCGGCACGTACTCCGGGTCGTCCAGGACGAGCCGGTCGGGGCGTCCCGGCGACCGCAGCGGGCCCGCACCACCGACGACGAGGACGCGGGTCCCGGCCGTCGCGGCGGCGTCGAGCAACGACGTGGTGGTCGCGGTGACGGTGTGCTCGTACCCGGGGGCGGGACGGGTCGCCGCCACGACGGCATCCGTACCGTCGAAGAGCCTGCGCAGCGCGCCGCGATCGGTGGCGTCGCCCTCGACGTAGGTCACGCCGGGCGGCGGCGGTGCCGCCGGTCGGCGGCGCCGGAGTACGGCGGCGACGTCGTGCCCCCGGGTCGCGGCCTCGTGGACGACGCGCGAGCCGACCATGCCGGCCGCTCCGACGACGACGATTCTCATCGAACCGCTCCTTCCGCTACCAGCCGCGGGCCGGCCGGGCGTCGCCGGGCGGGTGCGGGCAACTGCCCCGCGACGATCGCGGCGAGCGAGAGCCCGAACCCGAGGAGTTCGACCGGGCCGAGCGTCTGGCCCAGCAGGACCGCGCCGAGCAGCGCGGCGACCAGCGGCGAGAGCAGTCCGAGGACCGCGACCGAGGTGACCGGCAGCGCGGTGACGCCACGGAACCACAGGACGTACGCGGCCAGCCCGCCGACCAGGCCGAGCCAGAGGTAGCCGAGGGCGGCGGGCGGGTCGATCGCCGGCGGCGGCCCCTCGACGAGGAGGGTGACGGGCGTCAGGAAGAGACCGCCCGCGCTGAGCTGCCAGCCGGCGAAGGCGGTGGGACTCACTCCGGCGGGACGCCCCCAGCGCTTGGTGAGCGTCACCCCGAGCGCCATCGTGGCGGCGCCACCGAGGCCGGCCGCGATCCCCACGGCGTCGAGCGCGGCGTCCGGCCCGATCACCACCAGCCCGACGCCGAGAACGCCGATCACGCCCCAGCCGATCCGCCAGCCGGACGTGCCCTCCCGCAGGACCGTCGCGGCCAGGACGGCGACGACGAGCGGCTGTACCGCGCCGAGGGTCGCCGCGACACCGCCCGGCAGCCGCTCGGCCGCGGCGAAGAGCAGCGGGAAGAAGAGCCCGATGTTCAGTACGCCCAGCGCGGCGGCCTTTCCCCACCACGCCCCGCGCGGCAGCGTACGGGTGATCGCGAGCGCGACCAGGCCGGCCGGCAACGCGCGCAGGAGCCCCGCGAACAGCGGGTGCCCCTCCGGAAGGAGTTCGGTGGTGACGACGTAGGTGGTGCCCCAGGAGAGCGGGGCGAGCGCGGTCAGGGCGGTGCGCGGCAGGTTGGCGTGGAAGGCGCCGGCACCGGCCCCGGCGGAGAGTCTCTCCGTTCCGGAACTTGTCATACGGACATCTCAGCCGTGGAGCCATCGATGAGTCCAACACATGTTTGTCATCCCATCCATCTACGGAGAAGATTGATCGATGGAGCTCCAGCAACTGCGGTACGTCCTCGCCGTCGCCGAGACGAACAGCTTCACCCGCGCCGCGCAACGGTGCCTGGTCGTCCAGTCCGCGCTCAGCCACCAGATCGCGCGCCTGGAGCGGGAGCTCGGCGCGAGGCTCTTCGAGCGGACCAGCCGCCAGGTGCGCCTGACCCCGGCCGGCGCGGCGTTCCTCCCCGCCGCCCGCCAGTGCGTGGACGCCGCCGAACGCGCGGCCGCCGAGGTCGCGGCGGCGGTGGGAGAGGTACGGGGACGGCTCGCGGTGGGCCTGATCCCCACGGTCGCGGCCGTCGACATCCCGGCCAGGCTCCGCGAGTTCCGGCGGCGGTACCCGTACGTGCGGGTCGGGCTGCGCGTGGGCGCGAGCGGCGAACTGGTCGAGCAGGTCAGGCAGGGCCTCCTCGACGTGGCGTTCCTGGGGCTGCCGGCGACCGCGCGACCGCGGGGGGTCGAGGCGCACGAACTCGCCCGGGACCGGCTGGTCGCCGTGGTCGCGCCGGACCATCCGCTCGCGGACGAACCGGCGGTCGACCTCCACCGGCTCGCCGCCGAGACCTTTGTCGACTTCCCGGCCGGCAGCGCCGGGCGGGCGCAGACCGATCAGGCGTTCTCGGCCGCCGGCCTCGCCCGCGACGTCGCCTTCGAGGTGACCGCCGCCGCCGACCTGATGGCCCGGCTCGTCGCCGAGGGCCTCGGCGTCGCCATGCTCCCCTCCGCCTACGTGCCGCAGCTCACCGGCGTGACCACGATCGAGGTCGTCGACGCGCCGGCCCGGGTCGAGTATCTCGTCTGGAACGGCCTCGGCCGGACGCCCGCGGTGAACGCGTTCCTCGCCGTACTCGGGGTCGCGACCGGGCCCGGCCCGCAGCGACCCGGACCGGAGCGACCCGGACCGGGCGGGCTGCCGTCCGGTGCGTGAGCGGACGGTACGATCCGCTCGATGCGTACGGCCGGCGGGGAAGACGCGACGCGGATCTTCGACGCGCAGCGCGGCCGGCTCCGGTCGATCGCCTACCGGATCCTCGGCCGGTTCACCGACGCCGAGGACGTGTTGCAGGACGCCTGGCTGCGCTGGAGCGCCGTCGACGTCGCGAGGGTCGGCGATCCGGAGGCGTTCCTGGTCCGGGTCACCACCCGGCTGGCGATCGACCGGCTGCGCAGCGCCCAGTCCCGCCGCGAGCTGTACGTCGGTCCGTGGCTGCCCGAGCCGATGCTGACCAGCCCCGACGTCGCCGAGGACGTGGTGCTGGCGGAGTCCGTGTCGAGCGCCATGCTGCTGGTGCTGGAGAGCCTGACCCCGCTGGAACGGGCGGTCTTCGTGCTGCACGAGGCGTTCGGCTACGGCCTCGCGGAGATAGCCGGGATCGTGGACCGGAGCGAGGCGTCGGTACGGCAGACCGCCCGGCGGGCCCGCGAGCACGTCGACCAGCACCGGGTCCGCTACCAGACCGACCCGGCCACCCGGGCCGAGGTGACCGAACGCTTCCTGGCCGCCTGCGCCGGCGGCGACCTGAGGCGGCTGATGGAGGTGCTCGCGCCGGAGGTGCGGCTGGTCAGCGACGGCGGTGGCCTGGCGCCGGCACCGCGCCGGACGGTCGAGGGGCTGGAGTTGGTCGCCCGGGCCCTGCTCACCTTCGCCGGCCGGATGCCACCGGACCCGCGTACCGAAATCGTCCAGTTCAACGGCGGTCCCGGCATCGTCGTCCACTCCGGTGCCACGCCGGTGGTCGCGATCAGCCTGCACCTGGTGGACGGTGTCGTGGACACCATCCACCTGGTGAGCAACCCCGAGAAGCTGGCCGGCCTGCGCGCCGACTGAACCCGGGCACCGGCTGAACCCCCGGGGCGCCGGCTGAAACCCCGGGTCCGGCGGCGCGCCCGCCGGGGCGCCGTCAGCGCGCTCGGCGGGTCGCCCGGCCGCCCGGGAGGGAGAGGAACCGGCCGGGCAGATCCACGCGCCGCAGCAGCCGGTACGTCGCGGTCGGGCTGGCGGTGACGCACTCCTTGTACGCGACCGCCCAGCGCCCGGCGAGGTACCACCGGCGCGGCGAGTCGTCGGCGTGGGTGAACTGGATGACCGCGTCGCCGCGGCCGAGGCTGACCGGCTGGTGGACGTACCCGAAGCGGAACGGCCGTCCCCGCCGGCCGCGCAGGTCCCGGGCGATCACGTCGGCCGCGTGGATCCCGCTCGGGATGCCGCTCTGGCAGGTGCCGTGGATCGTGCCCCAGGGCTCCCGGATCGCGGCCGCGTCGCCGATGGCGTACACCTCCGGGTGCGATACCGAGCGCAGCGTGGGGTCCACGACGATCCGGTTCCGGTCGTCGACGGCGAGCCCCGACTCGGCCGCCAGCGGATGCGCGGTGAAGCCGGTGGTCCAGAGGCAGGCGTCCACGGGGACCCGCTCCCCGTCCGCAAGCACGACCGCGTCGGACCGGACCACGGTCACCTCGACTCCGGCGCGTACCTCGACGCCGAGGCGTCGCAGCGCCCGGTCCAGGTACCGGCGGGCCCGGTCGTGCATCAGCGGCCCCGGCGCCCCACGGCTGAGCAGGACCACCCGCAGCCGCGGGTAGCGCTCGGCGATCTCGGTGGCGGCCTCGACCCCGGTGAGACCCGCGCCGCAGACCGCCACCGTCCCGCCGGCCGCCGTCCCGCTGACGGCCGTCCCGCCGGCGTCCGTCCCGCTGACGGCCGTCCCGCCGGCACCTGTTTCGTCCGTGACCGCACCGCCCGCCGCCGCGCCGGCCAGGTCCGCCAGCCGGGCGGCGAGCCGGGCCGCGCTCCGCGGGCTGTCCAGGGTGTACGCGTGCTCCGCCGCGCCCGGTACGGGGGCCGGGTCGGCGACGCTGCCGATGGCGTACACCAGGGTCTCGTAGCCCAGGCGCGCCTCGCCGTTGCCGGTGCTGACCGTGACCTCACGCCGTCGCGGGTCGATGGCGGTGGCCCGACCGCGCCGGAACTCGACGCCGAGCCCGGCGACCAGCCGCGGGATCGAGTGTTCGGCCAGCTCCTGGCCGGTGGCGAGCTGGTGCATCCGCAGCCGCTCGGTGAAGCGCTCGGACGGGTTCACCAGGGTCACCCGGCCGCCCGCGCGCCGGGTCCGCCGGGCGACCCGGATCGCGCAGACCACGCCGGTGTAACCCGCGCCCAGTACCACGATGCGGTGGATTCTCGTGCTGCTCGACATGTCTCCTCCGGTGGCCGGCGCCCCGGGTGGGCGCCTCACCCGCACGGACGGCGTCGGCGCCCGCCACGTGAGCCGGGCGGCGGGTGACCTCCACCACGCCGCCCGCCGACTCTCTCGCCGGTCGTCGCGGGTCGGCCCGGGCGCGGTCGGGGATTCTGTCGTCCGGATGATGGCGCGCGGCGGCGGTGGGCGACAGACTCGTCGGCGTGGCGGACGCAATCGACGACTACGTGATCGCGGTCGACCGGCGGCTGTACGGCTCGGGCCGGGTTCGCGCCGACATGCTCGCCGAGATCCGGGACGCGCTGGACGACGCCGCCGACGCGTACCGGGACGCGGGATTGGCCGACGGGGACGCGCGGCGGGCGGCCGTGGCCGAGTTCGGTCCGGCCCGCCGGATCGCCGCCGGGCTACAGGACACGCTCGCCGTCGCGCAGGGGCGCCGTACCGCCTGCCTGCTCTTCTGGGTGCTGCTCGCCCCGTACGCGGCGGCCGAGTACGCGAGCCGGCACGGGCACTGGGAGCAGTCCTGGGGCGGCGTGTCGCCCGGCGGGGCGTACCTGTGGCTGGCCCGGGCGGTCGACCTGTTCAACCTCGTCGCCCTCGCGGGCGCGGCGGGCAGTTGGATACTGCTGCGCTGGGGTCCGCGCGTCGTCGACCTCGGCCGCGCGGCGGTACGTGGAACCGCGCTGCTCACGGTCGCCACGGCCGGGACGACGCTGCTCGCGGCGGCGCTGCTGACCGTACCGGCGCCCCGGGTGGGCCTCGCCGACCTGGGCGGCGCGCTGGCCTGGTGGGCACCACCGTTCGCCGCCGTGTTCTTCTCCGCCGCTCGTACCTGGCGCGCCGCCGCCGGGGTGACGGGCTAACCCTGCCCCACCCCGCCGCGGGATCCCTCCGGCCGGGACCCCGGCTCCGGCGCCGGCTTCGCCCCCGGCCCGGGCTCCGGTTCCGGGTGGGGCGTGGACTCCGACCGGGGCGCCGGGCCCGGCTCCGGCGCCGGCTGGGCGGCAGGCTCCGGAGCCGTGTCGGGGACCGCGTCCGGGGTTCCGTCCGGCTCCGGGCGGATCAGCCGGCCGATCGCCGTGTTGCCGAGGGTGGCACCGAAGGCGCTGCCCGCCGCGATGCCCCAGCCGACCGGACCGAGCGGCGTACAGCCGAAGAACTGGCTCACGCCCGGCGTCTGGATCACCGCGGCGAGCAGGCCCATCGAGGCGGCGGCGGAGGCCAGCACCGTCGGACTCGCGCCGCCGTCCACCACCGTCTGTCCGAGCTGGGTGGCGACCAGCGAGGCGAGCGCGACCGTACCGGCCCGGCGCCGGCGGCCAGTGAAGCGGGCCAGGGTCCAGCCCGCGGTCGCCCCGAGCGTGGTGGAGGCGGCCCGCTGCGCGATCTCCTTGTTCAGGGTGGCGCCGAGGGAGGTGTCCGGGCCCTCGGTCAGCAGGTCGTCGGCGGAACCGTCGGCCGGTGGGCGTACCGCGATGGCCATCGCCGGCGCGAGGTCGGTGAGCAGGTTGACCAGCAGCAGCTGCCGCCCGTTGAGCGCCGAGCGCCCGGTCACCGCGGCGCTGAGCACGCTGAACGCGATCTCGCCGAGGTTCCCGCCCACCAGGATGCTCAGCCCGTGGCGTACCGACGACCACATCGCCCGCCCCTCGACCAGGGTCGCGATGATCGTCTCCAGCCGGTCGTCGGTGACCACCAGGTCGGCCGCGGCCCGAGCGGCGGGCGTGCCGCGCTGGCCGAGCGCGATGCCGACGTCGGCGAGCCGGATCGCGGGGGCGTCGTTGGCGCCGTCACCGGTCATCGCCACGGTACGCCCGCACTTCTGCAACGCCTGGATGATGCGTACCTTGTGCGTCGGCGTGCACCGGGCGACCACGTCGGTGCGGGTGAGCAGCTCGGCCAGCGCCTCGTCGTCGAGCTGCTCCAGCTCGGCGGCGGTCACCACCCGCTGGGTACCGCCGTCGGTGCTGATGATGTCGGCGATCGCGGCGGCCGTGGCGGGATGGTCGCCGGTGATCATGATGGTGTGCACGCCGGCCGCCCGGATCCGCCGCACCGCGGGAGCCGCGCTGGAGCGGACCCCGTCGGCGAGGGTCAGGAAACCCACGAAGGTCAGGTCCCGCACGTCCTCGTCGGTGACCGTGCCGGCGGACACGTCCCGCTCGGCCACGGCGAGGATCCGGTGCCCCGCGCCGGCGTGCTCGCCCACCATCCGGTGCAGCTCCTCCCGCCCGCCCTCGTCCAGCGGCTCGTCGCCGCCGCCGGTGCGGCGCCGGGCGCAGCGCGGCAGCACCCGCTCCGGCGCGCCCTTCACGCTCAGCAGGAACCGGCCGCCCCGCCCGTCGCCCACGGTGGCGTGGTAGCCGCGGGACGGCTCGAACGGCAGCGCGCTGACCTGACTCCACCCGCGCGCGCCGGTCCCCACCTCGACACCGGCCCGCTCGGCACCGGTCAGCACCGCCCGGTCGGTCTGCTGGATCCCCTCCGAGTCGCCCTCGGGCGGCGGCGTGGCCCGCAGGGCGGCCGCGAGCACCGGGCGGAGCCGCTCGTCGAGCGCGTCGACCCGGGCGTACCGCCGCGCGTCGCCAACCCCGGCGAGCCGCAGCTCCCCCTCGGTGAGGGTGCCGGTCTTGTCGAAGCAGAGCACGTCCACCCGGCCCAGCGCCTCGACCGTACGGGGGTTGCGCACCAGTGCGCCGTGCTCGGCGAGCCGCCGGGCCGCGGCCAGCTGGGCGGCGCTGACCAGGAAGGGCAACCCCTCCGGTACGGAGGCCACGGCGAGGTTCGCGGCGGTCGCCGCGCTCTGCGCCAGCGGTACGCCGCGCAGCAGGCCCGCGCCGGCCACCGCGACCGCGGAGGAGGCGGCGAGCGGGATCGACTTCTGGGTCAGGCCGCCGAGCCGGGCCTCGACCCCGCTGCTGGGCGCCGCCTCGCGGGCCATCGCCAGGCCCCGGCCGACCTCGGTCCCGGCGCCGGTCGCCACCACCACCGCCGTACCGCGGCCGGCCGCCACCGTCGTCCCCTCGTAGAGCATCGACCGCCGGTCGGCGACGGCCGCCGCCACCACCGGCTGGCCGGTCTTCGGTACCGGCAGCGACTCCCCGGTCAGCGACGACTCGTCCGCCTCCAGCCCCTCGGCCTCGATCACCCGGCAGTCCGCCGGAATGGCGTCGCCCGGCGCGAGCGCGATGACGTCGCCGGGTACCAGCTCGTCGGCGGCGACCACCCGCTCCTCGCCGTCGCGCCGGACCCGCGCCGTCACCGCCGAACGGGACAGCAGCGCGGCCAGCGAACGCTCGGTACGCATCCGGTGCCCGGCCCCGATCAGCGCGGAGAGCCCGATCACGCCGCCCACCAGCGCCGCGTCCACCAGCGAGCCGACCGCGGCCGAGAGGCCGGCACCGCCGACGAGCACCGGGGTCAGCGGGTTCGCCAGCTCCTCCACGAAGGCGCGACCGAGGGTGAGCCCGTCGGCCGATCCGTCGGTCGGCTCCCGCCGGCGGCGTACCGCCTCCTCGGTGCCGAGCCCGTCCGGCGTCGTGTCGAGGCGGGCCAGCACGGCGCGGGTCGGCATCAAGTGCCACGGGGTGCTCGGCGGGGTCGGCGCCGCCGACGGCCGGGGCAGGTTCCGCGCCCGCCACGCCCCGTACGCGTGCGAGAGCGCCGCCGCGCCGTTGACCGCGGACATGGCCTGCCGGGGCAGGTGCGTCCGCGGGGCGGTGAGCGCCGTGAGCGATCCCAGGCCGGACCCGGCGCCGGCCAACATCGTGCCGTGCCGGGCGACCACGCGGGCGATGCCGGCCGCCTCGACGACCAGGGTCGGTACCTTGAGGTCGGCGCCGACGAGCAGGTGCGCGCCCCAGGGCGGGTTCTGCTCCGGCCGCCAGACCCCAAGACCGCAGTCCGCCGCGCCGAGGGCGGCCGGCGAGCGGGAGACCAGCATCACCATCGCGCCCTCGTCCTGCAGCTCGCGCACGGAGGAGCAGAGCCGGTCGCCGCCGGGTATCACGCGGTCGGCGAAGTCGTACCGGCCCGGCCCGTCGGTGGTCGCGACCACGACGCGCAGGCCGGACCGGCGCGCCGCGGCGGGCAGCGCCTCCAGTCCCGGGGCCGGCTCGGCGTCGACGCGGACCACGGCCACCAGCACGTCCCGCTCAACCAGCCCGAGCACCGTACCGCCGTCGGCGCCGAGCCGGGCGATCTCGGCCTCCGCGCCGCCGGTACCGACCCCGAGCCGGTCGAGCGGGCCGAGCCGCCAGCCGTCGGCGTCCCGTACCGCCCCCGCGTCGTCCGGTTCGAACAGCTCGAACGCCCGTACCGCGATCTCCTCGGCGTCCCGCCCCGGCAGCGGTACCAGGTCGCTGAGGACGGCGCGCTCGGAGCGGAGCACGTCCGCGTCGAGCACGAGGGTGTCCATCCGGTCCAGCTCGCGCAGGACCGCGCGGTCCATGGCGATCACTCCCCGCCGGGCGAGGATCCGGCCGAGGTGGGCGGCGTACCCCTCGCGGGCGGCCAGGGCGGCCTTGGGCAGGCCCGCCAGGGCGAGGGAGGCGGCCCGCTTGGGCCCGACCATGGGCAGCGCCATGGCGCCCGCCGCCGCGCCGGCCGTGAGGCTGCGCACCACGTACCGTTCCAGCGGGTCCTTGGGCTTCGGGCACGAGCGCTGCACGACCGGCCCGGCGACGGCGCGTTCCGGGTCCCCGGCCAGCTGCGGCTCGGCCGCCCGCCAGGCGGCGAGTTGGGCGCGCGCCTCGCCCCACTGGAGGGCCCGTTGCAGGCCGTCGACCGCGATGCCCGTCCACCCGCCGGCCAGGCCCTGGACCAGCGCCTCGGCGAGTGGCAGGACCGACTCGGCCCGCTGGTCGCCGGGGAGCCCGCGCCCGACCAGCGCCCGCAGCCGGGGATGCAGTTCGACCACGGCGAGCAGCCCGGCCACCTCGCCCGGTACCGGGGTGAACGGGAGGATGCGGGTCACCGCCGAGAGCCCCAGCCCGACCGCGTCGGCGGTGATCGTGGAGAGGGCGCGCCGGGTCCGGGGGCCCTCCTCGGGCGGATGGGGGCGGGCGGTGTCGCCGTCGGGCCGCAACCCGTCGGTACGTTCGACCCGGGCGATCGTGGCGATCAGGTCGCGCAGCCGGGGCTCCGGCGGTTCGACGGCGACCACGACGCGGCCGGTGGGGGCGTTGACGCGGGCCCAGGCGACCCCCGTCAGCTGGCCGAGTTCCTCCTCGACGCGGCGGGCCAGCGGTTCGCCGTCGGGCTCCGCGACACCGCGTACCTCGATGTGGTGCCGGCCGTCGCGGGACCAGACCCCGCGCCGGCTCAGCCCCGCCGCCCGGGCGGCCCGGTGCAGCGCCGCGCCGGCGTTCTGGGAGACCGTCGTGACGAGATCGGGCAGCGCGGGTAGCGCGGGTGGCGCGAGCGAGGGGAGTGCTGGTAGCGCCCGGATGCCGGGCCATCGGAGGGGCGTCATGGAGATCCGACGGCACCGTGCGATCGGGCGGCGGGGGGCCGGTGCGCGGAGGACCGGGCCGGCACCCGTGGGGGTAGCGGGCCCGAGACCGACCGTACGAAGCCCTCGCCGTTGCCCGTCGTGTACGCCATATCGCCCTCCGTGCCTCGATCGGCGATGGCTTCCCGGCTCGCGTCCGGTTATGCCCCGGACCGGCGAACTTTCCGGACCCTGGAGCGGGCCCCGACGGGCCGGTCGACGGAGGTTGGTCAGCCCGGGCGCCGCAGGCCTGCGCCGCCGGCCTGTGCGCCGCAGGCCTGTGCCGCCGGCCTGTGCGCCGCCGGCCTCCGGGCGGCGCGGACAGGCCCGGCCGCTATGCCTTGCCGAACCAGCGCCGGAGCGACTCCGCCAGGCCCGCGGTCTCCTCCGCCGAGCCCGCCGGTGCCGCCCAGGCGACGATCCCGTCGGGCCGGACCAGCAGGCTCTCCAGGTCGTCCGCTCCGGTCGGCGTGGCGCGTACGAGCCGGACCCGGTCGGCCCAGGGCAGCGCGATCGAGGCCAGCGCATCCGTCCCGGAGGCGTCCACCAGTACCGCTCGGGCGTCCCGCTGCAGGTCGAAGAGGCGTACGGTGCCCGTCTCGGTGAGCAGTTCCCGGTCGGCGACGGGGTGGCCGGCGCTGGGCTGGTCCCAGCCCACCGGATAGCGCATGTCGAGGCTCCCCATCAGGGCGGTGACGTGCGCGTTCGGCTCGTCGTACGCGAGGAGTTCGGTGAACAGCTCGCGCAGCGCGGTGGTCTGCGGATCGGGACGCATCAACGCGACCTGGGCCCTCGTGTTCTCCAGCGCCCGCGCCGCGACCGGGTGACGTTCCTCCGTGTAGCTGTCGAGCAGTCCTTCCGGCGCCCACCCGGCGATCTCGGCGGCGAGTTTCCAGCCGAGGTTGGCGGCGTCCTGGAACCCGAGGTTGAGTCCCTGGCCGCCGAAGGGCGGGTGTACGTGCGCGGCGTCGCCGGCGAGCAGGACCCGCCCGCGCCGGTAACTGTCGGCCTGGCGGGTGTTGTCGGTCCAGCGGGTGCCGCTCAGCAGGGCGGTGACCGTGACGTCGGTGCCACTGACCCGGCGGAGGCTGGCCTGGATCTCCTCCGCCGTGACCAGGGTGTCCCGGTCGGCCGGCGGGCCGTCGAATTCGACGGTGAGGACGCGGTTGGGTCCCGGGCCGAAGACCACCATGCCACGTTCGGTACGGTGCCAGCCCGGCCGAAGTGGGTTCGGCTCGGCGATCACGACCGCCGCCTGCCGGCCGGTGATGGTGGGCGCGGTGCCCGGAAAGTCGAACCCGGCGAGCTTCCGTACGGTGCTGCGTCCGCCGTCGCAGCCGACGAGGTGGCCCGCGTGGATGACGACGTCCCCGGCATCGGTCCGGCAGGTGATCCGGACGCCGTCCTGGTCGGCGTCGAGATCGACCAGCTCGTGCGATCGGCGCACCGGTACGCCGAGCCGGTCGACGTGTTCCTTCAGCACCCGCTCGACCAGTTGCTGCGGCGCGGCCAGGGCGGGGGTACGGAACCGCGGGCCGGAACCGCCGCGCAGGATCCAGAGACCCGAGAAGTGTCCGCGCGTCGAGATGGGGGGTGACGTCGGGCCGGCCGCTGCGGGCGATCCGGACGCGACCGGCACGGGCGAATTGGGCGTGGCCGGACCTGGCGCGGGCGACCCGAGCTTGCCGGCCATCGAGGCGAACATCGCGGCGCTCGCTTCGCGCAGCGGCGCCAGCAGGCCGCGCCGGTCGAACAGTTCGACCGACTGCGGACCGACCGAGCCGGCCTTGATCGTCTCGCTCGGCTCGGCGAGCCGCTCGATCACCAGTACGGAGACGCCGGCCAGCGCCAGCTCGCCGGCGAGGAAGAGACCGACGGGGCCGGCGCCGGCCACCACCACGTCGAAACGTTCTTGTTGAGTCACGAAAATTAGAGTAACCCAAAGTTTTTGGTAGGACCATAATGGGCTGATGGAGACGACCCCCACGGAGGGACTGCGCGCCCGCAAGAAGCGGCTGACCCGGGAAGCGATCGCGACCACCGCCGCCCGCCTCTTCGCCGAACGCGGCTACGACGCGGTCACGGTCGGCGCGGTGGCGCGCGCCGCCGACGTCTCGGAGCAGACCGTCTACAACTACTTCCCGACAAAGGAGCACCTGGTCTTCGACAAAGCCGACACCTTCGAGGCGGCGCTCCGCGAAATGATCATCAACCGGCCGGCCGGCGGTCGGCTGCTCGGCGGGCTTCGACCAGGTGTGGCCCGCTTCATCGACGACGCGATCCGGTCCCCGAGCCCGGGCGGAATGCCCCGGCTCGTGGCGGTCAGCCCCGCCCTCCGCCGGTCGTGGCTCGACCTGATCGACAAGCACGCCGACTCGCTCGCCCGTACGCTCGTCGACGAGTCGGCCGGCGCCCTGTCCGTACCGACCGCACGCATTCTCGCCGGAGCGATCCTGGCCGTGTTCGACGTCGTGGTACGCGAACTCGGCCGTCCCGATCCGATCGAGCCGCACGTGGTGGACGAGCTGCGGCGACACGTCACGGTCGCCCTCGACCACCTCGAACACGGGCTGGCGCGACTCTGAGAGGCCGGCGGATCCGCCGATGGGTCGCGGCAGGCGGCGCCCAGGTGCCGCCTGGCGCGACCCCCGGGTCGGCTCGACCAGATCCGCCGGCACCGGTTGGGAGCGCCCGCGAGAAAGGCGGCCCGGCCGGAGGGGCCTACGCGGTGCGCAGCAGGCGCGGACCGTCGTTGCCGCACGGGCCGCCGCTGCAGTCGCCGGCGGCCTCCTCCTGCTCGTGGCCGGGGGTGGCTGCGGCCTCCTGCTCGCGGCTGGAGGCGGCCACGGCCTTCTGCTCGCGGGTCGCGGCCACGGCCTCGGTGAGCAGCCGCCGCGGGCCGGTGCCGGTCGCGCCGAGCAGGTCCCCGGGGTTGGAGAGGGCGCAGCGGTCGAGGGAGAGGCAGCCGCAGCCGATGCAGTCGTCGAGGTCGTCGCGGAGCCGCAGCAACTGGTCGATCCGGTCGTCGAGTTGCCGCCGCCACACCTGGGAGAGCCGGGTCCAGTCGGCCCGGGTCGGGGTCCGTCCCTCGGGCAGTCCGGCGAGCGCCTTTCGGATCTCCGCCAGGGGTACGCCGACGCGCTGGGAGACCCGGATGAAGGCGACCCGCCGGAGTACGTCGCGCCCGTACCGCCGCTGGTTTCCGGGCGTACGCACGCTGCTGATCAGACCCTTGGCCTCGTAGAAGTGCAGCGCCGAGACAGCCACTCCACTGCGCGCCGCGAGCTGCCCGACGGTGAGTTCGTGTCCGGATGCGGTCATGTCGGAACGATACCTTGACCTCAAGGTTGGTTCAGGTATGAGGCTGGAGTGGGTGGGCGACACGGCACCCGGGAGTCGGCGGGCGGGCGCTGCCGCGGCACGGGGGGCGGCAGCGTGGCCCGTCGGCGCCCGGCCCGGCGTCGGGTTACCGGTCCGCGTCTGGCTACCGATCTGCGTCGGCTACCGGTCGGCTCCGGGCCGGGCGGCGGCGAAGGCGCGCCCGACGAACCGGACGAGCGCGGGGTTCACCGTCTCCGGGTACTCCGCCATCGGGTAGTGACCGGCCTCCGGTACCAGCAGCAACTCGCCGCGCAGCCGCTCGGCCGCGAAGCGCGCCTCGGCGGCGGGGTCGGGGAAGTCCGGGTCCTTCTCGCCCATCACCACCAGGGTCGGCGTGCGTACGTCGTCCAGGTGCTCCTCCGCCGGCCGGTGCGTGGTGTGGCTGGTCCGTACGAAGGAGCGCCAGTGGTCGCCCCGGCGCAGGCTCGCCGTGATCCGGGCCTGGTGTTCGGCGAGGTCGGCCGGCGGGCGTCCCGGGTAGGACCGGCGGTAGTAGGAGCGCCACATGCCCGGACCCCAGGGCTTCAGTAGGAGCAGCCGGAACGCGAGCATGGTCAGCCAGCCGGACTGCGGATCGCGGACGAAGGGGCCCATCAGGCCGAGACCGGTGACCAGTTCGGCCCGCTCGGCGGCGGCCAGGACCGCGGCGCCGGCCGCCATGGAGTTGCCCACCAGGAAGGCGGGGCCGCCGAGCTGTTCGACCAGCGCGATCACGTCGCTGGCGAGGGCGACGTCGTCGTAGCGGTCGAATCCGTCGTCGCTGTCGCCGTGACCGCGCAGGTCCATGGTGGCGACCCGGTATCCCGCGTCGAGAAGGGCGGGGACGGTGAATCGGTAGGCGGAACGGAGGTCGCCCATGCCGGGCACGCAGACGACCAGGGGGCCCTCGCCCCGTACGTCGTAGGCGATCCGACCCGTACCGCGATCAAGATAGCTAGCGCTCATAGCCGCAAAGCTAACAGCATTAGCTAGAGCCGTCAACGCCCGGGCACACGTACGGGCGACAGCCCGTGCGATGGCCGGATCCCGGGCCGCCGCCGGCCCTACAGTTCCGGCATGTTCGCCATCGCCCTGACCATCGTTCTGTACGTCGCGGCATTCCCCTTCCTCTATGGCGTGGTGCGCCTGGCGGTGCGGCACGGGATCAGGGACGCCGCCGAGGCGCCGCGGGAGACGGCGGTCTGGCAGGAGGAGATCTCCGGGCTCCGGGGCTGACGGGCACCGAAGCGGCGAGAACCCGGACGAGACGCCCCGCGCGGGCGCGGGGCCGCCCGCGAATACCCGGACGCGGTGGCCCGCCAGGCACGCGTGGTCCGCGAAGGCGCGGACCGGGCGGGCGTGCGGGCCGGCGGTACGGCTGGCTGGGCGTGCGGTCCCGACGGGTGCGAGGATCGCGGTCGTGATGGGAACGCTGAAGACGGAACCCGCCCGGACGCGGCTGGACCTGCTCGCCGCGCCGGTCGCCGAGGCGCTGGCCGGCTGGCCGGCCGACGCGCCGGTGGACGTGGACGAGGTGCTGGTGGCCCCGATCGACGCGACGCTCGCCGACACGGCGGCGTTCTGCGAGGCGTACGACGTGGGGCTGGACGTCTCCGCCAACTGTGTGGTGATCGCGGGCAAGCGGGAGGGCGAGGTGCGCTACGCCGCGTGCGTCATCCTGGCCACGACCCGGGCGGACGTCAACGGGGTGGTACGCCGCCAACTCGACGTACGCAAGGCGAGCTTCGCCCCGATGGCGGACGCGGTCGAGCTGACGGGCATGGAGTACGGCGGCATCACCCCGATCGGCCTGCCGGAGGAGTGGCCGATCCTGGTCGACGAGCGGGTGATCGCCACACCGCACGTCATCGTCGGCTCGGGCGTACGGCACAGCAAGATCGCGCTGCCCGGTCCCGCGCTCGGGGCGCTGCCCAACGCGCGGGTGGTCGAGGGGCTGGCCCGGCCGGCCGCCTGACCGCCACCGGCCCGCGCGCGGACGGCGCCGTCAAGCACCTGACCGCCGCCGGCCCGCGCGCGGACGGCGCCGTCAAGCACCTGACCGCCGCCGGCCCGCGCGCGGACGGCGTCGCGTCCCGCCGCCGGGCCGGCTCAGGCGATCTGTTCCCGGACCTGCCGCTTCAGGCGGGCCAGGATCGCGGTACCGCCGCGCACCCGCAGCGGGCTGATCGCCTCGGCCAGCCCCATCCGCTGGTAGAGGTCGTCCGGTACCGCGAGCACCTCGTCGGCGGTGGCACCGGCGAGCCCCTCGGCGAGGATGCCGGCGAAGGCCCGGGTGGTCGGCGCCTCGGGCGGGCAGTCGAACCAGGTGGTGACGGTACGGTCGGCGGCCACCTCGGCCTTCAGAAAGAACTGCGTCTGGCACTCCGGTACCTGCTCCATGCCGGTCCGGTCGGCCAGCGCGGCGGGCAGCGGCGGTACCGCGTCGGAGAACTCCAGCAGCATCTCCAGCACCACGTCGCGCGGGGCGGAGGCGAACTCCTCGACGATGGCGGCGAGCTTCGGCGGCATGATCCCAGGCTACCGCCGCCCCGGGGCGGGCCCGTCCGGTCAGTTGCCGAGCACCCGCTGGGCCGCGTCGCCGGCGGCCGGCGCCGGCTCGGCGCGTACCGCGAGGTCCCCCAGCGAGACGATGCCGACCAGGTTGCGGTCCGCGTCACAGACGAGCACCCGGCGTACGCCGCGCTCCCGCATCAGGTTCGCCGCGTCGAGGACCGTGGAGTTCTGCTCGATCATGACGATGTCCCGGGTGGCGACCTGGCCGATGGTCGTCCGCCCCGGATCGAGCCGCTCGGCCACCGCGCGGACCACGATGTCCCGATCCGTCACCATCCCCGCCAGCGTGGCGCCCTCGGTCATCACCACGTCGCCGACGTCCGCGTCCCGCATCGCCTTCGCCGCCTCGTCCAGCGTCGTCTCCGCGGCCAGGTAGAGAACCTGTCTCGTCATCACGTCGGCGACCCGGTAGCCGCTCATCCGCGCCTCCAGCTGGACTAGTGCGTCAACCCCTCGGGTTACCCGGTCGCCGGACCGCTACACCCGGTCGCCGCCCGTCGGCGGGCTGCTCCCGCCGACCCGCCGGTATCGTGAGCAGTCGTCCCCGTGCGAGAGGTGAACAGGTGAAAGCCACCGAGTTGTCGATCTCCGGTGCCTGGGAGTTCGTTCCACAGCAGTTCCCGGACGATCGTGGCAACTTCCTGGTCTGGTACGACGCCGAGGCGTTCGCGGACGCGCTCGGCTTCGAACTCAACCTAGCCCAGACCAACCACAGCGTCTCCCGTCGCGGCGTGGTCCGGGGCGTGCACTGGGCCGACGTACCGGTCGGGCAGGCGAAGTACGTCTACTGCCCGCAGGGCGCGCTGCTCGACATCATCGTCGACCTGCGGGTCGGCTCGCCCACCTTCGGTCAGCACGAGGTGGTCCGGCTCGACACCATCGACTACCGCGCCGTCTACCTCGCCGAGGGGCTGGGGCACGCCTTCGTGGCGCTGGAGGACGACACCGTGCTGAGCTACCTCTGCTCGGCCCGGTACAACCCGCCGAAGGAGCGGATCGTCAACGTCCGGGACGAGGAGCTGGCCCTGCCGATCCCCGAGGGCATCACGCCGATGCTCTCCGAGCGGGACGCCAACGGCCCGACCCTGGCCGAGCTGCGGGCGGCGGGCCTGCTGCCGTCGTACGAGACCTGCCAGGAGCACTACCGCTCGCTGCGCAACGGCGCCCGCCCGGCCGCCGAACACTGACCGGCGCCTGACCGGGGCCCCGGTCACGCCGGGGCCCCCACCACGGGCCGGGTGCTCCCACGCGGCCCGCCCGTCAACCGGCCAGCAGCCGCTCCACCAGCGCGTCGAGCGGCAGCTCCGACCGTTCGCCGGTGGCGCGGTGCCGCAGCTCCACGTACCCCTCCGGGAGGCGGCGGCCGAAGATCACCGCGCGCGGTACGCCGATCAGCTCGGCGTCGGTGAACCTGACCCCGGCCGACACCTGGGCCCGGTCGTCGACCAGCACCCGCAGCCCGCGCGCGGCGAGTTCCTCGCCGACGCGCAGTGCGGCCTCGACCTGCGGGCTCGGCCGTCCGTCGGGGTCCGCCGTCGACCGGCCCACCGCGATCAGGTGTACGTCGCCCGGCGCGACCGCCGCCGGCCAGCTCAGGCCCCGGTCGTCGTGGTGCTGCTCGGCGATGGCCGCCACCAGCCGGGACACCCCGATGCCGTAGCAGCCCATGGTCGGCCGCACCGGCCGGCCGTCAGGACCGGAGACGTCGACCTCGAACGCGTCCGTGAATCGGCGCCCGAGCTGGAAGATGTGCCCGACCTCGATGCCCCGGCGGATCACCAGCCGCCCGGTCGGGCAGGCCGGGCAGGGGTCGCCGGCCCGGACCTCGGCCGCCTCGATCGTGCCGTCCGGTGCGAAGTCGCGCCCGCAGACGACGTCGACGGCGTGCCGGTCCGGCTCGTTGGCGCCGGTGAGCCACGCCGTGCCGGGCGCCACCCGCGGGTCGACCAGGTAGCGGATGCCGAGCTTCGCCAGCACCTGCGGCCCGATGTAGCCGCGTACCAGCTCGGGGTGGGCGGCGAAGTCCTCGAAGACGGTCACGGTCGCCGGGTGCAGGGCGGCCTCCACCCGCCTGAGGTCCACCTCGCGGTCGCCGGGCAGGCCGATCACGATCGTCTCCGGCGCCGTGGCGCCGGGCCGGTGCAGGTCGAGCACCACGTTCTTGAGTACCCCGGACGCGGACCAGTCGTCCCGCCCGCCGACTCGCCGCGCGTTGGCGAACTCGACCAGCTCCGCCACGCTGGTGGTGCCGGGGCTGGCGAAGACCTCGGCGGGCGGGTGTGCCAGCGGGTCGCCGGCGGCCGGGGCGGGCGTCGTGACCGCCTCGGTGTTGGCCGCGTACCCGCACTCGGTACAGCCGACGTAGGTGTCCTCGCCGACCGGCGCGGCGGCGAGGAACTCCTCCGAGGCGCTGCCGCCCATCGAGCCGCTGGTCGCGGAGACGATGGTGTAGTCGAGCCCGAGCCGGTCGAGGATCCGCCGGTACGCGTCGCGGTGGCGGTCGTACGCCGCCCGGAGCCCGGCCTCGTCCAGGTCGAAGGAGTAGGCGTCCTTCATCAGGAACTCCCGGCCGCGCAGCAGCCCCGCCCGGGGGCGCGCCTCGTCGCGGAACTTGGTCTGCACCTGGTAGAGCACCACCGGGAAGTCCCGGTACGAGGTGAAGAGATCCCGTACCAGCAGGGTGGCCAGCTCCTCGTGGGTCGGCGCGAGCAGGTGTTCCGCGCCGCGCCGGTCGGCCAGGGTGAAGATCTCGTCGCCGTACTCGGTCCACCGGCCGCTGGTCTCGTACGGGCCGCGCGGCAGCAGGGCGGGGAACTGTACCTCCTGGTCGCCGATGGCGTTCATCTCGGCGCGGACCACCTCGGTGACCCGGTCCAGCACCAGCTTGCCGAGCGGCAGCCAGCTGTATCCGCCCGGGGCGGCCCGGCGCAGGTAGCCGGCGCGCAGCAGCAGGCGGTGACTCGGCACCTCCGCGTCCGCCGGATCCTCCCGCAGGGTACGGAGCAGCAGGTGGGACATCCGTAGCAGCATTCGGGCAGCGTGACATGTCGGAAAGGCGACGTCGAACAATTTCGGGGAGGTCGCCAACCCTTCCCGACGAGGGCGACGTCTTGGGTGGCATCAATCGACCACGCACCATCGACCTTGAGGATCGGCTCGTGTGGACCCCCTGCTGAATGAGTTCGACATCTTCGTCCGTGCCCGTACCGCCGCTCTCCTACGCTCCGCGTACCTGCTCACCGGCGACCAGCACCTGGCCGAGGACCTCGTCCAGTCGGCGCTGGCGCGTACCCACCGCTCGTGGAAGCGGCTGCACCACAGCGGCAACGCCGAGGCGTACACCCGCAAGACGATGTACCACCTGCAGGTCTCCTGGTGGCGACGCCGGCGGGTACCGGAGTCGTTGTCCGGGGAGCTTCCCGAGCCCCGGCGGTACGCGGGCGAGGGTGACCACGCCCAGCAGACGACGCTCCGGCTGACCCTGCGGGCTGCCCTGCTCAAGCTCTCCGCGAAGCAGCGTGCCGTCCTGGTGCTGCGCTTCTTCGAGGACCGCACCGAAGCCGAAGCCGCCGAACTGCTCGGGGTCACGGTCGGGACCGTCAAGTCCCAGACCGCCCGCGCGCTGGCCCGACTCCGCACCGTCGCCCCGGAACTCGCCGAGCTGTACGTCCTGGAAGGAAGCGCCCGATGACCCCCGACCGACTCCGGCAGGACCTGGCCGACCTGGCCGAGGACGTGATCTCGGTCGACCTGCGCGACCGGGCGCTGGCCACCTCCCGCCGCCTCGGCGTGCAGCGCACCCTGGCGATGTCCGCCGCCGCCGTGGTGATGCTCGGCGCCGCGACCGGTACCGCCTTCGCCCTCATCACCCCCGACAAGGGGGCGCCGGTGCCCCCGGCGGTCACCCCGTCCGTCACCGTGGTGCCGACCCCGTCCGGGACCCCCTCCGTCGCGCCCTCGGGGTCGGCAAACGCGGCACCGCCCCGGCAGCTCACCGTGAACGAGATCAAGAACGGCAAGATCAGCATCCCGGCCTGGGGTGACGACTTCTGCCCGAAGGCCGGCACGTTCCAGTTCAGCAAGGGCAACCACGTCTACGCGCCGCGCGCCGACTCGCCCGGTGCGCTCAGCTTCCACGGCGACCCGGTCTTCGTGGACGTCGACGGCGACGGCGGCAAGGAGGCGATCGTGGAGATCGTCTGCAGCCCGTTCGCGGTCAACGCTCAGCAGGTGCTGGCGCTGCGCCACGGGACCGATGGCACGATCGAAACCGTCGGCCAGGTCGCGGAGGTCTCCACCCAGGCCGGCGGCATGATGACCGAGGTGCGGGCGGGCGCGTCCGGCACGGTCCGGGTGCGTTGGCAGGACAACCAGTTCGGTTCCTCGGCCCCGGACCAGTGGCGCACGTACAGGTTCAGCGACGGCCGGTTTCGCCAGACCGACGGCCCGACCTCGTTCCCCGACGCGAGCATCGACCTCAAGCCGCAGGCCGACCGCACCCTCACCCTGACCAAGGGCGCGGAGGGGGCCTACTGGGGGGAGTTGGTGGTCACCGTCCGGAACGCCGACGACGACGCCGCCGCGACGCAGGTCGCGAGCCACGTCACTCTGCCGGCCGGGGTCGAGCTGATGAGCGTGCGGAGCGGCGCCGGCGAGGGCTGTGGGGTGCACGACGCCGGGCCGCCGCGGGTCATGATCTGCGACCTCGCCAAGTTCGGGCAGATCCCGGCGCAGGGAAGCAGGACCTACACGTTCCAGTTCGTGTATCGGGGGACGGCGACGCCGGCCAGCGGCAAGGTTGAGTTCTTCGCCGCGCAGCAGGAGCGGACGAAGGTCGACAACACGATCGCGTACTCGATCAAATTGGCGGGGTGAGCCGGGCCGGGCGTGCGGCCCGGACCAGCGGGCGCCGGCCGTGGTGACGGCCGGCGCCCGCGCCGGGTGCGGCGTACGCCACGTTGCGGGCGCGCGGGCGGGCGGAGGATGGGCTCCGGGTGCCAGACTGGCCGACGCATTACTTCCCGGTAGGTAGGGGCCCCGGTACGCCGGGGCCTCCGGTAGGCGTGGGGAGGTCCCGCTGGGCGCGGGAGCTTTCCCGGGTAGGCGTAGGGGGCGGCACGTGCGCTGGCGCAAGTTCGTGGCGGTCGGAGACAGCTTCACCGAGGGCCTGGACGACCCGTACCCCGACGGCACGTACCGCGGCTGGGCCGACCTGGTGGCCGCCCGGCTGGCCGTCGACGCCGGCCCCGACTTCGGGTACGCCAACCTGGCGATCCGTGGCCGGCTCTTCGGCAACATCGTGGCCGAGCAGGTTCCCGCCGCGCTCGACATGCAGCCGGATCTGATCAGCTTCGCGGCCGGCGGCAACGACGTGCTGCGGCGCAACTTCGACGGGCCGAAGCTGATCAAGGAGTTCGACGAGGTCGTCGGCCGGCTCCGCGCGACCGGCGCGGACGTGCTGATCTTCCGGTTCGCCGACGTGATGGCCCGGCTGCCCGGTCAGCGCCTCGTCGGGCCCCGGGTGGCGATGCTGCACGAGGCGATCGGCGAGACCGCCCGCCGGCACGGCGCCCGGGTGGTCGACCTCTACGCCGACGACGAGTTCCTCAACCCGGTGCTCTGGAGCGTGGACCGGCTGCACCTCGCCCCGGCGGGGCACCGGCGGGTGGCCGCGCACGTGCTCGGCGCGCTCGGGCTCACCCCCGACGAGCAGTGGCTGGTGGTGCCGCCCCGGCCGGCGCCGACGCCCTGGCTCGCCGCTCGTGGCGCCGACCTGCGCTGGGCCGGTCAGCACCTCGTCCCGTGGGTCAGGCGCCGGCTCACCGGCCGCTCCTCGGGCGACAACATCACCGCCAAGCGCCCGCTGCTCACCCCGTTCACCGACCGGCCGAGCTGACCCCGCCGGCCGGCGTACGGTGGGGTCCATGCCTGTACCGAGCGATCCCGCGCCCAACCTCCAGGACTACGCCGATCCGCAGCGGCTGGTCACCACCGAGTGGCTGGCCGAAAACCTCGGCTCCGACGGGTTGGTCGTGGTGGAGTCCGATGAGGACGTGCTGCTCTATGACACCGGTCACATCCCCGGCGCGGTCAAGGTCGACTGGCACCTCGAACTGAACGACCAGGTGACCCGCGACTACCTCGACGCGGCGGGCTTCGCCGAACTCTGCGCCCGCAAGGGCATCGGCCGGGACGACACCGTCGTCTTCTACGGCGACAACTTCAACTGGTGGGCGGCGTACGCGCTCTGGGTCTTCACCCTCTTCGGCCACCCGGACGTACGGCTGCTCGACGGCGGCCGGCAGAAGTGGATCGCCGAGGGGCGGGAGCTGACCCGGGAACGGACCGGGCGCCCGCCGGCGGAGTACCCGGTACCGCAGCGCAACGACGCCCCGGTCCGCGCCTTCCGGGACCAGGTGTTGGCGCACATCTCGGCGGGCCGGCCCTTGGTCGACGTCCGCTCGCCCGGCGAGTACACCGGCGAGATGCTGCACATGCCGGACTACCCCCAGGAGGGGGCGCTCCGCGGCGGACACATCCCTGGCGCGGTGAACAAGCCGTGGAAGTCCGCGGCCAACGAGGACGGCACGTTCAAGCGCCCGGACGAGCTGCGGGCGATCTACGCCGACCAGCTGGGGCTCTCGCCGGACGACGACGTGATCGCGTACTGCCGGATCGGCGAGCGGTCCAGCCACACCTGGTTCGTGCTGCGGCACCTGCTCGGATACCCGCAGGTGCGCAACTACGACGGCTCCTGGACCGAGTGGGGCAACCTGGTCCGCGCCCCCGTCGTGAAGGGCAGCGAGCCGGGCAAGCTGATCCCCTGACCGCACCCCCTCGGGGCGGACCCTGCCAGCCGGCCCCGGCGCGGCAGCCGCGCCGGGGCCGGCCGCTTCCCGTCACCGGGCTCGCCCCGCCGGGTCGGCCCGCGCCGGCGACCTGCCCGCCCGGGCCGGGCCAACGGGGTACGAGGGATCAGCCCGTCCCGGCCAACTCCGCGAGGACGGCCGAGATCGCCTGTGGGCGGAGCAGGTAGCCGAGGTGGCTGGAGTCCAGGGTGTGCACCCGGAACGGGTTGTCCGGCGTGGCCGCGTCCGCCTCGCCGATCATCCGGTCCTGGAGGGCGAGCGGGATCGACAGGTCCCGCGTCAACCGTACGAAGCTGTGCCGGACCCGGCCGAACGCCGCCGGATCGATGCGCGCGTCGGTGAAGGAGAGGAGCGCCGACTCGTCCGGCTGGCAACCGGCGACGATCGCGCGCAGCTGCGCCTCGCTGCCGTCGGCCAGGAAGGCCCGGTGGGCCGCGGCGAGGAACGCCGGGTCCGCCGAGCGCCAGTTCGTCCGGAGCGCGCCGGTCCGCGCCGGGTCACCCACCTTCGGTACCGCGAGGACGGCGCTCGGGCCGCCCTCCGGCGTCAGGTAGTAGTCGTACACCGTGGGCAGCCGTACGCAGCAGAAGGCCGAGACGTAGACGAGGTGGTCGACCAGCTCGGGTACCCGGTTGGCCACGCCGGTGACGGTGACCCCGCCGAGGCTCTGGCCGACCAGGACCACCGGCCCGTGGGCGGCGATCCGGCGTACGACGTCGGTCACGAAGCCGACGGTGTCGTCGAGGGTGAGCCCGGCCAGCTCGGATGGTTCGACGGCGAAGGCGGCCAGGTCCTGGGGTGCCTGGTACGACGGCGGATAGCCGGCCCGCAGGCCGTGACCGGGCAGGTCCACGGCGACCGCGCGGTGCCCGAGCATGGCCAGCTCCAGGACGACGGGGCTCCACACCCCGGCGTTGCCGTTGGCGCCGTGCACGAGGACGAAGGTGGGGCGGGACATGCTTTCCTCTCGGCCGGTCGACGGGGGAAGGGGCGGTGGCCGGGGGGTGTTCAGGCACGCAGGTCGTGCCGCCGGGTGTAGCCCAGGTGGAAGACGAGCAGCGGTACGGCGATGACGGGCCAGGTGGCCTGCATCGCCCCGGGTGCGGCGTCGACGGGCAGGGCGTACGCGAAGCAGAGCTGCACCACCGCGCTGAGCAGGCAGGCGACGCCCCAGACCGCGGTGAGCACACGGAGCCCGCGGCGGAACTGTGGTTCCCGGTCCCACCGGGCCTCCCAGGCGCGTAGCCCGTCCGGGCCCGCTTTGGTCAGCACGAAGGAGCGGAACAGCACCATCAGCGCCGGCCGTCCGTACCGGATGGAACCGAGCATCCAGACCCCGGCGAGCCCGCCGACCATGCCGGTCCAGGCGTCGCGGACGAGCATGGTGCGCGGATCGCCGGTCAGGGCCGACAGCACCAGCCCCAGCGCCACGACCGTGAGCACGAAGAGGGCGAAGAACTCGACCTGGCGGCGCCGGACGAACCGGTACACCAGCACCGCGGCCGGTACCGCCGCCGAGGCGAGCAGCGCCCACCACTGGTCGGTGCCGATAGCGCGCAGACCGTAGAAGACGGCCAGCGGTGCGACGAGGTCCGTCAGTACGCTCCGCACGAGCGCCGCGCGTGCGGACGCCGGCGCGGTCATCGGTCGCTCCGGGTGGCCCGCTCGAAGAGGGTGGCCAGTTCCGCGGCGTACCGGTCGAGGTCGAGCCCGGGATCGGCCGCCAACTCGCCGGCCGCCGTGTCGATCGCGGCCCGCAGGGTCACGGCCATCACGTGCGGGTCGAAGGCGCGGAACTCGCCCGCCTCCTGTCCCTGCCGGAACAGCTGTTCGAGCAGGGCCACCGGTGACTCCGGCCCGGACGCCACAACGAGCGGCGTGCCGTCGGCGGCCCGGGCGTTCGCGGCGATCTCCACCACGGCGCGGATGTGCGCCGGGTGGGTGCGCATGAACTCCAGGTTCGAGGTGACGTACGCGGCCAGCATCGCCGGTGCGTCCCGCTGCGCCCGGATGCGCGGGCGCATGAAGGCGCTCGCCGCGCGCAGCGCCTCCTGCACGACCGCCCGCATCAGCTCGTCCTTGCCGGCGAAGTGGTACGAGATCAGCCGGGTGCTGCTGATTCCGGCCCGGTTGGCGATCTGGGCGAACGAGGTTCGCCCGTAGCCCAGCTCCGCGAGGCACTCGATGGCGGACTCGACGATCTGTGCCCGCCGCGCCGCCGCGGCGTGGCTCTGTCGCTCGGGTGGTCCATCCGTTACTTGCATGAGTAAGAAGTTACTCGGCTGAGTAACATCCGTCAACGGGCGCCGATGCGTTCCGGGACGAAAGCGCCAACGGGTCCGGCGGTGCCGGACCGCGCGGCTACCCTGCGCTGGTGGGGCGGATGTGGCAGGAGTGGGGCGGGGTGGTCCTGGCGTCGGTCGCCGGGCTGCCCCTGGCCGTACTGGCCGTGCTGGTGCTCGCCGGTTGGCGTCGCCGGCGCGGCGTACCGGCCCGGCTCGCCCGGCGGCACAGCCTCGCCGAGGTCGCCATGGTCGTCGGTACGGTCCCCTGGATCTGGATGATCCTCACCCCGCGCCGGGCGCCCCGGCAGACCTGGCTGGTGCCGCTGACGGATCTCGCCAACCAGGTGCTGCACACGCCGCCGGTCGAGGTCGCGGTGCAGGCCGGCGGGAATTTACTGGTCTTCGCCGCGCTGGGCTTCTTCGGCCCGATCCGGTTCCCGGCCCTGGCCGGGCCGGTACGACTCCTCCTGCTCGGCGCCGCCGGCTCGGCCCTCGTGGAGACCCTCCAGTACGTGCTGGATCTCGGTCGCGTCTCCAGCGTGGACGACGTGCTGCTCAACGCGGCCGGCGCCGCCCTCGCCAGCCTGCTCTCCCGCCCCTGGTGGCGTACGGAGGTCCCACCGCCCCCGCCGGCGCGCGCGACGCTCGGGGCCGCGGCGCGCCGGTGAGGTCGCCGGGTACCTCCCGGCCCGCCCGCCGCGCTCGGCGGTAGCCGGGCCGCCCCGCTCAACTCCCGGCCGGTTCGCCCCGCTCGGCGGTAGCCAGGCCGTCCTCTCGGGCGGCCGGTTCGGCCTGCGGGGCTGTCGGCGGGGCGAGCGGGGCCGGCTGCTCGCGCCGGTGTCGCAGAACGCGCCAGGAGGCGGCGGTGACCAGGGCGAAGACGGTCGCGGCGGCGCCGACCACGGCGGGCAGGCCGTAGGCGTCGGCGCCGAAGCCGGCGAGCAGGGCGCCGGCGGGCGCGGCCAGCAGGCCCACCGTGCGCTGGGCCGCGCCGACCCGACCCAGCAGCTCGGCCGGCACGTTGCGCTGGCCGTACGCCGACCAGAGCGCGTTCCAGGCGGCCGTGCCGGCCGCGAAGACCGCGAGCGCGACGGCGCCCGGCACCGGCTGCCGGGCCAGCGCGAGCGTGCCCAGGGCGAGGGTCTGTGCCACCAGGACCACCCGCAGCCCGGGCAGGGTGCCGAAGCGGCCGGCCAGCCGACCCGCCCCGAGCCCGCCGAGCAACCCGCCGGCCACGGCGGCGGACATGAAGAGCCCGTACGCGGGCGCGGGTACCCGCAGCACGTCGAGCGCGTAGAGCACGACGACCGCGATGACGCCGCTGATGGCGAGGTTGGTGGCCGCGGTGAGCCCGGTCAGCAGCCGCAGCGTCGGGTCGTGGCCGATCCAGCGCAGCCCCTCGGCCGCCTCCCGCCAGATTCCGCCCCGCGCCGGCCGACCCCCGGCCCGGGCCGGCGTGGCCGCGCCCCGCGCGGCACCGGCCGGGGTGGCCGCAACCGGCCCCGCCGGGGTGTCGACCGGGGTGGCCGGAACCGCGCCGCGCGCGGCACCGGCCGGCGCGGCTCGGCCGAGGGTCAGCGCGAGCAGCGCGGCGATCGCGAAGGAGGCGGCGTCCACGGCGAACGGCAGCGCCGCGGCCGCCGCGAAGAGCACCCCGGCGACCGGCGCGCCGAGGAAGCCGCCCGCCACGGACGTACCGGCCTGGAGGCGCCCGTTCGCGGCGGCGAGCCGTTCGGCGGGTACCACCGAGGGGAGCAGCGCGAACGCGGACGCGTCGAAGAGCGTGCCGAGGGTGGCGAGCGCGAAGGCGCAGGCGACCAGGGCCGCGACGCCCGCGTACCCGGTGGCGAGCAGCACCGCGAACCCGGCCACCAGCAGGGCCCGCGCCCCGTCGATGGCGGCCATGGTGCGGCGCCGGTCCCAGCGGTCCGCCCAGACGCCGCCGAGCAGGCCGAAGAGCAGCGGCGGCAGCTGCCCGGCGACGACCACCACCGCGACCGTGCGCGGATCGCGGGAGAGCGACGCCGCCAGCAGGGCCAGCGCGGGCGCGCGCACCGCGTCCCCGAATCGGGAGACCACCGCCGCGGTCCAGAGTCGCCAGTACGCCCCGCCCATCTTCGCCCCTCTCCGCCCGGCCCGATGCCGGTGCCCGTTGCCGGGAGCGAGCCTGCGGGCTCGATCGGGTCGAGGGTCAAGCGCCGGATCGCGCGCCGACCGGAAGCGCCGTATCGGGCACCGACCGAAGCGGCGCCGAGCGCCGACGAGCGGATCGGGCGGCGCGAGGGGACGGCACGGTGTCGGTGATCACCGGTACGGTGATCGCCGGCATCGGACCGGGGGAGCGAACGATCGTGGACCGTACCTTCCAGGTCGACCTGCGTGGCGTGGTCGACCTGCTCAGCCACCACCTCTACGGCAGCCCACGGGTGTACGTCCGCGAGCTGCTGCAGAACGCGGTAGACGCGATCACCGCGCGCCGCGCGGTGGAGCCGGGCGCGCCCGCCGTGGTGCGGATCGAACCGCCTGCGCTGACCGGCGACGGCACCCTGCGCGTACACGACACCGGCATCGGCCTCGACGAGGCGCAGGTGCACGAACTGCTCGCCACCATCGGGCGCAGCTCGAAGCGGGACGAGCTGGGCTTCGCCCGGCACGAGTTCCTCGGCCAGTTCGGCATCGGGCTGCTCTCCTGCTTCCTGGTGGCCGACGAGATCCGGGTGCGCACCCGGCGCGGCAACGACCCGACCGTGCTCTGGACCGGGCACTCCGACGGGCGCTACCGGGTGGAGTTGGCCGGCGACGCGGCCGAGCGGGACGAGCCGGGGACCACCGTCACGCTGGTGCCGCGGCGCGGCGCCGAGCAGTGGTTCGAGGTGGCGACCGTGACGGAGCTGGCCCGCCTCTTCGGGTCGCTGCTGCCGGTCACCGTGCTGGTCGGCGAGGTCGAGACCACCACCGGTGAGCCGCCGTGGTCGGCGTCGCCGGACCGGCCGGCGACCACGCGCCGGCGGGAGCTGCTCCGGTACGCCCGCGAGACGCTCGGTTTCACCCCGTTCGACGTGATCCCGCTCGCCGTACCGGAGGCCGGGCTGACCGGAGCGGCCTTCGTGCTGCCCGAGCCGAGCAACCCGGCGGCCCGCGCCGGGCACCGGGTCTACCTCAAGCGCATGCTGCTCAGCGAGGGTGCCGAGGGGCTGCTGCCGGACTGGGCGTTCTTCGCCCGCTGCGTCGTCGACGCCGGTGAGCTGCGCCCGACCGCCAGCCGGGAGGCGCTCTACGACGACGCCCTGCTGGAGACGACCCGCGAGGCGCTCGGTGACCAGCTGCGCGGGTGGCTGGTCCGGCTGGCCGACGGCGACCCGCGTCGGCTCGCCGACTTCCTCCGGGTGCACCACCTCGGCGTCAAGGCGCTGGCGCTGCACGACGACGAGATGCTCCGGCTGGTCGAGCGCTGGTGGCCGATGGAGACCAACCTGGGGCAGCTCACCCTGGCCGAGTTCCGCGAGCGGCACGGCCTGGTCCGGTACGCGGCCACGATCGACGAGTTCCGCCAGCTGGCGGCGGTGGCGGCGGCGCAGGACCTGGCCGTGGTGAACGCCGGTTACACGTACGAC
Source organism: Micromonospora sp. NPDC049559 (assembly GCF_040676675.1). Classification (NCBI taxonomy): domain Bacteria; kingdom Bacillati; phylum Actinomycetota; class Actinomycetes; order Micromonosporales; family Micromonosporaceae; genus Micromonospora; species Micromonospora sp. NPDC049559. The sequence goes on along the minus strand of NZ_JBFAPK010000001.1, from coordinate 510,813 downwards.
ACCGAGATCATCGAGCGGCTGCCGAGGGTGGAGCGATCGGCGCTGATCGAGCGGCTGGAGCCGAGCGACCTGACCACCCGGTTCGACGCCCTCGACCCGGGCGTGGAGCTGGCGCTGCAGCCGTTCCGTGCCGCCGCGCAGCGGGTGCTGGACCGGCTCGGCTGCGAGGTGGTGCTGCGGGCGTACGACCCGGTGTCGCTGCCCGCCCTCTACCTGGTCAGCCGGGCGGCGGCGTTCCACGACGAGCTCCAGTCCACCCGCGAGCAGGCTGACGAGGTCTGGGCCGGGGTGCTGGACGCGCTGGCGGCGTCGGGCCCGCCCGAACGGCCCCAGCTGGTGCTCAACCACCGCAATCCGCTGGTCCGCCGGGTCACCACGCTGGCCGACCCGGAGCTGGTGGGGCTCGCGGTCGAGGCGCTGTACGGGCAGGCGTTGCTGCTCGGCTACCACCCGATCCGCCCGGCCGACGCCGCCCTGCTCAACAGCTCGTTCCTCGGCCTGCTCGGCCGGGCCGTGGCCGGACAGGAGTGAGCCGATGAGCCTCGGGGACCCGAAGCTGTGGAGCCAGCTCGCGCAGGCGCACGAGATGCCGCGCGGACCCGCGCAGATCGCCGCGGTGGAGCGGCTGATGCGGCAGGTCGACGCGGCCGGCGAGGCGCAGCTCGCCTTCGCCGTCCGGATGCTCGCCACGGCGGCATACCGGCTGGGCGGGGAGCCGGCCAAGTCCTTCGTCACCTTCTCCTGGTGCCTGGCCGACTACGACCGCAACCCGCAGCCGTACCACGAGCGGCACCGGCACAGCCTGCTCTGGCAGTTCAAGTGGATGGTCAACGGGCTGACCAGCTTCCCCGAGGTGCCGCTGGACCGCGCGTACGCGGTGCTGGACGACATGGAGCGGCGGTACCGCGACGGCGGGCACAGCCTCCAGGCGGTCTACAAGTGCCGGCACCGGGTGGCCCGGCACATCGGTGCGGCCGACGAGGCGGCGCACTGGTACCGCCTCTGGACCACCACCCCGCGCGACGACCTCTCCGACTGCGCCGGCTGCGACCCGTCGAGCCAGGCGCACTACCTGGCCGAGGTCGGCGACGACGAGGCGGCGATCGCGCTGGCCGAACCGGTCCTCGCGGGCGAGCTGAGCTGCACCGAACAGCCGCACGGCATTCTTACCTCGCTGCTCCTGCCGTACCTGCGCAGCGGGCGACGCGAGGCGGCCCGCGACGCGCACCGGCAGGCGTACCGCCGGGTGCGCGGCAACCTGGCGGACCTGTGGGACATCGGCGAGCACGTCGAGTTCTGCGCGTTGACCGGGAACGAGGCGCGCGGCCTGGAGCTGGTCGAGCGGCACCTGGAGTGGCTGGACCGGGCGCCGTCGCCGAGCGCCGCGATGGACTTCGCCGCCGCGTCGGCGCTGCTGCTGCGCCGGCTCGACCGGGCCGGTCACGGCGGGTTGACCGTGCACCGGCGCGGTCACGGCGACCGGCCGGCCGCCGATGTGCCGGTCGCGCGGCTCGCCACCGAGCTGGCCGAGCTGGCGACCGCCATCGCGGCGCGCTTCGACGCCCGCAACGGCACGGACGCGCAGTCGCGCTGGGTCGAGCGGCGCATGGCGCGCGAGCCGATCGGCCCCCACCTGCCGCTCTCCGCCACCGCCCGCCGGGGCGTCGCCGCGACGGCCCGGCGTGACGTCGCCGCGACCGCCGCTCGGGCGACGCCCGGCCCGGCGACGTCCGAGTCGGCAACTTCCGAGGCCGTGACCGCCGAGGCGGGAACGACCGGTGCGGCGGCGCCCGCCGAGCCGGACCTCCGCCGGCCGGCGCCGTCGGAGGTACCGGCCGACGCGGGACCGGCGGAGCTGCTCCGGCTCGCCGAAGAGGCGTGGCGGACGGTACGTCGGGACCACTTCGACGCCGTGCTGCACGCCTTCGACGAGCGGTTCGGCGCCCAGGACCTGCCGCCGGACGTCGCCGGGCGGCGGCTCGCGCTGCGCGCGGTGCAGCGGTACGCCGCCGAGGATCCGGCCGGCGCGCGGGAGGCCGGCCGCGCCGCGATCGAGCTGTTCCGGCGGGTACCGGACCCGGTCCGGGAGCGGATCGCCGCCGGGCGGCTGGGCCTGCAGCTCTGCCGGGACGGGGCGGCCGACGAGGGGCTGCCGCTGCTGGAGGAGTCGGTTGCGTTCCTGGCCGAGCACGGTACGCCGGCCGAGCGGGCCGACGGGTACGACCGCCTCGGGCTGGCCCTGGTCGAGCTGGAGCGCTTCGCCGAGGCGTACGAGGCGCTCGACCGGGCCGGCGTCGAGGCGGCGGCGGACGGCGACCCGTACCAGGTGGTCCGGGTGGGGCTGCACCTCGGCCGGTGCCGGGAACTGCTGGACCGGCCCCGGGACGAGCGCGCGGCGCGGGGGCGGGCGCTGCTCGACCTCGCCCGCGAGCTGGACCTGCCCGAGTACCGGGCGGCGGCGGCCGTGCTGTACGCCCGCGCGCTGGCAGACCCGGCCGAGGCCGTGCCCGCGCTCGACGAGGCGGTCTCGCTGGCGGACGGGGAGCAGCTGCTCCAGGCCCGGATCGCCCGGGGCCGGGCGCTGCTGGCCGCCGGCCGCCCGGACGCGGCGGTCGACGACTTCGTCGAGTCGGTGGCGCTCTGCGCCGAGCGCGGCCTCACCGAGCCGGCGGCGTTCCTGCGCTGGGAGCTGGCCGAGGCGTACCGGCACGCCGAGCGGCTGCTGGACGCGGCCGAGGCGGCCGAGGAGGCCGTCGCCGAGCTGGACAAGCTGGGGTTCCAGGGCGACGCCGACCGCTGCCGGCACCTGCTCGCCAACGTCTACGTCGGGCTCGGCGAGGACGATCTGGCGCTCGCGCTCCTGGACGAGTTGGCCGGCAACCTGGACGGGCCGGACAACCTGGGCGCGCGGGGACAGGTCACCGAGGAGGCGGGCGAGCTGCTCTACCGGGGGGACCGGGACGGTCAGGCGGCTCGACGGTTCGCGGCCGCGGCGGAGTCGTACCGGCTCGCCGGTCTCCCCCTGGACGAGCTGCGCGCCCGGCGACGGGAGGTGGACGCCCGGTACTGGGCGGGTGAGACCGCCGAGTCGCTGGCGGCGGTGGAACGCGCGGACGCCCTCGCCGGCCGGCTCTCCGGAGAGATCGCCGACGAGCCCGGTACGGTCTGGGAGCGCGCGATGCTCGACCACAGCGCCGCGCGGGCGCTGTACGGGGACGAGCGGGTCGAGGCGGCGCTGGAGCGGTTGGCGGGCGTACCGGAGCGGCTCCGCGAGATCCAGGCGTTCGGCGAGGCGGCCCAGGTGGAGCTCTTCGTGGGCGAGGTGCTGCTGCGCCTGGACCGGCCGGCCGAGGCGGAGGCGCTGCTGCGGCGGGTGCTGGGCGGGCTGCCGGCGGAGTCCCAGCCGGTACGGCGCGCCGCGTGGCTGCTGGCCCAGGCGCTGGCGGCGCTGGGCCGTACGGGCGAGGCGGACGCGCTGCGCGCGGAGCACGACCTGGCGGACGACGAGTAGGCCGGCCGGGCGGGCCGGGGTGCCGCCGCCGGGCCGGAATCCCGGCGGCGGGGCGAGCGAGCGACGTACGTCACCGGTGGCTGATCGGCGGAGGCTGACTAGGCTGACCGCGTGACGGTGGATCAGCAGGTGACAGATTCGGCTAGCGGAACGGTGGCACCGGCCGGGTCGCGACGGCGGTCGCGCCGGGACGAGATCCTGGAGATCGCGGTGGGGCTCTTCGCCGCGCGCGGCTACCACGGCGTATCGATGGACGACATCGGCGCGGCGGCGGGCGTCACCGGTCCGGCGCTTTACCACCATTTCGCGGGCAAGGAGGCGATGCTCGTCGCCGCCCTGATCCCGGTGAGCCAGGGGCTGCTGGACGGGGGCCGGCAGCGGGTCGCCGAGCATCCGGGCGACGCCCGGGCCACGCTGGAGTCGCTGATCGACTTCCACCTCGACTTCGCCCTGGCCAACCCGGCGGTCATCGCGCTGCACCTGCACGAGCTGGACCGGCTGCCCGAGGAGCCGCGCCGGCAGATCCGCCGGTTGCAGCGGCTCTACGTCGAGGAGTGGGTGTCGACGCTGACCGCGCTGCACCCCGGGGTCTCGGCGGCCGAGGCGCGGGTGTTGGCGCACGCCGCGTTCGGCCTGATGAACTCCACCCCGTTCCTGGGTGGCGAGGTGGACCGGCACCGCCGGGCCGCGCTGCTGCGGGCGGCGACGCTCGCCGCGCTGCTGGTGGACCCGGACGCCTGACACACCACAACCCCGTATCCCCTCGGGAGAGATCCCCCTCAGGAGAGGCAAGAATGATCGAGTCGCTGCTCGTCGCGAACCGGGGCGAGATCGCCCGCCGGATCATCCGTACCGCTCGGCGGCTCGGAGTACGCGCCATCGCGGTCTACTCGGAGGCGGACGCCGACCTGCCGTTCGTCAAGGAGGCCGACGAGGCGGTCTGCATCGGCCCGGCGAACCCCGCGCAGAGCTACCGCAACACCGAGGCGATCCTCGCCGCGGCGAAGTCGACCGGCGCGCAGGCGATCCACCCCGGCTACGGTTTCCTGTCCGAGAACGCCGAGTTCGCCCGTACCGTCGAGGCCAGCGGCCTGATCTGGGTCGGACCCGGCGCCGACGCGATCTCCGCGATGGGTGACAAGATCAACGCGCGGAACCTGATGGCGGCGGCGGGCGTGCCGGTCGCGCCCGGCACCACCGACCCGGCCGCCGACGTCACGGCCGCGCTGGCCGCCGCCGCCGAGATCGGCTACCCGGTGATGGTGAAGGCCGCCGCGGGCGGCGGCGGGATGGGCATGGCCGTCGCCGCCGACGAGGACGTTCTGCGCACCGAGTACGAGAAGGTGCGCGGGTTCGCCGAGCGGATGTTCGGCGACGGCGCCGTGCTGATCGAGCGCTACTTCCCCCGGGTACGCCACGTCGAGGTGCAGATCCTCGGTCTCGCCGACGGTCGGGTCGTCGCCCTCGGCGAGCGGGAGTGCTCGGTGCAGCGCCGCAACCAGAAGCTGGTCGAGGAGTCGCCGTCGCCGGCCGTCTCGCCGGAGCTGCGCGAGCGGTTCCTGGCCGCGGCGGTACGCGCCGGAGAGGCGGTCGGCTACCGCAACGCCGGTACGGTCGAGTGCCTCCTGGACCCGACCACGAACGAGTTCTTCTTCCTGGAGATGAACACCCGGCTCCAGGTCGAGCACCCGGTCACCGAGCTGGTGTACGGCCTCGACCTGGTCGAGGAGCAGCTGCGGGTCGCGTCCGGCCTGGCCCCGAACTTCGACCCGGACGCCCTGACGCCGCGCGGGCACGCCATCGAGCTGCGCGTGAACGCCGAGGACCCGAAGCGGTTTCTGCCGGGTCCGGGGGCGGTCAAGACCTGGGTGGAGCCGCAGGGTGAGGGTGTCCGCGTCGACAGTGGGTACGCCGCCGGCACCACGGTCACGCCCTTCTACGACTCGCTCATGGCGAAGCTCGTCGTCTACGGCGCCGACCGGGCGGAGGCCATCGCCCGCGCCCGGGCGGCGGTGGCCGGATTCGAGATCACCGGTCCGAAGTGCAACCTGCCGTTCTTCGCGGAGCTGTTGGAGAACGCCGAGTTCGTCGCGGGCGACTACGACACGGGGATCGTCTCGCGCATGCGCTGAACGCCGAGAAGGGCCCCCGCCGTCGCGCTCCGGCCGACGGCGGGGGCCCTTCGGCTATCCGGGAACGGCGAGTCCCCGGCGCGGCGAGCGACAATGGCGGGACCGATGACGTCACAGTGAGGTGACAAATGACAGCAATGCCGGCATTCGTGTCGATCCGCGAGGTCGGTCCCCGGGACGGGCTCCAGAACGAGGACCCGGTACCGGCCGACGCGAAGGTGAGGCTGCTCGACGCGCTCTCGGCGACCGGCGTACGGCGCGTCGAGGCGGTCTCCTTCGTGCACCCGAAGGCGATCCCGCAGATGGCCGACGCGGACGAGGTCTGGCAGCGGGCGACCCGGGCACCGGGCGTGCGCTACTCCGCGCTGGTACCGAACTCGCGCGGCGCCCAGCGGGCCCTGGCGGCCGGGTTCACCGAGGTCGAGGTGGTGGTCTCGGCGAGCGACACGCACAACCGGCGCAACGTCAACCGCTCGACCGAGGAGTCGCTGGACGACATCGCCGGGCTGATCGCCCTGCTGCACGCGGCCGGCGCCAGCGCCGAGGTGATCGTCGCGACCAGCTTCGGCTGCCCGTACGAGGGGGACGTCGACCCCGGCCGGGTGGCGCGCATCGTGGATCGGGTGGTCGCCGACGGGGCGGACCGGGTGGCGTTCGGCGACACCACCGGGATGGCCACGCCCCGCCGGGTACGCGAACTGCTGACCGCGGTCCGCGCCGCCCAGCCCGACATTCCGGTGCTGCTGCACTTCCACAACACCCGGGGTACCGCGCTGGCGAACCTGCTCACCGCGCTGGAGCTGGGGGTCACCGAGTTCGACGCGAGCGTCGGCGGCCTGGGCGGCTGCCCGTACGCGCCCGGGGCGAGCGGCAACGTGGCCACCGAGGAGGTGGTGCACATGCTGCACGACATGGGCATCGACACCGGCATCGACCTGACCGCCCTGCTGGAGGCCGCGCGGCTGGCCGAGGAGCTGGTCGGTCGGCAGCTCCCGTCCGGAGTGCTCCGGGCCGGCCCGCGTACCCGGCTGGCGCGGGACTGATCCATCCGAGCGGGCGTCCGGCCGGCCGTCGGGTGAGCTGACGGATCAGTCGAAGGTCGCGGCTGCCGGGCCCGACCGACCTCCATCGGCCGATGTGCCGTCCCGCCGGCTCGTCATACGGTCGTCCTCGCCACCAATCACGACGAGTGACCTGCGAGGACATCATGATCGGTGAGGTTGACCGGAGGCGGTTCCTCCGAGGGGCCGCCGGAACGACCGTCGCCCTGAGCGCGGCGGCGACCGCGGCGGCGGTGGGCGTCGCCGGTGCGGCCGAGGGCGCCCCGGCGGGCGACCGGAGGCCCGGTGGTGGGGTCGTGGGGACCTGGCGCGGCGTGGTGACGCTGCCGCACGAGGAGGAGGTGGCGCTCTTCACCTTCCTGCCCGGCGGTTTCTTCCTCTCCTTCGCCCAGGGGATCCACATCGCCACCGGGCGGTGGAGGGCGACCGGGAAGGACCGGGTGAGCTTCACGCTGTGGCAGGTCCTGCCGCACGACCTGCACGGCCTGCCGCAGCGCTACAACGGCGAGGTCCGGGCCCTGCACCACGCCCGGGTGTACGGCGACACCCTGGTCAGCCGGGGCACGTACCGCGGGCTCGACATCGAGGGCAACGTGACCGGCACGGGGCCGGTGAGCGCTCGGGCGAGCCGCTTCGACGTCGACACCTTCTGACCGGGGCGGGTACGGCAGGCGGCGCCCCGGCCGTCGCCCCGCGACCGGTTCGTGGCCGGTCAGTCGACCAGGCCGGCGTGGTGGGCCAGGATCGCCGCCTGCACCCGGTTCGTCAGTTGCAGCTTGGCGAGCAGCCGGCTGACGTGGCTCTTCACGGTCGCCTCGCTGAGGTGCAGCCGCCGGCCGATCTCGCTGTTGGTCAGCCCCTCGCCGAGCGCCGCGAGAACCTCCCGCTCCTTGCCGGTGAGGACGGCGAGCCGCCGTACGGCGTCGGCGCGCTGCGGTCCGGCCGGTTCGGCGAACCGGTGCAGCAGCCTACGGGTGACCTGCGGGGAGAGCATGGCGTCCCCGGCCGCCGCACTTCGCACGGCGGCGGCCATCTGGTCGGCGGCGGCGTCCTTGAGCAGGAAGCCCACCGCGCCGTGCCGGAGCGCCGTCCGGACGTACTCGTCGAGGTCGAACGTGGTGAGCACGACGACCTTGGGCGGCGCCGCGAACCGGGCCAGGGCCGCCGTGGCGGCCAGACCGTCGCGGCGCGGCATCCGGATGTCCATGAGCACCACGTCCGGACGGAGCGTCCGGGCCTGCCTCAGGGCCTCGTCCCCGTCCCCGGCCTCCCCGACCACCTCGATGTCGGGGTAGGCGGCCATGATCGTGCGCAGCATCGCGCGGACCATCCACTCGTCGTCCACGATCAGGAGCCGGATCACCGTGCCGGCTCCTCGGCCGGGTAGGTCGCCGGCAGTTCGGCGCACACCTCGAAACCGCCGCCGGGCAGCCGGGTGGTGCGCAGGGTGCCACCGACGAGCCGTACCCGTTCGCCGATGCCGAGCAGTCCGTGCCCGCCGCCGCTCGCCATGGCCGGAGTGGCGCGGCCGCCGCCGCTGTCCCGGACGACCACCCGGAGGCCGTCCGTGATCGGGCGGACGGTGACCACGGTCCGGGCGTCGTGGGCGTGCTTGTGCACGTTCGTCAAGGCCTCCTGCACCACCCGGTAGACGGCGTGCTCGACCAGGGCCGGCGCCCGTAACCCGTCCTCGACGTGGAGTTCGACGGCCAGGCCGAGCGCCCGGGAGGAGGCGACCAGCTCGTCGAGGTCGGCGAGCCCGGGTTGCGGTCGCAGCGGGGCGGCGGCACCGTCGCGCAGCACCCCGACCAGCGTACGGAGTTCGTCCAGCGCGGCCCGTCCGATGCCCTGGATCTGGGCCGCGATGGCGGCGGCGTCCTTTCCCCGCGCCGATTCGAGCGCGGTGGCGTGCAGCACCATCAGCGACACCCGGTGGGTGACCACGTCGTGCATGTCCCGGGCGATCTGGGCACGCTCCTCGGCCCGGGCCTGCTCGATCCGGAGCAGTTCCTCGCGTTCGTTGCGGCGGGCCCGATCCTCCAGGTTGGTCATCACCTCGCGGCGGGAGGTCAGGTACAGGCCGACCAGCACGGGTACCACGCAGAGCGCGAAGCTGACCGGTACCGCCCCGTCTCCGCCGCTCACGACCCACAGTGGACCGGAGACGGCGGCCAGCATGACCGCGGTGAGCACGATCTGCAGCCGCGCCGAGCGCAGGTGGGCGCCGATCGCGAACTGCGCGATCAACAGGGCCGGGTACGCGCCCGTGACGCCCCAGGAGAGCAGGGCGGCACCGTACAGCGGCAGGGGCCGGCGCCGCCGGACCACCACGGCCAGGCCGGCGACCACGCCGAGCGCCGCGTCGACGGCCAACGGCGCCGGCCGGTCGACGATCGGAGAACCGTCGAACAGACCGGACTGGAGACCGTCCCAGACCCCGGCCAGTACGCAGGTCGCGGCCAGCAGCGCGGTCCCGAACTGGCCCTGCCGGCGGTGCCACATGCCGGGAAGTCTAGGCAGGCCAAGCGCGGTGCGCCTCCGCCGTTGGACTCATCCGAAAGTGGTGTCCCGCCGTCCCGGCCGACCACCATCGAGCGCCGAGCCCAGTTATCTTGGCCGATGTGGGCCGCTCCGGCCGTACCTAGCGTCGGGTTCATGCATTCCGATACCCGATCCCCGACCGGCCGGACCACGGTCGTCGGCGACGCGCCCGCGCCGGCCCACCCGGGTGGCGGCCGCGCGCTCGCGACGCTGCGCTGGGTCTTCGTCGGCTTCGCCGGGCTGAACCTCGCGCTGCTGTCGAACGGCTCCGACGTGCCGCCGCTGCGGCTCATGGCGGTGCTCGGCTACGCGGCGGCGGTGGTGCTGTCCGTGGTCGCCGCGCTGGGCGGCCCGGAGCGGGGGCGGCGGATCACCATCGTTCTGCACCTCGCGATGGCGGTGCTGCAGTTCGTGTTCAGCATCCCGGTGTCCGTCGCGCTGCTCGGCATACCGCTGTCCGTGGCGATCCTGGCGTTGAGCCGGCCCCGGTTTCCCCGCATGTCGCCCCGGGCCCGTCGGGTCTGGCTGACCCTGCACGTCGGCTTCAGCGTCGGGTGGCTCGGCGTCGCCCTCACCATGACCACGCTGGCCGTGACGGCGGTGGCCACCGACTCCCACCCGGTCCGGCACGGCGCGTACGAGCTGTTGCGGGTCGTCGACCTGGCGGCGGCGATCCCCTCGATGTTCCTGTCGATCCTCACCGGTCTGGTGGTCTCGCTCGGGACGAAGTGGGGTCTGGTGCGGCACTGGTGGGTGATCGCCAAGTTCGCGGTGTCGGTGAGCATCCCGTTGGTCGCCGGTACCGTCGAGAGCGCGCTGGCCGACGAGCTGGCGCTGCGTACGGCCGATCCGGCCGCCGGGGTGGGCGGCGCGGGTGCCGCGCTGACCGCCTGCCTGGGCGGGTTCACCGTCGCGCTGTGGGCCGCCACCATCCTCTCTGTGTTCAAGCCGTGGGGCAGGACCCGCTGGGGGCGCGCAGCCGACGCCCGGGAGAGGGGGGAGCGGCGCGGTATCCCGGTGGATCGGCCCGCCGCGCCGGTGCGGGTGGCCCGGAGTCACCGAGATGCAGTAACCTAACGATCGTTTAGGTCAGTCTGCGGCGAGGGGGCGGCGTGACGCTCGACGGTGAGGCGCTGGAGCAGCTGCGCAAGCGGGCCCGGGCCGGCGGCGCGGAGAAATACCATGCCGCCAACGCGGCCAAGGGCAAGCTCTTCGCCCGGGAACGCGTGGCGCTCCTCGTCGACGAGGGCTCCTTCGTCGAGGACGGGCTCTTCGCCAACGCGCTCGCGGACGGGCTGCCCGCCGACGGGGTGGTCACCGGGGTCGCCACCATCGACGGCCGGCAGGTCTGCCTGATGGCGAACGACTCGACGGTCAAGGCGGGCAGCTGGGGCGCCCGTACGGTCGAGAAGATCATCCGGATCATCGAGCGGGCGTACGCCTCCGGCGTGCCGATGGTCTACCTGGTCGACTCCGCCGGCGCCCGGATCACCGACCAGGTCGATCTCTTCCCCGGCCGGCGCGGCGCCGGCAAGATCTTCTGGAACCAGGTACGCGCCTCCGGCTCGATCCCGCAGGTCTGCGCCCTGTTCGGGCCCAGCGCGGCCGGTGGCGCCTACATCCCGGCCTTCTGCGACGTGGTCGCCATGGTCGACGGCAACGCGAGCATGTACCTCGGCTCGGACCGGATGGTCGAGATGGTGACCGGCGAGAAGACCACGCTGGAGGAGATGGGCGGGGCGCGGGTGCACTGCGCCGAGTCCGGCGTGGGCCACTTCCTCTGCAAGACCGAGGCCGAGGCGCTGGACGTGGTCCGCCGCTACCTGTCGTACCTGCCGGCGAACTGGACGCGGCAGCCGCCGACCGCGCCGGCCGCCGAGGCGCCGGCCAACGTGGACCTCGCGGCGCTGGTGCCGGCGAGCGAGCGGCAGGCGTTCGACATGCGCCGGTACGTCAAGGGCCTGCTCGACGCCGGGTCGTTCCTGGAGATCCAGGCGCTCTGGGCCCGGGAGCTGACCATCGGCCTCGGCCGGCTGGACGGCCAGGTCGTCGGCGTGGTCGCCAACAACTCGATGTTCAAGGGCGGCGTGCTCTTCGTCGACTCGGCCGACAAGGCGGCCCGGTTCGTCCAGCTCTGCGACGCGTTCAACGTGCCGCTGCTCTTCCTGGCCGACGTGCCGGGGTTCATGGTGGGCACGGCGGTGGAGAAGCAGGGGATCATCCGGCACGGCGCGAAGATGATCACGGCGATCTCCGAGGCGACGGTACCGAAGATCTGCGTCGTGGTCCGCAAGGCGTACGGTGCCGGCCTGTACGCGATGGCCGGTCCCGGCTTCGAACCCGACGCGACGATCGCGCTCCCCACCGCCAAGATCGCGGTGATGGGCGCCGAGGCCGCCGTCAACGCGGTGTACGCCAACAAGATCGCAGCCATCGCCGACCCCGACGAGCGGGCCGCCTTCGTCGCCGCCCGGCGGGAGGAGTACGAGCGCGACATCGACCTCATGCGCCTGGCCAGCGAACTCGTGGTCGACGCCGTCGTCGAGCCGGGAGAACTGCGGGCCGACCTGATCCGCCGGTTCGCCGCGGCCCGCGGAAAGGAGCGCCACTTCTCCCGCCGCCGGCACGGCGTCACCCCCGTCTGACCGGCGAACCGCCGCACCCGGCGCCAGCCCACCCCACGCAGCCAGCCCACCCCACACAGCCGGCCCGCCCAGGCAAGCCGGCCCACCGCACCGACCCGCTCTTCCGGCGCCACGAGCGCCGGGGGCGCGGACACCACCCCGCGTACCCATCGCGTCACAGGAGGAAAAATGGACTTCCGGCTCTCCGAGGAGCACGAGGCACTGCGGTCCAGCGTGCGGGAGTTCGCCCGCGAGGTGGTCGCTCCGGTCATCGCCGACCACTACAAGCAGCACACCTTCCCGTACGAGATCGTCCGCCAGATGGGCAAGATGGGGCTGTTCGGGCTCCCCTTCCCCGAGGAGTTCGGCGGCATGGGCGGGGACTACTTCGCCCTCTGCCTGGCGCTGGAGGAGCTGGCCCGGGTCGATTCGAGCGTGGCCATCACGCTGGAGGCGGCCATCTCGCTCGGCGCCATGCCGATCTACCGCTTCGGTACCGAGCGGCAGCGGGCGGAGTGGCTGCCGAAGCTGGTCACCGGCGAGGCGCTGGCCGCGTTCGGGCTGACCGAACCGGGCTGTGGCTCGGACGCCAGCGGTACCACCACCCGGGCGGTGCTCGACGGCGACCACTGGGTGATCAACGGTGCGAAGGCGTTCATCACCAACTCCGGCACCGACATCACCTCGCTGGTGACCGTGACCGCCGTGACCGGGGTACGCGAGGACGGCTCCAAGGAGCTCTCCACCATCATCGTCCCCTCGGGTACGCCCGGCTTCACCGTCGCGCCCTCGTACTCCAAGGTCGGCTGGTGCGCCTCGGACACCCACGAGCTGACCTTCGACGACTGCCGGGTACCGGCGGAGAACCTGCTCGGCGAGCGCGGTCGCGGGTACGCGCAGTTCCTCCAGATCCTCGACGAGGGGCGGATCGCCATCGCCGCGCTCGCCGTCGGACTCGCCCAGGGCTGCGTGGACGAGTCGGTGCGCTACGCCAAGGACCGCGAGGCGTTCGGCCGGCCGATCGGCCGTAACCAGGCGATCCAGTTCAAAATCGCCGACATGGAGCTGCGGGCGCACACGGCCCGGCTCGCCTACTACGACGCCGCCGCGCGGATGCTGGCGGGCGAGGACTTCAAGCGGCAGGCGGCGATCGCGAAGCTCTACGCCAGCGAGAGCGCGGTCGACAACGCCCGCGAGGCGACCCAGATCCACGGCGGGTACGGCTTCATGAACGAGTACCCGGTGGCCCGGTTCTGGCGGGACTCGAAGATCCTGGAGATCGGTGAGGGTACCTCCGAGGTGCAGCGCATGATCATCGCCCGGGATCTCGGGCTGTAGCGGCGGAGCGCCCGCCGGTGATCCGCCAGGGGCCGGCACCGACCGGGTGCCGGCCCCGAGGGCTCACGGCCGACCGGTCGTGATGACCACGCAGGGATAGGTGCAGCCGGGGGTGTTGTAGCCGATGGTGTTGTCCGGCTCCGGACCGTCGTAGCCGCAGTAGTAGTTGTCCGGGAAGCACGCCTCCCGCTCGGCGGGATCGCTCCAGGTGCTGGTCGGTTCCTCGTAGTAGTACTCGTCGTCGGGGTCGTAGCCACCGGTGCCGCGGTGACGGGGCGTCTGCCCGGTCGAGCCGCCGTTGCCGCCGACCGTACCGGCGGCGGGCGGGGTCGGCGACGGGGTCGGCTTGGCGCTCGGCTTCGCCGGCCCGTTCGCGGTGGAGTCGGTCCGTTTCGCCGCCGGGGTGGTGGGCTGGGACGACGGCTGCGGTCCCTCGGTCGCCTCCACGACGGAATCGTTCGGCATGCCCGGCCGTGGCTCGTCGCCCCAACCGCGGAACATCCGTACCGCGAGGGCCACGCCGAGCAGGATCAGCAGCAGCACCAGTACGCCCGAGAGGACCCGCGCGGCCCAGCCCGTGCGGTACATGATCGGCGGGATCAGCCAGCGGAACCCCGCCGGACGGGGCACCTCGTCGGCCGGGTCGTAGCGGTGGATGCCGGTCCATTTCCACCGTTGCTGGCGTGCCGTTGCGGCGACGAGGGCGCTGCCACCATCCCCGGCGACCCGGACCTGCCGGCGGTGCCGGGCGCCGCCGGCCGTGACCGTGGCACCCGCGGTCGCCGTGGCACCGGTCTCCCGGCCGCTCCCGGCGCCGTCGTCGGTCGCGGAGCGGCCGCCGTAACCGTCGAGCCCGGCCCCGTCGTCGAGGCCGAGGCCGCCGTCGAGCCCCGTCCCGCCGTCGAGCCCCGGTCCGGCGTCCCGGCCCGTCGGTGCCGCGCCGGCGGGCGTCGACGTCTCGGCCGGCGGCACGACCGTCGGCGTGACCTCGGTGGCGGCCTCGGCGTCACCGGTCCCGACCGGCGTCGTTCCGGCCCCGCCCGGGTGCTCGGCTCCGATGTGGATGGTCGACGGCGCGGTGCCGAGCGCCGGCCCGCCGAGCACCGGCCCGCCGAGCGCCGGTTCGCCGAGCGCCGGCCCGCGCGGCATCGGTTCGGCGGGTAGCGGCCCGTCGAGCACCGGTTCGCCGAACGCCGGCCCGTCAGGTAGTGCCCCGCCGGGCGGCGGCTCGGCGGCGGCGGGCGCGTCCGTTCCCGGTACGCCGGATGCCTCGTCGCGGGGCGGCCCGGCGCCGTCGGGGCGCGACCGGGTGGCCGCGACCGCTATCCGTCGCCGTACGGCGAGCCAGGTGGCGACCGCGGCGTCGTCCCCGCCGCAGGCCCGTACGAAGGTGGCGACCAGTTCCTCGCGCGGCATGGTGCTCCGGTTCAGCACCGCCGCGAGAGTGCTGTGCGGCAGGACACCACCGGCCTCGTCGGCTCGGCGCTGCAACTGCCGGTACGTCAGCCCGGACCATTCCTTGAGTCCGCGCAACGCCGCCACGAACTCGGCCGGGCTCCCCGCTTCGTCCGGCCCGGGCATGAGGTTCTCGCGCTCGCGGGAATCGGTCGTCCTGTCGTCCAGAATCAGCATGTCAGCCCAGATCTCCTAACGACCCCTGTGCCCTGTACCGACAACATGGACCCGTTCGTCGTGGTCGACAGGACGCGGCTCGGGCCGTACCAGCGCGGGTGACCAGGGTGGTGGTGACCCGGTTGATCGGCGGGCACATGCTATGTCGGGGCGACCGCGGCGAACAGCAATCGAACGGGCGGCTGCGCGAAACCGTTCAGCTCCACAATGGATGACCCATTCGCACCGGTCGAGGCGAAGTCCTGTTCGGACAATGGTTCCGGTCGCGCACCGGATGCCGTGCGCCCCGCCGGCGGCCGGGATCCGTATGCGCCCGGCTGTGCGTCGGGCGGCCCGGCCGTCCCGGGGGCGCGGCTCGCAAATCGTGCCCGCCCGGGCCGTGCGCCGGATTCTGTCGGATATCCGGTCGATGCCGGTCAAGACCTGGACGGAAGCCTGCCCGGCGCCGGTAGGGATGCGTAGTCTTCGTCCCCATGACTCCGGATCATGGTCTCGACCAGGGCCCGGCCGGCTTCGACGAACTGCTGCGCCGGGTCCGGCGCTCGGCCGGCCTGACCCAGGCGGATCTCGCGGCGCGGGCCGGGGTCGGCGTACGCACGGTGCGTGACCTGGAACGAGGCCGGTCGATGCGGCCACAGCGGACCACCGTCGAGCTCATCGCCACCGCGCTGGGACTGACCGGCGCCGACCGGTCGGCCTTCGTCGCCGCGGCGCGCAACCAGGGCACGCCGGGGAACGAGCCGGTCTCCGGCGTACCGGCCGACGCCGCCTCCGGGACCCGGACCGCGGCGCCGACGCTCGCGCTGCCGCCGGTGGGCGAACTGATCGGGCGGGACCGGGACGTGTTGGAACTGGCCGGGATGCTGACCGGCGCGGACGGGGCCGTCCCCGCACTCGTCAGCCTCGTGGGGCTGGCCGGGGTCGGCAAGTCGGCCCTCGGCCTGGCGGTCGCCCACCGGGTGGTCGAGCAGTTCCCCGGCGGCGCCGCCGGCATCGTGATCTCGGAGCTCTCCACCACCAGCGACGTGCTCTCGGCCGTCGCCACCGTCTTCACCGTCGGCCGACCGGCGGACCTGGCCGGGCGGCTCGCCGCGGCACCGGCCCTGCTCCTGGTCGACGCGGTCGAACGCTCGCCCAACGCGGTCGCCGAGGCGTTGCAGCAGCTGGCGCGGGCCGCGCCGACGCTGCGCGTGCTCGCCATGGGACGCCACCCGGTCGGCCTGCCCGGCGAACGGGTCTGGCCGGTGACGCCGCTGGAGGTGCCGCCCGCCGGGCCACCCGGCGATCTGGGCACGGTCGCCGGCTATCCGGCGGTGGCGCTCTTCCTGGCCCGGCTGCGCCAGGTCCGCCGGGAACCGCCGCGCCCCGACGAGGTCGGCGCGCTCGTCGGACTGGTTCGGCGGCTCGGCGGCCTGCCGCTCGCGATCGAGCTGGCCGCGGCCCGGGGGCGGATCCTCGACCTGAACGAGATCATCGACCGGTACGGGGACCGGCTGCTCGACCTGGCCGGACCGCCGGCGACCCGGCAGGCGGTGGGGGTGAGCCTGCGGGACGCCGTGGCGGCCAGTTACCGCCTGCTGGACCCGGGCGAGCGGGCCGCGCTGCGGCGCCTCTCGGCCTTCCGCAACCGCTGGTCGGTGGAGCTGGCCGAGGGGATGCTGACCGACGAACGCGAGCGCTCCGGCGAGGTGGAGAAGAGCGTCGACGCGGTACCGCTGCTGGACCGGCTCCTGGCGCTGGGGCTGCTGAGTTCGCGCGGGACCGGTCCGTTCCGGTTCCGCCTGCTCGACGTGGTACGGGACTTCGCCTCGGAACGCGCGGCGGTCAACGCGGAGCTGACCGAGATCCGCCGCCGGCACGCCGTGCTCTTCGCCCGGTTGGCGGAGTCGGCGGCGCAGGAACTGGTCGGCGCGAATCTGGCCGCGGCGGTACGCCGGCTGGACGATGTCTCCAGCGACCTCTGGGCGGCGCTGGCGCACGCGGCCACGGACGACCCGCACACCGCGCTGCGGCTGGCCGCGAGCCTGCCCCGGTGGTGGCGCTTCCGGGGCCGGGACGTGGCGGGCCGGCAGTGGCTGCGTCGGCTGCTGGACGATCCCCGTACCGCCGACGCCGACCCGGTGCGGCGGGCCTGGGCGCAGGTGGGCGTGGCGCAGCTGGCCCAGGAGCACTCCGCCGGGCCGGAGGAGCTGCCGGCCGCGCAGGCGGCGCTCACGACGTTCCAGCGGGTCGAGGACGTCGCCGGCGAGTTGGCCGCGCGCAGCGTGCTCTGCGGTCTCTGGGTGGCGCTCGGCGGGCACGACGAGGCGCGCCGGCACGGCGAGGCCGTGCTCGCCCTGGCCGAGCGGACCGGACGGGTCCGCGACATGGCGGTGGCCCAGAACAATCTGACCTGGCACGACATCCGCGTGGGCGACCTGCGGGCGGCCCGGCGGCGGCTGGCGGCGGTGGACCGGCTGAGCGCGCAGTGCGGCGAGGAGCGGCTGCGGGTGCTGGCGCGGGCCAACCTCGCCGAGCTGGCCCGGCTGGACGGCCGGTACGCGGACGCGGTGGAGCAGGGTCGGCGGGTGCTCTCCGCCCTGCGGGATCTCGGCGATCCGGGACACCACCGGCGGGTGCTCGGCACGATCGGGCTGGCCCTGGCCGAGCAGGGACGGTTCGACGAGGCCGGCGCGGTGCTGGACGAGCTGCGCTCGCGGACCGAGCCCGGGGACGGTACCGGCCCGGCCGCGGCGCGCGGTCAGGGGCCCGGCGGGGCGACCGGGCCGGCCGAGCGGGACGCGGGCATCTGCGCGTTGATCGAGGCGACGCTGGCGCTGCGCCGTGGCGACCGGGACTGGGCCGCGGAGTGGTACGCGGCCGCGGCCGAGGCGTACGCGGGCAGCCGCGACCTGCGGGACGTGGCGGAGTCGCTGGTGGGGCTCGTGGCGAGTACGGAGGATCCGCGGGCCCGGTCGGTCGCCCAGGACCGGCTGACCCAGGTCTGCCGGGAGGGTGGGATCACCCTGCTACCTCGGGAGCGCAAGCTCATCGCGGCGGCTCTCGACCGGTGACTCTCCACGGGCGGCTTCCAACGGGGCGGCTCCGGGTGACGGCCGCGAATGGGCCGATGGGCCGCTCCGGGTGGCGGCCGGTGTGGCGCGAGCGGAACAGCCCCCCGGATTCCCCCTCGCTCGTATCCGCTCGCGCCACGCCCCCGGCGCCCCCCGTGGCTGAACACTAGCCAGGACATGCCACCGTACTTGTCCGTTCCGTACCAGTTGTCGTAGTGCGCGAATGAGTTCTGCCGGTCTTTCTGCCGGTGAACCGTCGGTAACCCCGCGCGGGGGTTCAGCGGCGGGTCACCGTTCAGGTTCCGTCGGTTTCGGCGGCGGCACCGGCGACCGCGTCCGGGTGGATGGCGTCGCGTACGGTCCGCAGGCCGTCCAGGAGCGCGCGGAGCGCGGCGGGGTCGAGTTGTCCGGTGAACCACCGTTCGACCAGCTCCAGGTGGCCCGGCAGCGCCTCGTGCAGCAGCGCCATCCCCGCCTCGCTGACCACGGCGTAGGAGCTGCGGCGGTCGGTGGGGCAGGGCGTACGGGTGACGAGGCCGTCGCGTTCCATCCGGTCCACCACCCGGGTCGCGCCGCTGGTGGAGAGCGACGTCTGGGCCGCCAGATCGGACATCCGGAGCCGGTTGCCGGGTGAGCGGGCGAGGCGTAGCAGCACCTCGAAGGCGATCCCGGAGAGCCCGTGCGTCTCCAGTTGGGCCGTGAGCCGGTTCATGAGGCCGATGAAGGTCTCGGCCAGCAGGCCGACCGCGGTGAGCCGGGGATCGTCGAGCAACTCGTCGGACACCGGTTCAGCCTAGCAATACTTGACAAGGGGAATACTGAGACTCTTATAGTTGCTGACGCAGCCGTTGGCCCCATCAACCATCTGGGAAGGCTAGGACCATGACCAGCAGCACCGCCGAGAACACCCGTACGTGGAGCGGCCTGACGATCCCGACGGCCGGCACCTACGAGCTGGACCAGAACCACAAGCGGGTCGGCTTCGTCGCCCGCCACATGATGGTCTCCAAGGTGCGCGGCGAGTTCGCCGAGGCGACGGCGACCATCACGGTCGGCGAGGACCCGTTGCAGTCCTCGGTCACCGCCACCATCCAGGCCGCCAGCATCAACACCGGCCAGGCGGACCGCGACAACCACCTGCGCAGCGGTGACTTCCTCGACGCGGAGAAGTTCCCGACGCTGGAGTTCCGCAGCACCGGCGTGAAGTCCCACAGCGGCAACGAGTTCGTCCTCGTCGGTGAGCTCACCATCCGCGACGTCACCCGGCCGGTCGAGCTGGAGGTCGAGTTCGAGGGCGTCGGGCGCAGCCCGTACGGCCAGGACATCTTCGGTTTCTCGGCCAGCACGGAGATCGAGCGCGAGGAGTTCGGCCTGACCTGGAACGTGGCGCTGGAGAGCGGCGGCGTGCTGGTCGGCAAGAAGGTGAAGATCGAGATCGAGGGCGAGGCCGTACGCCAGGCCTGACGCCTCCGGACGCGACCCGCGAACACCCCGACGACCCCAGCCCGGTCGCCGGGGTGTTTCGTGTGCGTTAGCGTCCGGTGTCACTCGGTGAGGGCCCCGTCGCCGGGCCGTGACCGGAGTGTGAAATGGTGGACCGAGAGCTGATCTCTGCCCATCCAGGGCGTGGCAGGGGTCTATTCGTCCCTGGTCGGCGCGTGGTCGGCGCTCCTACCGTGGAAGTTCCACGCGCAGTTGGATGCCTGGGGAGTCCGGCTGTGCCCGTAAGCGGCTATGCCCGGAGGATCACATGGGCCAGGATGTCTCCCGGGATGCGTTCACCCGCGAGGATCGGGTGCGGTACCGGCACAAGGTGCGGAGGTGCCTGGACGTCTTCGCGTTGATGCTGGACGACTTCGGGTTCGACGCCGACCGGCCGATGACCGGACTGGAGATCGAACTCAACCTGATCGACCCCGCCGCGGAACCGTCCATGCGCAACGCCGAGGTCCTCGCCGACATCGCGGACCCGACGTTCCAGACCGAGCTCGGTCAGTTCAACCTCGAACTCAACGCCCGCCCCCGACTCATCGAGGGGACCGGCTTCGCCGACTACGAGCACGACCTGACGGCCAGCCTCGGCCGGGCGGAGGACCGGGCGGCCAAGTCGGACGCGCGGATCATCCTCATCGGGATCCTGCCGACCCTCACGCCCCGGCACCTGATCCTCGACAACCTCTCCACGAACAGCCGGTACCGCGTCCTCAACGAGCAGATCGTCGGGGCCCGGGGCGAGGACATCGAGCTGGACATCCGCGGGGTCGAGCGGTTGCAGACCCACACCGACTCCATCGCCCCCGAGGCCGCCTGCACCAGCGTGCAGTTCCACCTCCAGGTCGCCCCGGACAGCTTCGCCAACTACTGGAACGCCTCCCAGGCCATCGCCGGCGTGCAGGTCGCGCTCGGCGCCAACTCGCCGTACCTCTACGGACGCCAGCTCTGGGCCGAGACCCGGGTCGCCCTCTTCGAACAGGCCACCGACACGCGGCCGGACGAGCTCAAGGCCCAGGGGGTACGCCCCCGCGTCTGGTTCGGTGAGCGCTGGATCACCTCGATCTTCGACCTCTTCGAGGAGAACGTCCGGTACTTCCCGCCGCTGCTGCCGATCTGCGAGGACGAGGACCCGGTCGAGGTCCTGCACAACGGCGGCGTACCCCAACTCGCCGAGCTGCGGCTGCACAACGGCACCGTCTACCGGTGGAACCGGCCGGTCTACGACATCATGAACGGCCGTCCCCACCTGCGGGTAGAGAACCGCGTGCTGCCGGCCGGACCAACGGTGATCGACATGCTGGCCAACGCGGCCTTCTACTTCGGGCTCGCCCGGGACCTGGCGGAGGCCGACCGACCGATCTGGAGCCAGCTGAGCTTCAGCGCCGCCGAGGAGAACTTCCACGCCGCCGCCCGCCGGGGCATCGAGGCCACCGTCAGCTGGCCCGACCTCGGCGAGGTACGCGTCACCGACCTCGTGCTCGACGTCCTGCTGCCCCGGGCGGCGCGCGGGCTGGACCGGTTCGGGGTCAGCCCGACGCACCGCGACCGGCTGCTCGGCGTCATCGAGGAGCGCTGTCGTACCGGACGCAACGGGTCGGTCTGGCAGACGGAGACGGTCTGGGCCGCCGAACGGGGCCGGGGAATGGACCGCGGTGCGGCGCTGCACCACATGGTGCAGCGCTACCGGGAGCTACAGGCGACCAACGAGCCCGTGCACACCTGGCCGGTCGAGTAGACCCGGGGTCGAGGGCCGGCAGGGCCGGATCGGGGAGCCGTAGGGGTGGCGGTCCTCCGTCCGGGCCGTGCCGCCGGGACGGGGTCAGCGCCCGCGCCGGCCGAGTCGGCCCACTCGCCCCTTCGGCCGCTCCGGCGCGGCACCGCCGTCGGCCGGCGCGGCACCGCCGCCGCTCGTCTCACCGCCGTTCGCCCCGGAGCCGCTGGCGGTGCTGGCGTCCGGGCCGCCCGGCGCTGACGCGCCGGGGTCCGCGACGTCGCCGGCCGGCTCGTCCGGCGTCCCGGCGGGCCCTCCGTCCGGGGCCTTCCCCGGTCGGTCGGCGGAGGTACCGGCCGGTCGGCGCGCCGCCGGTACCGCATTCGTGGCCCGCTTCGGCCGGCCGGCCGGCAGCGCCAGCGGCGCTCCCTTCCCGAGCCCGTCGCCGTCCGGCCCGCCGGTCCGGGTCGCGTCGCCGACCGACCCGCCGGTGCCGAGTGCGTCCGGGCCGCCGGTAGCGAGCGCGTCCGACCGGCCCGTCCCGGCCGGGTCGGCGGCGGGGGCGAGCGCGGCGACCAGCTCGGCCCGCTGGGCGAGCGCGGTCACCAGCGCGGAACCGGCCAACCCGGCGACGACCGCGTAGGGCGCCATCAGGTGCGCCGACATCTGCTCGGCCCGGATGCCGACGAGCTGCGGCGCGGCCAGGAAGTAGGCGACCGCCACCAGCAGTGGACCGGCCACCCCGGAGACCGCCGTGCCGACCCGGGCGGCCGGTACCCGGGCCGCCGCGCGCGCCGTCAGCGCCCCGATCACCAGGGCCGACCCGAGCGAGAGCGCCGCGCCCGGCCAGTAGAAGTAGTCCCGGAACCAGAACCGGTCGTCGTTCGGGGTGAGCTGCCAGACCCCGAGCTGGGCACCGGCCACGCCCCGGCCGGAGATCACGCCGTCGATCACGGCGGCGACCGCGAGCAGCCAGAGCCACCCCACCGTCGCGACGACGTTGCGGGCCACCGCCGGGGAGGCGAGCGCCCAGAGCGCCACCAGCAGTCCGACGATCACGCCGATCACCGCGTACCCGGCGGCGATGGTCTGCGGCGAGGCGGCCTGGCCGGGGATCGCGCCCCGGGCCGGTACCGCCACCAGCACGACCGTGACCAGACCGCCGAACGCGGCGGCGATCGCGACGGTCAGCCGGCGCAGGCTGGCGACGAGGAGCGGGGCGGCGCCGGGCGGGACGGTCGCGCCGCCGGTCGGCTGCGCCGGTGCGTTCGGCCGAACCAGCCGCTGGGCGCAGACCGCGCCGGCGACCGTCGACGTCGCGCCGATCCAGGCGGCCCACGCCAGGCTGGCGACCCAGGCCACGTCGCCCCGGCCGGCGGTGGACGGCATCCACGCGATGATGCCGAGCCCGTACCCGAGCCCGAGCTGCGCGGCACCGGCGCCAGCGGCAACGCCGATCGCGGTCGCGACCGATCCTCCCCAGCCTCGTACGGCCATGCCGGGCAGCGTAGCGGTCGCCAGCCCGCGGGGCGAGCGGCGAAGAAGCGGCGTACCGACCGGGCCCGACCGGCACCTGCCGGGCCTCGCCGCCGCCGGCTGGGCGGGAAGCGGGCGCCCGGCTGACGGGCCGTCGGACCCGGACCGCATGATGGTGCCCGGACGCGTGCCTCCCGGGCTCCCGGGTCCGCGTTCCGCTCGGCACCCGCCGGAGGCGGGTCACATGTATCGGCGGGCGGTACGGTCGCCGGGAGTGAGGCGGTGGTCGCATGACGGACGAGCACACGGGCTGGGGGACCCCTCCGGCGGGGACCTCGCCGTCGGGTCCGAGCCGGACGGCGCTGGTGGCGGGAGCCCTCGTCGGCGTGGTCCTGCTCGCCACCATCGGTGCCATCGGCGGCTGGCTGATCGCGGAGTCGCAGAACGGGACGTCCCCGAACGCGCTGGAGACCGGCGGTCCGGTGCTGTCGCCGTCCACCGTCGCGACGACGAAGGGCACCCGTACCACGCCCCCGGCGCCGACGAAGACCACGCCGAGGCTCCAGTCGGGTCAGTTCCTGCTCCCGAACCTGGTCGGGAAGGACTTCGAGGACGCCCGGGAGGAGTTGCGCGACCGCAAGCTCGGTACGCACGTGGTCTTCGGGGTCGCGGGGCAGGACCGCACCGTGCTCAGCACCGACCCCGCTCCGAACACGCCGGTGAGCGCCGGGATCACCGTGCAGATCAGGGTCGTCGGCGCGGCCCCGGTGGTGGCCGTGCCGGACCTGGTCGGAAAGGACTGCGACGAGGCCAAGGACGAACTGGACGACGAAGGGCTCTCACCGAGGTACCCGACCGGCCAGCGCGGTGAGGTGATCCGGCAGGAGCCGGAGGCCAAGGCCGAGGCGCGCTGGAACGACCAGGTCAGGGTCTACTGCGGCACGCCCGGTTCGCCGACACCCTGACCGGGTCACGACCTCGGTACGACCACCGCGCGGAACCCTCCGCACGCGACCCACCCGGCCATCCGGATACCGAACGTACCGATCTGACGCCGATCCGTGCTGATCCCGCCACGGCGGACCGGCAGGGCGGATACGTTGGACGGACGTGGGCGTCGCCGTCCACCTCGGTACGGGAGGGCGTGCCATGTCCGACAGCCGCAGGGAGCCGGAGACCGGTCCGGAGCAGGGTGGGGTCGAGCGTGGCGGAGTCGAGTCCGGTACCGCCGGCGTCGCCGAGCCGGGCGCCGTCCCGGCGAGCGGACGGCCGACGACGTGGCTGGGGCGGGCGGAGGTGCCCCGGCGCGAGGCGCCCGAGGTCCGCTACGCCGCACCGGTACCGGACTGGGAGACCGGCCCCGAGCAGCGGCAGTACCGGCCCTGGTGGCTGCCGATCCTGGTCGGTACCGTGGCGCTGCTCTTCGGACTGCTGAGCATCGCCCTCTGGGCGGTCGCCGAGTCGCGCCGGACCGGGCCGGCGCCGGCCCTGACCGCGACCGGGCCGAGCAGCGAGGCGCCCCGTCCGGAGCCGCCGGCCGGCACGACCCCGAGCGCCGGGCTACCGAGCACCCTTCCGACGGGCGCCGCCGCCGTGCCGATGCCGCCGCTGGTCGGGCTGCACGAGGTCGCCGCCCGCGAACTGCTCGACGAGCTCGGGCTCACCTACCGGCTCCGGTTCCGGGCCGCGCCGCAGCAACCGGGTGCGGTCGTCGACACCGAGCCGAAAGCCGGCACCCTGCTCCGCCCGGGTGACCTCGTCACGCTGGTGATCGCCGAGGAGCCGAGCGGTTCGCCGGGCGACAACGGCAGCGCGTCGCAGCCGCCGACGCCGTTCGCCTGGCCGGCGCCGTTCGGCTGAGCGACGCCGTCGCGCTGCGACCGCCCCGCCGGCTCAGCCGACCCGGACGGGTCGCTGGGCGGGGGTCGGGCGGCGTACCGGACGCGCCGGTCGAGCCGCCCTCGCGCGCGCGTCGAAGTTGGGGCGTACCTGGCGCAGCCCGGCGAGCTGTACGAAGATCGAGCGCCGCTCGACCGCGTCGCCCTGGGCGTTCAACTCGTACCCGTCGAGCCAGATCCAGCCGTGGTAGGTGGGCCAGTCGTGCACCCGGATCACCCGGAAGAGGATCGGGTTGGCGAACTGCACGCTCGCCGCGCTGGTCAGGTGCAGGACATCACCGGAGCGGGGCAACACATCGACTCCTGTCCGAAGGGCCGGCGGCGGGTCCGGCGGGGGCTTACGGTCGAGGCGGTGGGTCCGTGTGCTGTCCGGGTACCGGCTGGTCGAGCCGGACCCGTGGTGCCAGCCGGCGGGCTGGGCCGGTGGTGGAGCGCGATGGGGTACGTCATGGAGCGTGCCGTCGGCGCGGCCCAGACCTCGGGAGGGGTGCTCCTCCGTAGTCCAGACCGGAACGCAGCGTAACGGCCACAGGGACAGACTGCATCAAGAACATGATCAATGCAAGTTGCACCTCGACGTTTGCTTGCATGAGTCCGATGGCCGCTTGAAGTCCCGCTCGGCAGCGCGGCAGACTTGACGCCGGTCTCGCCGTCGCGGCCGGCTGACCGGGACCGGACCGCCGCGAACAATCACCCGCCGTTCCGACGGTCGCGCCCGCGGCGGGTGCCGACACGACGCGCGATCGACCGGAGGTGACCCGGTGACCGAGCGCCGGAGCCCGACCATTCGCCGCCGCCGGCTGGGTGCGGAACTCCGCCGGCAACGGGAGGCGGCCGGTATCACCATCGAGATGGTCGCGGAGCAACTGGAGTGTTCCGCCTCCAAGATTTCACGAATCGAGACCGGACACACCTCGGCCACGCCGCGCGACGTGCGCGACATGCTCCGGATCTACGGCGTGGTCGGGACCGAGAGCGACGAGCTGGTGCAGATCGCCCGCGAGGCGCGGCAGAAGGGCTGGTGGCACCCGTACAGCACGGTGCTCACCGGCGCGTACGTCGGCCTGGAGGCGGCGGCCGGCTCGGTGCGCGCGTACGAACAGCAGGTCGTACCGGGCCTGTTGCAGACGGAGGAGTACGCGAAGGCGATGATCCGTGCCGCCCGGCCGGACATCAGCGACGAAGAGGTGGAGCAGCGGGTCCGTGTCCGGTTGGGTCGTCAGTCGTTATTGAGCCAAGACGATCCGATCGATTTGTGGGTGGTGCTCGATGAGGCGGTAGTGAGTCGGCCGGTGGGTGGCGACGCCGTCATGCGCGCGCAGTTGGCGCGGCTCGTGGAGGCGGCCGACCTGCCGAACGTGACCATTCAGATCCTGCCGTTCGAGGTGGGGGCACATGCCGGGATGGACGGCACGTTCTCGATCCTCGAATTTCCGGAGCCGGGCGATCCGGACGTGGTGTATGCCGAAAACGCCACGGGTGGGCTCTTCCTGGAAAAGAGTGAAGAACTGCAGAAGTACATATTCATCTTCGACCACATCCGAGCAGCGGCCATGCGCCCGGAGGAGTCCGTCGCTCTGATCGCGAAGCTGACAGAGGAGCCAATGTGGAACTGGAGACAAAGGGGTTCCGCGTCGACCTGACCCGGGCGGCCTGGTACAAGAGCTCGCGTAGCGGGCCCAACTGCGACAACTGCGTCGAGGTCGCCTTCGTTCCCGGGGCGATCGCCGTTCGTGATTCGAAGAATCCGACCGGACCGGCGCTCATCTTCACGCCCGGCGAATGGAACGCCTTCGTCGGCGGCGCGAAGGACGGCGAGTTCGACCTGAACTGAGGTCGGACGGCCAGATCACCAAGCGAGTGCGGTCATCCGCCGGCCAGCGGCCGGCAGGTGCCCGCACTTTCCTAATTCCCGTCCGCCCGGCAGTCGCGGACCACCCCGGTGCGGCTTCGACCGGCCCGACCGGTGAGAAGTCGGCCGGGTCGTCGCGTCAATAACCTCTCGCAACGTTACGTACGCTCCCGGATACGTCCCGTGAATGGTCGGATGGTAGCGTCGCTAGTTCTCGTCCGCGTCGTTGTACCAGGCGGCGCGCGAAGGCCCGCCAACCCGTCCAGGGTTCGCAGTCGCAGGGTTTCGCGGTCGCAGGGTTCGCAGTCGCAAGGGTTCCCACATGGAGCGAGGCAGGCGAGGATGACGATTGAGTCGGAAAACCTGGGCAACGGATCGGGCAAGCCGGAACGGTTCGGCGGCAAATACCGCGGTGCCCGCCGCAACACACCACTGGCCGACGAGAACACGTCCACCGACGTGCTCGGCCCGCGCGACACCGGTACGCCCGGACTGGAGCTCGTGGACACGCAGGCGTCGGCGTCGTCGCTGCCGGTGCTGGAGCTGAGCGGCCTCTCCGAGCCGGTCTTCCCGTCGTCCAACTGGTCCGACCCGGCGCCGGAGTCGCTGGCCGACCACCCGCTGCTGCGCGGGTTGCTGCTGGAACTGCCCCCGAAGGGCACGCTGCCGGCGCCCGAGTGGCTCGACCGCTGGTTCGAGGCGGCCCGGTCGATCCTCGAACTGCTATACGTGCAGGACGCCCACCGGGCGCGCTGAGCCCGGCCGTACCGTCACGGCCGACTCGGCCAGCCGGCTGTGGCGCAGGCCGTGCCGTACCCCGGCGACGATGGCCGCCAGCACGGCGGCCGTGACGGCGAACCCGGTCGAGTGCGCCGCGTCCGGCGGGACCAGGTCCGCGGCGACGGCCGCGGCGAGCAGGGTCGCCACCGCGGTGACCTGCACCGGTACCGCGACCATCGGGTGCGCCGCGCCGGCCAGCAGTGCCGGCGGCATCGGGGTGGCCGGCACCGGGGCGAGGATCGCGGCACCGGCGCGCAGCCGCCGCAGCCGGCGTACGGTCAGCGCCAGCACCAGCGCGGCGGAGACAACCGGCAGGACGGTCGCGACGCCGCCGCGGTCCGCCGGTGCCAGGCCCGGTACCCCGAACCGCGGCAGCACCAGCGCGGCGATCCCGAGCCCGGTGAGGCCGAGCAGCCATCCGGTCCGGCGCCGCAGCGACGGGGCGGTACGCGGTTGTGGCAGCCCTTCGGCGACGGCCCCGGCCGCCAGCCAGATGCCGGCGGCGGCGAGCGGTACGGCGAGGTCGAGGTCCATGCCGTAGAGCCTCGTCCCGAAGCCGCCCACGGACATCCGGGTCCGGCCCCCCTGCTACCCGGATCGGTCACCCGTAGGGGCCATCCCGTCGCGCTATTGAAGAATCGACATCTGTTTTCGAGTAGGTCTCACGTTTAACCTCAGCATGATCGGCCGTCGCCGATCCCCCGGATCACCGGGCGGACGGTCGGGCGCCGGTCAGAGGGGAGGTAGGGAGCCATGCGACTCCCACACGGATCCGTTCTCGTCGGTGCGGTAGCGATGACCATGGCGGCCGTCGCGGCGACGCCCGCCGTGGCCGCGGAACCGACCGGCACGATCCTCGGCGCCGGCGGGGAGACCGCCGTCGCCGACAGCTACATCGTGGTCTTCAAGGAAACCGCGGTCAGCCGTACCCGGGTCGGCGCGACGGCGCAGGAGCTGGCCGGCCGGCACGGCGGCAGCGTCGCCCGGACCTACAGTGCGGCGCTGCGCGGCTTCGAGGTCAAGGCCAGCGAGCGGATGGCCAAGCGGATCGCGGCGGACCCCGCCGTCGCGTACGTGGAGCAGAACCACACGGTCCGGATCACCGACACCCAGCCGAACCCGCCGTCCTGGGGCCTGGACCGCATCGACCAGCGCAACCTGCCGCTGAACAGCTCGTACACCTACCCCACCACCGCGCCGAACGTGCGGGCGTACATCATCGACACCGGCATCCGGACCACCCACACGGACTTCGGCGGCCGGGCGGTCTCCGGGTACGACGCGGTCGACGGCGGCCCGGCGGACGACTGCCACGGGCACGGTACGCACGTGGCCGGCACCGTCGGCGGGACGTCGTACGGCGTGGCCAAGGCGGTGCAGCTGGTCGCCGTACGGGTGCTCGACTGCCAGGGCAGCGGCACCAACGCCCAGGTGGTCGGCGGCATCGACTGGGTCACCGCGAACGCGGTGAAGCCCGCCGTGGCGAACATGAGCCTCGGCGGATCGGCCAACGCCGCGATCGACACGGCGGTCACCAACTCGATCAACTCCGGGGTGACGTACGCGATCGCCGCCGGCAACGGCAACGCGCTCGGCGTACGGCAGGACGCCTGCAACTACTCGCCGGCCCGGGTGCCCGCCGCGATCACCGTGGGCGCCACCCAGAACAACGACGCCGCGGCGAGCTTCTCCAACTACGGCACCTGCGTCGACATCCTCGCGCCGGGTGTCAACATCACCTCGTCCTGGGCCACCGGCGACACCGCGACGAACACCATCAGCGGCACGTCCATGGCGACCCCGCACGTGGCGGGCGCCGCGGCGCTGCTGCTCTCGGCGAGCCCGACGGCCACCCCGCAGCAGGTACGGGACCAGCTGGTCAACGCCGCCACCCCGAACGTGATCAGCAACGTCGGTACCGGCACGCCGAACCGGCTGCTCTTCGTCGGTGGCGGTGCGCCGCCCACCAACGACTTCGCCGTCTCGGTCTCGCCGACCTCCGGCTCCACCGCGCCCGGCGGCTCGGTCAGCGCCACGGTGACGACCACGACCACGGCCGGCTCGGCCCAGTCGGTGGCGCTGACGGCCAGCGGCCTGCCGGCCGGGGCCACCGCGACGTTCAGCCCGGCCACCGTCACCTCCGGCGGTACGTCCGCGCTGGCCATCACCACCTCGGCGAGCACGCCGGGCGGCACGTACCCGGTCACCGTCACCGGCACCGGCGCGGCCGGCGCCCGGACGGCGACCTACACGCTCACCGTGACCGGGAGCGGGGGCGGCTGCTCGGGCACGAACGGCACCGACGTGGCGATCCCGGACCTCGGCACGGTCACCAGCGCCATCGCCATCACCGGCTGCGGTCGCAACGCCTCGTCGGCCGCGACGGTGGCCGTGAACATCGTGCACACCTACCGGGGTGACCTGGTCATCGACCTGCTCGCCCCGGACGGCTCGGCGTACCGGCTGAAGAACTCCAGCGCGCTCGACGGCGCCGACAACGTCAACACGACGTACCCCGTCAACCTCTCCAGCGAGGCGGGCAACGGCACCTGGCGCCTCCAGGTGCGCGACGTCTACTCCGGCGACACCGGCTACCTCAACACCTGGACGCTCACCCTCTGAGCGAACGGGCAGCACCGTAGGGAAGGGCTCCCTGTCGTCGCGGCTCGGACGACAGGGAGCCCTTCCCCGCCCTCAGAGGGTGCGCAGGTGGAACCCGCCGTCCACGTCGATCACCTGACCGGTGCTGAACGGCAGCAGGTCGGTCGCGACGGCCACCACCGCCCGACCGACGTCCTCGGGCTGTCCCCAGCGCCGGATCGGGGTCAGCCCCTGATTGAAGATCAGATCGTCGTACCGGGCCTTGACCGGCCCGGTCATGTCCGTCTCGACGATGCCGGGCCGGATCTCGTACACGTTGATCCCGTGCTCGGCCAGCCGCGCCGCGTAGAGCTGCGTGGTCATCGCCAACCCCGCCTTCGCCACGCAGTAGTCGCCCCGGTTGACGCTCGCCGTGTAGGCGCTGATCGAGGAGACGATGACGATCTTCGGTCGGCTCACCGTACCGGCCGCCAGCTGCTCGATCATCGTGCGGGCGGCGAGCTGGACCAGGAAGTACGGCCCCTTGAGGTTGATGTCGATCAACCGGTCGAACGAGTCCTCGCCCGCCTCCAGCAGGTCGGCCCGCACGTCGGGCGCCACGCCGGCGTTGCTGACCAGCAGGTCGAGCCGGCCGAAGGCGGCCAGCGTCTCGTCGACGAGCCGCCGCCGGTCGTCCGCCTCCGAGACGTCGGCGCGTACCAGGTGCGCCCGCGCGCCGAGCGCCTCGACCCGCGCGCCCACCTCCGCCGCGGCGTCACGGTTGCGCGCGTAGTTGACCACCACGTCGTACCCCGCGCCGGCCAGCGCGAGCACGATGCCCCGCCCGATGCCGCGCGACCCGCCGGTCACCACCGCCGCCGGCCGGGCGGAAGCCTGTTCGCTCATGCCCCGACTCCGCTGCGCTCCGTCGCGGCATGAGGCTCGACCGCGCTGAGTTCGATGATTCGCTCGCTCCGCTCGCTCATGCCCCGACTCCACTGCGCTCCGTCGCCGGGTGCGCCTCGGCGGGGCCGAAGAAGGTCAGGTACGGCTCGTCGCGGGCGACCCGTCCCAGGTAGAGCGCCAGTTCCCGGGCGTGGTAGTCGCCCCACATGCTCGACTCGCCGTTCGGCACCCGCTGCCCGGCCGGTACGTGGTCCCAACCGTTCGGCCGGTGGTAGACCGAGTGCAGGATCAGGCCCTGGTGCCGCGGGTCGGTGCTCAGGTACGGCTCGTCGAAGAGCGTGTCGCAGACTGTGAGCCCGGCCTGCCAGTACCGCCGGCCCTCGTCGGCCCGGCCGGTCCGGGTCAGGTACCGCCCGAGCCGGAGCAGCCCCTGCGCGCCGATCGCGGCGGCCGAGGAGTCGACCGGCTCGTGCGGGTTGTACGGGTCCGCCGGCCGGTCGAGGTAGTCGCCGAGCGCGGCGAGTCCGGGCGCGCCGGTGTCCCAGTACGGGATCCCGTCCACCGGGGTGTTCGCGAGGTAGAAGTCGCAGGTGGCGGTCGCGGCCCGGAGCAGCACCCCGGTCAGCTCGGCGCGCCCGCCGTACGGTCGCAGCTCCTCGTCGGAGAGCAGGTCGAGGAACTCCAACTGCTCGGGGAAGCCGACCATGGCCCAGGCCAGGCCCCGGGTCCAGGTGCTGAACGGCGAGTAGCCCTGCTGGGTGCTCGGGCAGCGGTACTCGCCGTCGTTCACGTTGAAGATCGACTCGTGGGCGGTGCGGCCCCGTACGTCGTAGCCGTCCCGCCCCTCGCCGTAGAAGACGTTGTACCGGGCGGTGCTGAGCACGTGCGCGACCAGCCGGTCGAGCAGGGAGATCCGCTCGTCCCGCTCGCCCATCAGCGCGTGTCCGAGCAGGTGCGACACGGCCAGCGCCCGGCAGGAGCGGATGGTGTCGACGAAGAGCGACTGCGGCCCGTTGAAGGAGTAGACGTAGCCGCCCCCGTCGCGGGTACGGGCCCAGCGGGCGGCCTGCACCGCGCCGCTCAGCTTCAGGGCCAGCTCGTAGAAGTCGCGCTCGGTGCGCTGGTGCGGGATCCGCCCCTCGGCCATCAGCCGCCACAGGTTCCCGTACGTGCTGACGTTGTTGAAGCCGTGGTCGTGCACCCCGATGTGGCTGACGTGGCTGGCCATCACCGCCACGGTCCGTTCCCGGCCGGAGTCCAGGAAGCGCCGCTCGCCGGTGGCGTCGAACTGCAACAGCGCCGAGCCGTACTGGAAGCCCTGGGTCCACTCGGTCCAGCCGCGGGCGGTGTACCGCCCCTCGACGGTGAAGACCGGCGAGGCCGATCCGGGCGGGCAGGTCTTCTCGATCGAGTCGATCTTTTCGGCGGAGGCGTCCCAGAGCCGGTCGATCTTGGGTATCAGCCGAGCCGGGGTCAGCTCGTCGTCGATCCTCATCATCGGCCCAGCATAGGAAAGCGCTTGCCTGAGGGGTAGACCCGCGCCCCGATCCGGGTCCTCCCAGATCGGGGCGCGGGTCAGACGGCGAAGCTGGCGGGGCGCTCGGCCGCGGGCGGCGGCGGGGTCGCCTTCCAGAGGCGGGTCTTCTGCGCCGCGAGCCGGGCCAGGTAGGCCGGGTTCAGCACCACGTAGCGGTGCCAGAGACGCCGGGGTTCCAGCCCGAGCCGCCAGAGCCACTCCAGGCCGGCCCGCTGCATCCACGGCGGCGGCTTGCGCAGCAGACCCGCGTGGTAGTCGAAGGCGGCACCGACGGCCATCAGCGGCATGTCCAGCAGCGGCCGCATGGCGTACGCGAAGACCTCCTGGCGCGGGCAGCCCAGCCCGACGAGCACCAGCCGGGCGCCCGAGGAGCGGATCCGGTCCGCGATCTCGGCATCCTCGCCCGGCTGCACCTGCCGGAACTTGGACGACTCCACGCCGGCGATCTTCAGCGCCGGGAACATCCGCTCCAGCGCCGGGATCAGGCGCGCCAGCGTCTCGTCGGTGGAGCCGTACAGGTAGACCGGGAGCCCCTCCGCGGCGAACCGCTCCAGCACCCGCAGCGTCAGCGTCGGCCCGTAGACCCGGTCGGCGAGCCCCGCGTGGTGCAGCAGGTTGAGGGCCCAGCGGACGGGCTGCCCGTCCGGGGTGACCACGTCGAAGGAGTTGAGCCGCGCGTTGTGGGCCGGGTCCAGCACCCCGGTCATCACGCCGTGCACCGCGAGCGCGGTCAGCGCCAGCGGACGGCGCTCGCGGGCGGCGGCGAGGACCTGCTCGGTCGCGGCCTCGTAGTCCACCGCGTCGACCAGTACGCCCAGCACGTTGCGCTTGCCCTGGGCGATCACCGCGCCGCCCCGTTCCCGCTGCCGCCGATGCGTGCGCTCATGCTGACGGCACCCACTTCTCCACGTTCGCCTCGTAGATCTCCTGGAGGATCATCGGTACGTCGTACACCTGCTTCCAGTCCGGGTAGTCCCGCTGGAAGGCGGCGTTCGAGCCGATCCACCACTGGTGGTCGCCGACCCGGTTGGCCTCGTGGTACTCGGTGATCATCTCCTGTCCGGAGATCTTCTCCGCCAGGGCGAAGGCCTCCAGGTGGGAGCAGTTGGAGTGGCGACCGCCGCCGAGGTTGTAGACCGCGGCCGACCGGGGGTTGCGGAAGAACGCCTCGAACGCGGCGACCACGTCGTGGCTGTGGATGGCGTCGCGCACCATCTTGCCCTTGTAGCCGAAGATCTTGTACGTCCGCCGCTCCATGTTGCAGCGCATCAGGTACGCCAGGAAGCCGTGCAGCTCGGTCGCCGAGTGTGCCGGCCCGGTCAGCGTGCCGCCCCGGAAGCAGGCGGTCTTCATGCCGAAGTACCGCCCGTACTCCTGCACCATCACGTCCGCGGCGACCTTGGAGGCGCCGAAGACCGAGTGCAGGGACGCGTCGATCGACATGTCCTCGGTGATGCCCCCCGAGTACGGGTGACCCGCCTCGATCTCCCAGCGGGTCTCCAGCTCGACCAGGGGCAGGCTGTTCGGCCGGTCCCCGTAGACCTTGTTGGTCGAGCAGTGGATGACCGGCGCGTCGATGCAGTGATCGCGGACGTTCTGCAGCACGTTGAGCGTGCCGCCCGCGTTGACGTCGAAGTCGGTGAACGGGTCGCGGACCGCCCAGTCGTGCGAGGGCTGCGCGGCCGTGTGGATCACCACGGCGATGTCCCGCCCGTACCGCTGGAAGATCTTCGCCAGCGCGTCCCGGTCCCGGATGTCCGCGTCCTGGTGGGTGTAGCTCGCGCCCAGCTCACTGGTGAGCCGGAGCACGTTCCAGGCGGTCGACGCCTCCGCGCCGAAGAACTGGCGGCGCATGTCGTTGTCGATACCGACCACGTCGAGGCCGAGGCCGGCGAAGTGCCGGACCGCCTCGGAACCGATCAGACCGCCCGATCCGGTCACCAACGCGACACTCACACGCCACTCCTGGGGTCTGGGCTGAAAACCATGGGAGCATAACGCGGCGACGACCGCGGCCTGATACGAAGGAAGGGCCCCGCGATTCGCGGAGCCCTTCCTCAGGGTGGGGAAGGGGGGAGTTGAACCCCCACGCCCTTTCGGGCACACGGACCTGAACCGTGCGCGTCTGCCATTCCGCCACTTCCCCCTGGGGAAGAGATCATATCTGCCCCGTGGGGACAGATGAGATCTGGCCCCGAAGTGGTGCCGAACAGAGTAACCCTCGCCCATGGCGGGGGAGAAGTCGCTCTGCCCTGCGGCTGCGGAACAGAGTAGCCCTGTCCCGGTACCCGCCCCTCGGCGGGGTGCCGGCACATACTACGCTGTCCGTATTGCCACCGAGAGTGATTTCCGCTCCCGGCGGATGGAACACTAGCACGACGACCCCGGCCCCCAGGGACAGGCCGGCACAAGGCGGTCGAGCGGCGTGCGAGCTGCACGTGCGACGGCCGGATACCATCATGTCCTCGGGACCCGAGGAGGAGCCGGTGAGCGTGCTGCAACGCTTCGAGAAGCGTCTGGAAGGCCTGGTTGAGGGGGCCTTCGCGAAGGTGTTCAAGGGGGTAGTGCACCCCGTCGAGATCCTCAACGCGATGCAGCGGGAGGCTGAGGCCCACAAGGCGATCCTGGCCGGTGGGCGCACTCTCGTACCGAACCGCTACGTGATCGATCTCTCGCCGTACGACCACAGCCGGCTCGCGCCGTACGCCGCCGCGCTCGCGCAGGAGCTGGCGCAGTCCCAGGCCGAGTTCATCGGCGAGCAGGCGTGGACGGTCTACGGCGACGTGATCGTGGAGATCGAGCGCGGCGACGGGCTCGACACCGGGATGTTCCGGGTCACCGCCGAGGTCTTCACCGGCGGGGAGGTCGCGCCCGCCCAGCAGGGCTACGACGCTCCCCAGTACCCGCCCTACGACCAGGGCGGCGGCTACGGTCCGCCCCCCGGACACGGCGGCGGACGCAACGTGCGCCTCGTCTCCGGCGACGGGCGCACCTATCCCCTGCAGATGGGCTCCACCGTGATCGGCCGCGGCGACCAGGCCAACCTCCGGTTGCCCGATGTCGGCATCTCCCGCCGGCACGCGCGGCTCGACTTCGACGGCGCCCAGGTGGTTCTGACCGATCTGGGGTCCACCAACGGGACGATGGTCAACGGCCAGCGCGTGTCGGCCGTGGCGCTCAACCCCGGTGACATGATCCAGCTCGGGACGACCACCCTCACGTTCCGAGTGGACGGCTAGGAACCTTGCCCCCTTTCGTCATCACCGTTGCCCGGTTCGGGTTCATCATCCTGCTGTGGATCTTCGTGTTCACGGTGGTCGGCGTGATCCGCCGTGACCTGTTCGCCGGTGCCAAGTCCAGCCGTCTCGTCGCCGCGCCACGGGGGGTAGGAGCGGCGATGACGCAGGGAAAGCCGGCGAGGGTGAAACGCGGGCGCACCGCTCACCAACTCGTGGTCACCGCGGGACAGCTCGCCGGTACCCGGATCACCCTCGGCGAGGCCCAGATAACCATCGGGCGCGCGGAGGATTCGACCCTGGTCATCACCGATGACTACGCGTCGGCCCGACACGCACGACTCGTACCCCGGTCCGGTCAGTGGTTCGTAGAAGATCTCGGATCGACTAACGGCACCTACCTGGATCGCGCTAAGGTCACCGGACCAACCCCCGTCCCCCTCGGCGTGCCGATCCGCATCGGCCGCACTTCCCTCGAGTTACGGCCATGACTCTGACCCTTCGCTATGCGGCCCACAGCGACCGCGGTCTGATCCGAGACGGAAACCAAGACTCCGTCTACGCAGGCCCGCGGCTACTCGCCGTTGCCGACGGCATGGGCGGCATGGCCGCCGGTGACGTCGCGAGCAACATCGTCATCGGTGCGATGGCTCCCCTCGACGAGGACGTCCCCGGCGACGCCCTCGTGGACGCGCTGCGTTCAGCCGTCGACACCGCCAACCAACAACTGCGCGACACCGTGGACGCCAACCCTCAGCTCGAGGGCATGGGCACCACGCTCACCGCGACCCTCTTCTCCGGCAGCAAGATCGGCATGGTGCACATCGGTGACTCCCGTGCCTACCTGCTCCGGGACGGCGAGTTCAACCAGATCACCAAGGACGACACGTACGTCCAGATGCTGGTCGACGAGGGGCGGATCAGCCTGGAGGAGGCGAGCAGCCACCCCCAGCGCTCGCTGCTCACCCGGGCCCTGGACGGCCGGGACATCGACCCCGAGTACTCGGTACGCCAGGTGCTTCCCGGCGACCGGTACCTGATCTGCAGCGACGGTCTCTCGGGCGTCGTCAGCGCCGAGACCATCGGGGACACCCTGCGGGAGTACTCCGACCCGCAGGAGTGCGTACAGCGCCTCGTCCAGTTGGCGCTGCGCGGCGGTGGCCCCGACAACATCACGGTGGTCGTCGCCGACGCCACCGACCAGGACATCGTCGAGGCGGCGCCGATCGTCGGCGGGGCCGCGGCCCGGGACCGGGGCATGGCGACCTCGGCCGACCGGTCGACCCCGGCCGCCCGCGCCTCGGCGCTGAACGCCCCCCGCCCGGCCAGTCCGGAGCCGGACCCGCCCGCCAACGGTCGCGACGACGAGTCGGAGCGTCCCCGGCGGCACCCGGTGCGTACGGCGGCGCTCCTCGTCGTACTGCTGGGGCTCGTCGGCGGCGGCCTCTGGTTCGGTTGGAACTACACGCAGCGGCAGTACTACGTCGGCGCGACCGACGACGGCCGGCTCGCGGTGTTCCGGGGCGTACCGGGTCAGATCGCCGGCTTCGACCTCTCCAGCGTGCACTCGACCAGCGACGCGCAGCTCAACGACCTCACGGCCGCCGCGCAGGAGCAGGTCAAGCAGGGGATCACGGCCAAGGACGAGCCGGACGCCGAGCGCCGGCTCGCCGAGCTGACCAGCGAGGACCCGGCCAACCCGAACCTGAAGCCGACCTGCCCGCCGAGCCCGACGGCCACCCCCTCGACGGTGAACGGCACGCCCGCACCGCCGGCCGGCACCGGGACCGACCCGAGCGCCACCCCCGACGCCAGCAACCCCCCGGAGACCCCCGACCCATCAGACAGTCCCGACGCTCTCCCCTCCGACGCGGTCCAGCCGGGCATCGATCCGACGGCCTGCCGCTCGGCGGAGTGAGCGCCAGTTCAAACGATCCGAGGTATCGATTGTGACCGCTCCGGCCAGACCGGCGGCGACGCCCGCAGCCACGGGCGAGATGCCTCGTGTCCGGATCTCCAAGTCCCGGCGCAACGCCGAGTTGGCGCTCCTGCTGCTGGCGATGCTGCTGGTGGCGGTCTACTCGGCCACGATCGAGGCGAACCTGTTCGACACGGTCACGCCCGACTTCTGGGTACCGACCGCCGCGCTCGCCGCGGTCTTCCTCAGCCTGCACGTGGTGATCCGCTTCCTGGCGCCGTACGCCGATCCGGTGCTGCTGCCGGCGGTGGCGCTGCTCAACGGGATCGGCGTCGGCTTCCTGCGCCGGATCGACCTGGCCAAGGCCGACCCGGACGAGCGGATGCACTTCCCGATCTTCGCGGGCATCGGCGGGCGGCAGCTCGCCTGGACCCTGGCCGCGGTGATCCTCGCCGCCGCGCTGCTGGTCGTGGTCCGCGACCACCGTTCGCTCTCGCGCAACCCCTACACCATCGGGCTCGCCGGCATCGTGCTGGTGCTGATACCGGCGGTGCTCCCGGGGAGCATGTCCGAGGTCAACGGCGCGAAGCTGTGGATCAAGTTCGGCGGCTTCCAGATCCAGCCGGGTGAGTTCGCCAAGCTGGCCCTGCTCGTCTTCTTCGCGTACTACCTGGTGCGCAAGCGCGAGGTGCTCTCCCTGGCCAGCCGCCGCTTCCTCGGCATCGACTTCCCCCGGGGCCGCGACCTCGGTCCGGTCGTCGGGGTCTGGGTGGTCAGTCTGATGGTGCTGGTCTTCGAGAAGGACCTCGGCACCTCGCTGCTCTACTTCGGCATGTTCGTCGTGACGCTCTACATCGCGACCGAACGGGTCAGCTGGCTGATCATCGGTCTGCTGCTCTTCTTCGGCGGCGCGTTCCTCGCGTACTTCCTGGGCGGCACGATCGGCGGCCCGTTCGCCAACTTCCACCTGCGTGCCGAGATCTGGCTCGACCCCTTCGCCGACCCCTACAACGACGGGTACCAGTTGGTGCAGGGGCTGCTCGGGCTCGGCACCGGCGGCCTCTTCGGGGCCGGGCCGGGCGGTGGCCAGCCGCTGAAGGTGCCCGAGGTGCAGAACGACTTCATCTTCGCCGGACTCGGCGAGGAGCTGGGCCTCTTCGGCCTCAGCGCGCTGCTGGTGATATACCTGCTGGTCGTCGAGCGCGGGCTGCGGGCCGCGCTGGCGGTACGGGACTCCTTCGGCAAGCTGCTCGCCGGCGGTCTCGCCTTCACCCTCGGGCTGCAGGTCTTCGTCATCGTCGGCGGGATCAGCAAGCTCATCCCGCTGACCGGTCAGACCACCCCGTTCCTCTCCGCCGGTGGTTCGTCGCTCATGGCGAACTGGCTGCTCATCGCCGTCCTGCTCCGCGTCTCCGATGCGGCCCGCCGCCCGGTGACCGGCAACTCGCCGGCCCGCCCGGCGAACGCCGGTCCGGCGGTACCGGAACAGCTGCACGGCGCCCCGACGGAGGTGATCCGCCCGTGAACGCGCCCCTGCGCCGGGTCGGCGTGGTTGTCATGATCCTGTTCGGCCTGCTCTTCGCGAACCTGAACTGGGTGCAGGCCTACAAGGCCGACGAGTACCGCAACAGCGACTACAACGGCCGCGTCCAGGTCGCCGAGTACGACCGCAAGCGCGGCAACATCGAGGCGAGCGGCATTCCGATCGCCACCAGCAAGGAGACCAGCGGCGAGCTGAAGTTCCTGCGCACCTACCCGAAGGGCCCGGCGTACGCGCACGTGCTCGGCTACCAGCCGGTCAACCTGGCCGCCACCGGGATCGAGCGCACCGAGAACGACTTTCTCGCCGGCAACAGCGACGAGCTGGTGGCCGACCGGATCCGGGACCTCTTCACCGGCGACCAGACCGCCGGCGGCAACGTGCTGCTGACGCTCTCCACCGCCGCCCAGGAGACCGCCTACAACCAGCTCAGCAACAACAAGGTGGGCGCCACCAAGGGCGCGGCGGTGGCGATCGACCCGCGCACCGGGGCGATCCAGGCGCTGGTCTCCATGCCGAGCTTCGACCCGAACCCGCTCGCGAACCACGACACGGACGTGGCGCAGGCGGAGTACGACAAGCTGACCGCGGACAAGAACGGCCCGCTGAAGAACCGCGCCCTGAGCGAGACGTTCCCGCCGGGATCTACCTTCAAGGTGATCGACGCGGCCGCCGCGCTGGAGTCGGGCTACACCAAGGAGACGCAGATTCCGGCCGGCCCGGTCTACCGGGCCCCGACCTCCGGCAGCGACATCCGCAACGCCGCCCCGTCGATCTGCCCGGAGCCGCAGGTCAGCCTGATCGAGGCGCTGACCGAGTCCTGCAACACCGGATTCGCGCAGCTCGGCGTGAAGCTCGGGGCTGACAAGATCAAGGAGAAGGCGCGCCAGTTCGGGTTCGAGCAGGACGACCTCACCGTCGGCCAGCTCAACGAGGGTGGGCTGCCGGTCGCCGCGAGCCACACCGGTGACATCCAGAATCCGGACGGCGGCGAGGACCCGGCCGCGCTGGCCCAGTCGGCGATCGGCCAGAACAACGTACGGATGACGCCGCTCGAAGGCGCGATGATCGCCGCGGCGGTCGCCAACGGCGGTACCCAGATGCGCCCGTACCTGGTCGACCAGCTGCGGGGTTCGGATCGCACCACCACCTACTACAAGGCGGCGCCCAAGTCGCTGCGCCAGCCGGTCAACGGGCAGGTCGCCCGCGACCTGCAGGACATGATGGTCAGCGTGGTGCAGAACGGCACCGGCAAGAACGCCCGGATCGAGGGCTACACGGTCGGCGGCAAGACCGGTACCGCCCAGTCCAGCGCCGACGTCGACGACCACGGCTGGTTCATCGGCTTCGCGATGCGCGACGGCCAGCCGATCTCGGCGGTCGCGGTCATGCTGGAGCAGGCTGGTCCGGGCGGCAGCGCCGAGGCGGCCCGGATCGCCGGCCAGATCATGCGTTCCGTGATCCGCGGAGGCAAGTGACGATGCTCAGCCCCGGGGTCCAGCTCGGCAACCGGTACCTGCTCGACGAGCGCATCGCCAGCGGCGGGATGGGCGATGTCTGGCGCGGTACCGACGAGGTGCTGGGCCGTACGGTCGCCGTGAAGGTGCTGCTCCCGGCGCTGCTGGACGAGCCCGGTTTCGCCGAGCGCTTCCGCGGCGAGGCGCGGACCATGGCGACCATCAACCACCCGGGCGTGGTGGACGTCTACGACTACGGCAGCGACAACCAGATCGCCTTCCTGGTGATGGAGTACGTCGAGGGCGACGCGCTGTCGCGGACCCTCGGCCGGGTGGGCCGGCTGACCCCGGCCCGGACCATGGCGCTCGTCGCGCAGGCGGCCGACGCGCTTCAGGCGGCCCACGACAAGGGCATCGTGCACCGGGACGTGAAGCCCGGGAACCTGCTGGTCCGGCCGAACGGCACGCTGGTCCTCACGGACTTCGGCATCGCCCGCTCCGACATGGTGGGGCAGCTCACCGCGGCCGGTTCGGTGCTCGGCACCGCCTCGTACATCTCCCCGGAGCAGGCGTCGGGCGCGGTCGCGACGCCCAGCTCGGACGTGTACGCGCTCGGCGTGGTCGCGTACCAGTGCCTTGCCGGTCGGCGCCCCTTCGAGGGCGAGAACCCGCTCGAAATCGCCATCAAGCACGTACGGGAGGCGCCGCGCCCGCTGCCGGCCGACATCCCGCCGGCGGTACGGGCCATCGTCGAACGTGCCATGGCGAAGGACCCGGCGGCCCGCTGGCCGAGCGCCTCCAGCCTGGCGGCGGTGGCCCGGCAGGCCGCCGCGACGCTGGCCGTGCCGGCGAACGCGGGACGGGGAATGGTGCCCGGAGCGCCGGTCCCGCACGGTTCGCCGGTGGCGGCCCCGGTGCCCCCGCCCGGGCGGCCGACCAGCGTTCCGCCGCGCGTCGGGCAGCCGACCGGCACCGCCGCGGTGCCCGGTTCCCCCGTCGCGCCCGGTTCGCCCGTGGCACCCGGTTCGCCCGTGGCCCCGACGCGGGGGCGGGCGACGCCGCCGCAACCACCGGTCGGCGGTCCACCGCCGGGTTCGCCGGTGGCCGTCCCGCCCCGGCCGATGGGCTCGGCGACCCCGACCCCGCCCGGTGCGACCACCCCCGGGTACGGGCGCGGCGCGGCCGCCGTGCCGCCGGCCGCACCGCCCCGGCAGGCGCCCTCGTACCCGGGCTACGCCCGGCCGTCGGCGCCGCCACCCCAGGACTCCGGGCTGAGCCGCCCGTTGTTGGTGCTGCTCGCGGTCGTGGTGGGCCTGATCGTGCTGATCTGCTCAGGCGTGATTTCCTACAACCTCAATCGGGACACCACGGCCGGGATGGCCGTTACCCCCCAGCAGAACGTGTCGCTAGGGTCGCGGCAGGTAACTGGACGCGACGTTTCGCCAAACGCGCCGTACCGTCGGAGTGAGCGGGTCGTGCTGGCCGGCGGGATGACCAGATGAGCGAAGGACGACTGACGAGATGACTGCGCAGGCCCGCCTGCTCGGTGGCAGGTACCAGGTCGGCGAGCTGCTCGGCTACGGCGGCATGGCCGAGGTGCACCGGGGGCGCGACCTCCGGCTCGGCCGGGACGTCGCGATCAAGATGCTTCGTACCGACCTGGCCCGCGATGCCACGTTCCAGATGCGTTTCCGCCGCGAGGCGCAGAATGCCGCTTCGCTCAACCACCCGGCCATCGTCGCGGTCTACGACACGGGCGAGGAGATCGCGCCGACCGGCGAGACCCTGCCCTTCATCGTCATGGAGTTCGTCAACGGCCGCACCCTCAAGGAGGTGCTGGCGGCCGAGGGACGACTCATGCCGCGCCGGGCGCTGGAGATCACCGCCGACATCTGCGCGGCGCTGGAGTTCAGCCACCGGCACGGCATCATCCACCGGGACATCAAGCCCGGCAACGTGATGCTGACCCTGACCGGCCAGGTCAAGGTCATGGACTTCGGTATCGCCCGGGCCCTGGCCAGCGGCGCCACCACCATGACGCAGACCTCCGCCGTGATCGGTACCGCGCAGTACCTCTCCCCGGAGCAGGCCCGGGGCGAGGCGGTCGACGCCCGCTCCGACGTGTACGCGGCCGGCTGCGTGATCTTCGAGCTGCTCTGCGGGCACCCGCCGTTCGTCGGCGACAGCCCGGTCAGCGTCGCGTACCAGCACGTGCGGGAGGATCCGCCGACCCCGAGCGACATCAACCCGGACGTCACCCCGGCGATCGACTCGATCGTGCTCAAGGCGCTGTCGAAGAACCCGCTCAACCGCTACCAGAGCGCCGCGGAGATGCGGGCCGACCTGCTCCGGGCGGCCGCCGGCCGGCCGGTCATGGCGACCCCGGTGCTCCGGCAGGACGAGACCGTCGCGATGCCGCAGAACATCGCCCGCGGCGGCATGCCGGCGGGCGGCGGCATGGGCGCGGGCACCCGGCCGATGC
Organism: Micromonospora sp. NPDC049559; assembly: GCF_040676675.1. Classification (NCBI taxonomy): domain Bacteria; kingdom Bacillati; phylum Actinomycetota; class Actinomycetes; order Micromonosporales; family Micromonosporaceae; genus Micromonospora; species Micromonospora sp. NPDC049559. Next base: position 468,054 of record NZ_JBFAPK010000001.1, on the reverse strand, counting down.
CGAGCCGTCCCGGCGACTCGCGCCGCCGCCGCGGATCGGCGTGGCTGCTCGCCACGCTGAGCGGCCTGGGCGTGCTGGCGGTCGTCGCGCTGGTCGCCGCGCTGCTGTCGCAGCAGAACCAGAAGCCCGACGACATCGCGGTACCGGACGTCCAGGGCCGCAGCCAGGCCGACGCGATCGCCCAGCTCCAGCAGGCCAACCTGCTGCCGAGCCCGTCGCCGACCTTCAACAACGACTGCGTCAAGGACCAGGTGATCAGCCAGAACCCGATCGGCGGCGCGGCCGTGGCGCCGCGGGCACAGGTGGCGATCGTGGTCTGCGGCGGCAAGCCGAGCGTGAAGATTCCGACCGACCTGGTCGGAAAGGACCTCCAGTACGTCACGGGCACCCTGGAGGGACAGGGCTTCAAGGTCAAGCCGGTGGCGCAGGAGAGCAGCAAGAAGGAGAACACCGTCCTCGACGTGAGCCCGGACGAGGGCCAGACGGTGGACGCCGGCAGCCAGGTCACGGTCACCTACTCGAAGGGCAACCTCAAGACGGTGCCGTACGTGGTCGGCAAGTCGGAGGCGGACGCCAAGCGCGAGATCGAGCGGGCCGGCTTCAAGGTGGACGTCGAACCACAGCGCGGTTCGGCGGACTCCGACGGTGAGGTGGTCGACCAGGATCCGGGCCAGGGTGTCAAGCTTCCCGCGGGTTCGACCGTCACGATCGTCGTCATCGAGGGCCAGGACGATCCGAGCCCGGACCCGAGCGCGACGACCGGGCAGCCGGGCACGGGTGCGGGGGGTCTCTTTCCCGGCCTCGGCGGGTCCGGCGGCGGCGCGGCCGTTCCGACCCCGACGCCCTCGTCCCGACACTGAGCGCCGCTGGCGCCGGCCGGCGATCGCGCCCGGCCGGCGTCGGCCTCGCAATCGCCTCCCCGGCCGACGCCGGTAGCACCTGAGGCGCGGGGCCCGCCCGCGATCGCGACGCGGCCGGCGTCGCGGTGGCGCCCGGCTGCCCCGGATAGTGCCTAGACGGTGGCGAAGGCCGCACGGCGGCGGGCATCCACCTCGGCGGCGAGGGCGGGCGCCCGGTCGAGCGCCTCGGCCAGGCCGCAGCCCGCCAGCCAGTTCGCGAGCATGAGGTGCCCACCCTCGGTCAGTACCGACTCCGGATGGAACTGCACCCCCTCGATCGGCAGCGTACGGTGCCGCATCGCCATGACCACGCCCGATCCGGTCCGGCCGGTCACCTCGATCTCGTCCGGCAGGGTCTCGGAGAGCACCGCCAGCGAGTGGTACCGGGTCGCGGTGAACGGATCGGGCAGGCCGGCGAGCACCCCGGCCCCGTCGTGCCGCACCTCGGAGGTCTTGCCGTGCAGCAGCTCCGGTGCCCGGTCCACGGTCGCTCCGAAGGCGGCGCCGATCGCCTGATGCCCGAGGCAGACGCCGAGGATCGGGAGCTTGCCGCCGTACTCGCGGACCACGTCGAGGCAGATCCCGGCGCGTTCGGGCGTACCCGGGCCGGGTGACAGGAGCACGCCGTCCGCGCCCGCCCGGCCGACCTCGGCGAGGGTGACCTGGTCGTTCCGTCGTACGTCGCACTCCGCGCCGAGCTGGCCGAGGTACTGCACCAGGTTGAAGACGAACGAGTCGTAGTTGTCGATGACCAGGATGCGCATCCGATTACCTGCTCGGCGAGGTGGAGGGGGGCGGGGTGTTCTGGTGGGTCGTGTCGTACGGGATGTCGTGGTCGCTGCCCGGCACGTCACCCTCGACGCCCGGGCCGCCCCCGGCGGGATCCCCCGGTACGCCGGAGTCCTGGGTCACCTGGACGTCGTCGAAGGGCAGCAGCGGCTCGGCCCAGGGGAAGACCACGTACCAGAGCAGGGCGACCACCGCCCCCGCGATGAGCAGCGAGCCGATCAGCTTGCCGGGCAGCCCGAACGGCAGGCGCCGCCAGATCCAGGCGTACATCGCAGGCTCAGTCTCCCAGCTCGACCGGGCGCCCGGCCGACTTCGGCGCCGTGCTCACCAACTCGGCATGGATGATCAGGCGCTGGTAGTTGTTGAACTTCGGGTTGCAGGTGGTCAGCGTCAGCATCGCCTTGGTGGGCGTCGCGGTCGGCTGGCCCGGTACCGGCGCGACCACCTCGATCTGGTTCGGCCGTACGATCCGGGTCTGCGCCACGTGGTAGACGAACCAGTCGGTCTGCGACTCGACCACGATCGGGTCGCCGTTCTTGAGCTCGTCCAGCCGCCAGAACGTGGCCCGGTTGCGGTGCCCGGCGACCGCGAAGTTGCCGATCTGACCCGGCAGGGCGCTCTGCGGATAGTGCCCGGGCGCGTACCGGATGTCCTTCTGGCTGACGCCCTGCACCACGACCCAGTGCTTGTCCAGCTTCGGGATGTAGAGACCGGCGATCGGCTTGCCCTCGGCCGGCGGCGCGAGCGGTGCGGCCGAGGCGGTGGGACCCACCGTCGGATCGGTGCCGCCGTCGTCCCACGCCTGGGCCAGCTGCGAGGTGAGGTCGTCCTGGTGGGCGCTGACGATGGCGGACTTGCCCCAGACCTCGTAGCCCGCGAAGAGGAGGACGACCAGGCCGAACGTGATCAGCAGCTCGCCGCTGACCCGTACGGTGCCGCGGATCCGGGAGCCCACCGTGGGGCGGGTCAGCTCGGAGTAGACGCTCTGGTACCCCTCGTCCGTGCGCTCGGGCCGGAGCTTGACCACCCGCTCGCCGCGCCGCGGGCCGTCGTCCCCGGCCGCTCCGGCGGCGTCCGGCTCGGCCGCCTTCGGGTCCACCGGTGGAACGGCCCCGATCAGCGCGGTCTCGTCCGGGGCGGGCTTGCGTACCGGCACGACGGGAATCACCGCGGTCGACTGGATCTGGTCGTCCCGGATGGCGGAGATGACGGTGGTGGGCGTGTCGCTCGGCTTGGGGCGCGCCGCCGGAGCGCTCTCCTGGGCGCCGGCCGTCGACGGCTGGCCCGGCCGGGTTGCGCCGGCGGGGCCGCCCGGCGTGGCCGACCCGGGCGCCGACGGTTGCGGTAGGGCCGGCCCGCGCGGTGGGGTCGGCGCACCCCAGTTACCGGGCTGAGCGGACGTTGCCGGCCATCCCAGGGTCTCGGGCGCGGCGGACCGCGGCGGCTGGACCCGCCCGCCGGCATGGTCGCCCCGGACCGGCGTCGGTTCGCCCGCCGTGGGGACCGGGGGGCCGGCCGGGATCGGCGAACCGGGCGCGGGAATCGGAGAGCCGGCCGCCGGTCCGCCGCCGCGGGAACCGATTGTGGGTAAGTTCGCGGTCGGCTCCGAACCGGCCGACGCGGGCGTGGATCCGAAACCGGTGCCCGGAGAGCCGGCGAAGGAGTCGGCGGCGGGATGGCCGGCGGCGGACCCGCCAGCCCCGTGATACCCGGGCGCGCCAGCCTCGTGATACCCGGGCGCGCCGGCTCCGGGCTCGCCGGGCGGGCCGCCGCCCGGGTAGCCGGGCGCGCCGGCCCTGGGGTAGCCGGGCGGGAGCGACTCGGCGCCGGGGTAGCCCGGCGCGGGCGGCCGGGTCCCGCGCGCCGGGCCGGAACCCGGCGAGCCGGTCGTCGGGAAGCTGGCGGTGGACGGGTCGGCCGTGCTCCGGGCCGCGGCGGCACCGGGCCAGGCCGGCGGCGGGACCGCTGGGCGCTCCCCGCCGTACCCGGCGGGGTCCCGGTCCGGCGCCGTCGGGGGTACCGCGCCGGGCGCCGGACGCTCCGGCGGGCTCGGCGGTACGGCCTGGCCGGGCGCTACGGAATGGCCGGGCGCTACACCGGGCGGTACGGGGTGCTCCGGCTCGACGAGCCGCGGGATCAGGGCGGTCGAGTCGTCGGCCTGCGCGGCGCGGTGGCGCCCGCGCTCGGGGGACGTTTCGTCCGGGGGCCAGCTCACTCGGGAACCTTCGCGAAGCGCAGGGCGGTCGATCCGTCGTACGCCGGAACGGTCACCTCGGAGACGGTTTCCCGGTAGCCGAGCTGATAGTGATCAACGGCGTCCTTGAACAACCGGACCCCCTCGGAGGCGGCGAGTGCCTGCTGCATGGCCGCGGGATCGCCGATTGCTATGATCTTGAACGGCGGCGAGTAGACCCGCCCGTGTAGCAGCAGCGTGTTGCCAACGCAGCGTACCGCGCTCGTGGCGAGTACGCGGACGTTCATGATGGACATGGCCTCGGCTCCGCCGGCCCAGAGCGCGTTGACGACGGCCTGTACGTCCCCCTGGTGCACCACGAGGTCGTCGTTGCTGGCCCCGTCGGGCAGGCTGCCGTCGCCGAGCTGCGGCGCGTCGTTCAGTTCGACCGTGATGCCGGGCCCGCTCAGCGCGGTGAGGCCGGCCGCCTGGCGGCTGGCGTTCGCGCGACTACGCTGCGCCGCGATCGGTGCGTCCGATCCGGCCAGCGCCTCGGTCTGGCTCTCGACCTTGGCGCGCAGCGCCGCGGCGCGTGCCTCGCTGGCCGCCACCTGGTCGCGGCGGTCCTTGATGAGCTGGGCCAGCTGCGGCCGGCGGTCCTCCCGCAGGGCCGTACCGCCGGCGCTGGTGGCGGTTGTGGTGAAGAGCAGCCCGGCCGCCAGGGCGATCACGGGGACCGCCATTGACCAGCCAGGACGACGCTGCCATGATCGTCGGGGTAGCAACCCCACGACGGCCCGGCGAATGACCTTGCGCCAGGAAGCCGCGCCGGACGTGTACTCCACCGAGTCTGCCCTCTCTCGCACCAGTCGCCGTGCCGGCCGCCCCGGGCGAGGCCGTGCCGGTCACCATTTCCGGCGACCCCGGGCGGGGTCGCCGCCGGTGCGGGCACTCGGTTGACGGGCCCGCTCCGGTTACCGCCCGTACTCGCTTGCCCCCGTTCATGGCCTGAGCGGGCTCTCGCGACTACGCTAGCTGTCGAACATTATTGGCCATGGACCGTCGCCCCCGTGCCCGGTTGTCAGGCCGGACGAGGATCACCACCCCCTCAGGAGAGCGTCGTGCCAAAGTCTCAGGTACGTAAGAAGAAGGTGTACACCCCGCCGACCGACGTACGGCCGGTGGCAACCGCGGCGACGCGCAAGCCTAGCCCGATCTGGCTGCCGATCACCGCGGTGGCTTTGATCGTCTTTGGTATCGGCTGGCTGGTCGTCTACTACCTCTCCGAGACGGAGTACCCGGTCGCCAGCTGGCAGTACTGGAACCTCGCGGTCGGGTTCGGCGCGATGGTGGCGTCGCTGATCCTGCTCTCGCGCTGGCGCTGACCCTCGCCACGGTTTCCCGCTGACCCGGCGCCGCGCGGAGCGCGGCGCCGACCGATCACGTCGTAGCCGGCCCGCCCGTCGTTGGGCGGGCCATTCTGCACCCCCCGGCGCGGGGCTTGCGAGGTTCCTCACGTTACTCATGGGTAACCTAGCGGGTAGGCTGCGGCTCAAGGCGCGGCCCCGACCGCCTCGGCGGTCACCCAGCCGCACGACCACGCAGTAGACCCGGAGGCTCTAACCCATGGGCAGCGTCCAGATCGTCACCACGGTCCTCGCCGCCGCCGTCACCGCCGTCGCGGCGTGGCTGGCGGTACGCGCCGTGCTGCGGATGGTTGCGGTGGTACGGCTGGGCCAGCCGGACCCGGAACGATTCACCGACCCGGCCACCCGCACCAGGACCATGCTGGCCGAGACGGCCGGTCACACCCGGATGCTCCGGTGGAGCGTGGTCGGGGCGGCCCACTGGTTCGTCATGGTCGCCTTCGTCGTCCTCTCGCTGCTGGTCCTCGAGGCGTACTTCGAGGTGGTGACGCCGGGCGGCGGCCTCCCGCTGATCGGCGGCTGGGTGGTCTACGGCCTGGTCACCGAGGTCATCGGAGTGCTGGGACTGGCCGGCATCCTGGTGCTGATCGCCATCCGGCTGCGCAACCGCCCCGGCAACCCGGAACGGCGCTCGCGCTTCACCGGCTCGACCATGTGGCAGGGGTACTTCGTCGAGGCCGTCGTGCTGGCCGTGCTGGTCTGCGGCTTCCTGATCCGCGGCTTCAAGGTGGCGACCGGCCACTTCGAGTTCCCGGCCTGGGCCACCCCGGTCAGCCACGCGGTCGGCGCGGTGCTGCCCGACTGGGACGCCGGCGTCAGCGTGGTCGCCCTCGTCAAGATCGCTATCTCGATGACCTGGGTGATCGTCATCGCGCTGAACGTGACGATGGGCGTCGCCTGGCACCGCTTCGCCGCGTTCTTCAACATCTACTTCAAGCGCAACCCCGGCCGGCGCGGTTCCGGGCTCGGCGCGCTGCGCCCGATGATGAGCGCCGGCAAGCCCCTGGACTTCGAGGAGGCCGACCCGGAGACCGACCAGTTCGGCGTCGGTCAGGTGGAGCAGTTCACGTGGAAGGGGCTGCTCGACTTCACCACCTGCACCGAGTGCGGTCGCTGCCAGTCGCAGTGCCCGGCTTGGAACACCGGCAAGCCGCTCTCGCCGAAGCTGCTGGTACTGAGCCTGCGCGACCACGCGTACGCGAAGGCGCCCTACCTGCTGGCCGGCGGCGGCAAGGACCTCACCGGCGAGGAGAAGGCCACCGCCGCCCAACTCGCGCACATGGACGTACTCGCCCTGGCCGAGGCGGACCGCCCGTTGATCGGCGGCGCCGCGGAGGGCGGCGTGATCGACCCGGACGTGCTCTGGTCCTGCACCACCTGCGGCGCCTGCGTCGAGCAGTGCCCGGTCGACATCGAGCACGTCGACCACATCGTCGACATGCGCCGCTACCAGGTGATGATCGAGTCCAGCTTCCCGTCCGAGGCGGGCGTGATGCTGCGCAACCTGGAGAACAAGGGCAACCCGTGGGGCGCTCCGCAGAACACCCGCGAGGACTGGACCAAGGGCCTGGACTTCGAGGTACCGCGGGTCGGCGAGGTGGACGACTTCGAGTACCTGCTCTGGGTCGGCTGCGCGGGTGCCTTCGAGGACCGGGCCAAGAAGACCACGCAGGCCGTCGCGACCCTGCTGCATCAGGCCGAGGTCAACTTCGCGATCCTCGGTGAGGGCGAGACCTGCACGGGCGACCCCGCCCGACGCATCGGCAACGAGTTCGTCTTCCAGATGCTGGCCCAGCAGAACGTGGAGACCCTGAACGAGGCGTTCGGCGACCGGGAGCGGGCCAAGCGCCGGATCGTCGCCACCTGCCCGCACTGCTTCAACACCCTGGCCAACGAGTACGGCCAGCTCGGCGGCGAGTTCGAGGTCGTGCACCACACGCAGCTGCTGGCCCACCTGGTCGCCACCGGCCGGCTCACCCCGGTCAAGCCGGTCGACGGCGGGGTCACCTACCACGACCCGTGCTACCTGGGCCGGCACAACCGGATCTTCAGCCCGCCGCGCGAGGTGCTCGGCAGCGCCGTCGCCGGTACGGGCACGCCCACCGCCGACGGGCTGGTCGAGATGCCCCGCAACAGCGAGCGCTCCTTCTGCTGCGGCGCCGGCGGCGCCCGGATGTGGATGGAGGAGCGGATCGGCAAGCGGATTAACGTGGAGCGGGTCGAGGAGGCGATCGCCACCGGCGCGAAGACCATCGCGGTCGGCTGCCCGTTCTGCAAGACCATGCTGACCGACGGGGTCACCGGCAAGGGCGTCGCCGACGACGTGGAGGTCGTCGACGTCGCCACCGTGCTGCTCCGCTCGGTCAAGCCGGAGCCGCAGACCCGACCCGAACCGGCCGCGACGGGCAGCTGAGCCGACCGGTCGCGACGGGCAGCCGAGCCCGCCGTGCCGCGGGCTGGGGCGCGTCACAGCTCGCGTACTGCGGAAAACCGCAGCGGTAGCCTCGCGCTCGTGCCACCGTTCCCCGCCGCCCCACCCGTACCGCCGCCGGCCGGGCCGCCCGCCCCGGCCCCGCCGCGCCGGTGGCGGGCGCGCGTCGCGCGGCCGGCCCGGTCGGGCGTACGGCTGCTCGCCGGCGCCCTGCTCGGCGCGCTCACGGTGCCGCTCGACGTCGCCTACCTCGTCGGGTACGGGCTGCTCCTGCCGCTGCGCCGCCGGAACCGCCCGGCCGGCCACCCGGTGCCGGCGGAGCGCTACGACGCGCTCGCCCGCCCGCTGGTCGAGCTGCACCGCCGGCGCCTCGCGGGTCTCCTGGGCGCCGAGGTTCCCGGCGGGTACGACCTGCCGCGCGCCCGCCGGTACCTGGCGCTGCGCTGGCTCGTCGGGCTGCTCGGCGGATTCCTGCTGCTGCTCTTCGCCTGGGGGCTGACCTCCGGGCTGGTCTGGGCCTGGGACCTCTGCACCGGCCGCAGCACCCTCTCCGACGTCGCCCAGCAACTCGTCGGTTCGGTGCTGCTCGGCTTTCTGATCATCCAGGGCTTCGCCGGCTGGGGCGGCCTGGACCGGCGGCTGGCCCGGCGCCTGCTCGGCCCCGGCGACCGGGAGCTGCTGCGGCGGCGCATCGCCGAGCTGGCCGCCAGCCGGGCCGGCGTGGTCGCCGCCGTGGATGCCGAGCGCCGGCGGATCGAGCGGGACCTGCACGACGGGGTGCAGCAGCGGCTGGTCGCGATGGGCATGCTGCTCGGGCGGGCCCGCCGTACCGCCGACCCGGCCAGGGCCGCCGAGCTGCTGCGCCAGGCGCACGAGCAGTCCGGGCAGATCCTCGACGAACTGCGCGAGGTCGCCTGGCGGGTCTACCCGACCGCGCTGGACAACCTGGGGCTGGGCGACGCGCTCGCCCGGGTGGCCGAGCACGCCGGGCTGCCGGTACGCCTCGACTGCCGCCTGCCGGACCGCCCGCCGGGCGCGGTCGAGACGGCCGCCTACTTCGTCGTCTCGGAGGCGGTGACGAACGCGGCCAAGCACGCCCGGGCCAGCCAGGTCACCGTCGAGGTCGGCGCCCGCGACGGTCTCCTCGTCGTCTCGGTGCGCGACGACGGCATCGGCGGGGCCGACCCGGCCGGCAGCGGGCTGGCCGGACTGGCCCGGCGGGTGGCCGCCCTGGACGGGGAGTTCCGGGTGGTCAGCCCGCCCGGCGGACCGACGACGCTGACCGCGGAGCTGCCGTGCGCGTGATCCTGGCCGAGGACTCGACCCTGCTGCGGGAGGGGCTGGTCCGGCTGCTCGCGGACGAGGGCCACGAGGTGGTGGCGGCGGTCGGCGACGGGGACGCGCTGGTCGCGGCGGTCGCGGCGGAACAGCCGGACGTGGTGGTGGCGGACGTACGGATGCCACCCACGCACACCGACGAGGGGCTGCGCGCCGCGCTGGAGATCCGCCGCGGCTGGCCCGCCGTCGGGGTGCTGGTCCTCTCCCAGTACGTGGAGAAGCGGTACGCCGTCGAGCTGCTCAGCACGCGTACCGAGGGGGTCGGGTACCTGCTCAAGGACCGGGTCGTACAGGTGGAGGAGTTCCTGGACGCGTTGCGGCGGGTCAGTGACGGCGGGACCGCCTTCGATCCCGAGGTGGTACGCCAGCTGCTCGCGCGCACCAGCCACGCCGACCCGCTGAGCCGGCTGACCGAGCGGGAGCGGGCGGTGCTGGACCACATGGCACAGGGGCACACCAACGCCACCATCGCGAGCCAGCTCCACATCTCGCAGAGCGGGGTGGAGAAGCACGTCAACGCCATCTTCGACAAGCTGGACCTGTCCCGGGTGAGCGGCTACAGCCGCCGGGTGCTGGCGGTCCTGCGCTATCTCGGCTCCTGACAGCCCGCCCTTGTGACCACGGCCTGCCCTCGGCGGCCTCCGGTCGACCGGCCCTGGCCGCCGAGCCGCTCCTGGCCGCCAGCGCCTCCGCCGCCGGGCCCCCGCAGACGGGTCCCTGCCGCCAGCGCCTCCGCCGTCGGGCCCCTGCCGTCCGGGATTGCGGACGGCAGGGCCCCGGGCGCGGCGTTCAGGAGCCGCGCCGGCCCCGGCTGCGGGCGCGGAGCACGCGGGAGACGACGAAGTACCCGACGCCGAGCACCACCGCCGCGATCACGACGTTCTGGAGGATCCCGACGTACGCCTCGACCCGCCACCAGTTCTCGCCGAGCAGATAGCCGGCGAGCACGAAGACGGTGTTCCAGATCAGACTGCCGAGGGCGGTGAGGCCGAGGAAGGTCGCTATCGGCATCCGCTCGATCCCGGCCGGTACCGAGATGAGGCTCCGGAAGATCGGGATCATCCGCCCGAAGAAGACCGCCTTGGTGCCGTGTCGTGCGAACCACGCCTCGGTACGGTCCACGTCGGCGACCTTCACCAGCGGCAACCGCGCCGCGATGGCCCGGGTGCGGTCCCGCCCGAGCAGGGCGCCGACGTAGTAGAGCGCGACCGCGCCGACCGTGGAGCCGAGCGTGGTCCAGAAGATCGCCGCGCCGAGGTGGATGTCGCCCTGGCTGGCGGCGAAGCCGGCGAGCGGCAGGATGACCTCGCTGGGCAGGGGCGGGAAGAGGTTCTCCAGCGCGACGGCCAGCCCGGCGCCCGGCGCGCCGAGGGTCTCCATCAGTCCGGTGGCCCAGCCGGCGATGCCGGTGGGTTCGGGCGGGCCGGCGAGCGGGTGCGCAAGTTCGGTCATTGCTCTGACGCTAATCACTGCAAGCTGGATGAACCCTGGGGATGTCCCTCGATTCCACCGCCCGGCTACCCCACCGGTGCCGTTGCGGAAAACCACGCCCGCCTCCATCCCGCCGCGACGGCGCGGTGACGACGGGCGAGACCCGGGCCCTGCGGTTGCCGGCTCTGGCATGGAACAATCTGCACCGAGGTGAGCCGATCATCGATAGCCTGGTACTGACGACACTCCTGCCCCTGGTCGGCTTCGCGCTGCTGACCGCCGGCAACGCCTTCTTCGTGGCGGCCGAGTTCGCCCTCGTCACGGTGGACCGCGCCGAGATCGACCAGCGGGCGGCCGGCGGCGACCGGCGCGCCCGGACCGTACGGCAGGCGCTGCGCGAACTCTCCTTCCAGCTCTCCGGGGCGCAGCTCGGCATCACCATCACCGCCCTGCTCACCGGCTATCTCGCCGAGCCGGCCCTGGCCAAGCTCTTCGGCCCGCTGATCCGGCCGCTGGCCGGTACGCACACCGAGACGGTGACGTCGCTACTGGCGCTCGCACTGGCGACCCTGCTGTCGATGCTCTTCGGCGAGCTGGTGCCCAAGAACGGGGCGCTGGCGCGGCCGATGCCCGCCGCGTTGGCCACGGCGGCGCCGATGCGCGGCTTCTCGACCGCGTTCGGCTGGCTGATCCGGGGCCTGAACAACTCGGCGAACTGGCTGGTCCGGCGGCTCGGCGTGGAGCCGCAGGAGGAACTGGCCAGCGCCCGTTCGCCCGAGGAGCTGGGACTGCTCGCCGCGATCTCGGCGCGGGCCGGCGCGCTGCCCAGCGACACCGCGATGCTGCTGCAGCGCACGATCCGCTTCGGCGACAAGCGGGCCGCGGAGGCGATGACCCCGCGCGTCGACGTGGTCGCGCTGCGGGCCACCGCGACCGTGTCGGAGCTGCTGGAACTGGCCCGGCAGACCGGCCGGACCCGGTTCCCCGTGTACGAGGAGACGCTCGACCTGGTCACCGGGGTGGCCGGGGTGCCGGACGCGCTGGGCGTACCGCCGGCCCGGCGCGCCGCCACCAGGGTCGCCGCCGTGGCGCGGGAGCCGGTCTACGTACCGGAGAGCCTCGACCTCGACGGGGTGCTGGCGGCGCTGCGCTCGGCCGACGCGGACCTCGCGATCGTCGTCGACGAGTACGGCGGCACCGACGGCGTGGTCACGGTCGAGGACCTGGTGGAGGAGCTGGTCGGCGAGATCGCCGACGAGTTCGACCCGGACGTGGTGGCCGACAGCGGCCGGGTCGAGCTGACCGTGCCGGGCGGCGAACGGACCGTCCTGGTCGAGGGCGTGCTGCGCGAGGACGAACTGGCCGAGCAGACGGGCTTCCGCCTGCCCGAGGGGCCGTACGAGACGCTGGCCGGGTTCCTGCTGGCCCGGCTCGGGCACATCCCGGTCGCCGGCGAGACGGTCGAGGAACAGGGGTACGAGTTCACCGTGGTCGAGGTCGAACGGCACCGGATCGAGCAGGTGCGGGTACTGCGGCCGGAGGAGTCCCATGGCGACCACGACTGACCCCGCCCCGACACCGGGCGCCGGCCAGGACCCCGTGACACCGGCGGGTGTGGCGTGAGCCTGGTCGTCACCGTCGTCCTGCTGCTCGGCAACGCCTTCTTCGTGGGCAGCGAGTTCGCGCTGATCGCCTCCCGGCGTACCGTCATCGAGCCGCTCGCCGCGACCTCGAAGCGGGCCCGGTGGGCGCTGTCGGCGATGAACCAGATCCCGCTGATGATCGCCGGCGCGCAGCTCGGCATCACCATCTGCTCGCTGGGGCTGGGCGCCATCGCCGAGCCGGCCCTGGCGCACCTGCTGGAGCATCCGTTCCACACGCTGGGCCTGCCGGAGCGGGCGGTGCACCCGACCGCCTTCGTCCTGGCCCTCGGTGTGGTTGTCTTCCTGCACACCGTGGTCGGCGAGATGGTGCCGAAGAACATCACGCTGGCCGGGCCGGAGCCCTCCGCGCTGGTGCTCGGCCCGGCGATGCTGGCCTTCTGCAACGCGACGAAGCCGCTGCTGGTGGCGATGAAGTGGGCGTCGCGCCAGGTGCTGCGGCTGTGGCGGATCGAGGCCACGGACGCGGTCAAGACCGTCTTCACGGCGGAGGAGCTGGCCGGACTGGTCTCCCAGGCCCGTACCGAGGGGCTGCTCGGCTCGGAGGAGCACGCGCGGATCACCGCCGCGCTGGCGCTGCACAGCCGTACCGCGGCGGACGCCCTGCGGCCGTGGTCCACGGTGACCACCGTGGCCGAGGATGTCTCACCGGCGTCGCTGGAGGTGCTCGCCACGCGCACCGGGCGCTCGCGCTTCCCGGTGGTCCAGCGGTCGACCCGCCGGGTGCTCGGCTTCGTACACGTCAAGGACGTCCTTGGGTACGAGGGGGCGAGCCGCCGGGCGCCCGTACCGCCGGAGGTGGTCCGGCCGCTGGCGGTGGTGGCGCCGGAGCGCAGCCTGGCGGACCTGCTGTTGGCGATGCGGCGGGAGCGGCGGCACATGATGCTCGTCAGCGACGGGCGTTCGCCGCTCGGGGTGGTGACCCTCGACGACGTGCTGACCGCGGTGGTCGGCCGGGACGCGGACGCCGCCGGTACGCAACCTGCCCAGATGTGAATCGGGCGCTGTCGCGACCTGTCCCGCCTTGCTCGAATCGCCCCGGTTACCTAATCTCTGCACCGACCGCGCTTACGAACGCGTCGACGTCGCCGGCCACCGGCCTCGACACGCGTCCGCGAACTCGGCCCCCTGTCCCTCAAGGGAAGCGAGGGACAGGGGGCCGCCGTCGTTCGAACGTCCCCGTCCGGGGGCGTCCCGGGCTAGCGCGGCGCGCCGACCGGGGACGGCAGGATCTGCACGTCGGCCAGGTTCACGAACATGATCCGGTGTCCGAACTGGATCTGGACGTACGTGGTGTCGCCGCGGATCACGGTCCAGTCACCGGGCGAGGAGCCGTCGAAGGTGACCGCGCGGTAGTACTCGCTCGGCAGCACCGCGCCGACGGCGTACCGCTGGCCGGCGGCGAGCGTGTACTGCAACGGGGTGATCGCCTGGTACGGCACGCCCGCCGGGTAGGCGGCCTGCTCCGGGTACGCCCTGCCGTACACGGGGATGGTGGCCCGGCCCGGCTTCGGGGTGACCACCAGGCCGGTGGACCACTTCGCGGCCGGCGCCGACGGCGGGTTGTGGAACCAGGCCTTCTGACCGAGGTACCAGATGGCGGTCCAGTCGCCCCGGCGGTCGGCGACCGCGTACGTCTGGCCGGCCGAGGCGCGGGCCCCGTGGTCGGAGATGTGCATGGTGTCCGGCGTGCCGTCCGGCCGCAGCCCCAGGTCATTGACGAGCGGGGCGTCGGCGCTCGGCGCGCTGTGCAGGATCACCGAGGAGGAGCCGCGCGACGGGCACGGTACGCCGGCGGTGTCGCAGCCGGTGAAGGCGGGCCGGTTCGTGGCGAAGTCCGGATCGATGGTGACCAGCCCGGTGCGGGGCGTACCGAGGGTCCGGAACGGGGCCTTGAGCAGGTCGAAGTAGTGCGACCAGTCCCAGTACGGGCCCGGGTCCCAGTGCATGCCGCCGACGTTGCCGGGCAGGATGCCGGGGACGTTGTCGTGGCCGATGATGTGCTGGCGGTCCAGCGGGATGCCCAGCCGCAGCGCCAGGTACCGCACCAGCTTCGCCGAGCTGCGGTACATCGCCTCGGTGTACCAGGTGCCCTGCGCGGCGAAGCCCTCGTGTTCGAGGCCGACCGACTTGGCGTTGACGTACCAGTTGCCGGCGTGCCACGCCACGTCCTTGGCCTTGACGTGCTGGGCGATGTGACCGTCCACCGAGCGCAGCGTGTAGTTCCAGCTCACGTACGTGGGGTCCTGCACCATGTTGATGGTGCCGGCGTAGCTGCCCTCGGTGTCGTGGATGACGATGTACTCGATCTTCTGCCGGCCCGGCCGGTCGGAGAGGTCGTGGTTGCCGTAGTCGCCGTCGCCGAACTGCTCGTACGGCGCCGGGATCCACTCGCACGGCAGCTCGGGCGGGCACTCCAGCCCGTCCGGGCGGGCCAGCTCGCGCAGGCCGAGCTTGTCCAGCCAGGACCGGGCCGGGTTCAGGCCGGGGTGCGCGGCGAGCGTGATCCGGTGTCCGTCGTCGGTGGTCCGGCTGGCGCCGTCGCGGATGGTGGTGAAGACCTCGTCCGCGAAGGCCGCCGCCGCGTCCGCGCTGTCGCTGCCGGAGTACCGGGCCACCGCGCCGTACCAGGCCGCGGGGTCGCTCGCGTTCCCGGTCGGTCCGGCCAGGGCCCGCTGGTACGACGAGAGCAGCGCCGCGCCGCCGCGGATGTTGGCGGCCGGGTCGCTTCGCAGCGCCTCCGCCGCGGTACCGGTCAACCGGGCCGCGCTGTCGAGGGTCTGCAGCGCCGCGGCGGGCGGCGCGTCGGCCTCGGGGTGCTGGACGGCGAGCGCCGGGCGGGCGGAGTCGCCGCGCGGGTCCTCGCCCGCGTCGTAGTGGCCCCCGCCGGGCAGGCCGGCGACGTGGCGGGCGTCGGTGAGGTGCATGGGACCGTAGCCGCCGCTGGTGCTGGGGGTGCCGGCGTTGCCGTCCCAGCGGGACTCCAGATAGGAGACGCCGAGCAGGACGGCCTCGGGCACGCCGTACTCGGCGGCCGCGGCGGCGTACAGCTGTTGCCGGCTGTCCACCGGGGTGGCCGCGGCCTGGACGGGTAGGGTCGGCGCGAGCGTCGCGGCGCCGACGAGGGCGGTACTGAGCAGGATTCGCCTGCCGAGGGGGACGTTCGGAGGGTGCATGGGACCTCCATGGGGAATCGACCTACGCCTCACCCTGACCCGACATCTCGGGCCTGGTCAATAGCTGCCAAAGACTGCAACAAAGCCGAAAAAAAGCTTCGCGAAGCGGCACCCTCCGCGACCGGCGCATATACCTAACGAATTGCCCCCCGCGCCGGCTTGCTTTCCGAGAAAGCTTCTCCCTAACCTTGGTGACCGTCGAGCCGTCGGTAGTTCGCCCAACCGGGCGGCCGGCCCGACCCGCCGAATCGTCACGAGCACGAACCGGGGACCCAGGACCACATCGGGGTGAATCCGCGAACCTGCGGTAGGGCGCAACTCTTCCCGCCCGAACCCGTCAGCTAACTCGGTAGGCGGCCAGGGGAAGAAGGAGTACGGACCCCGGTGGCACATACCGCCCCGCGGCCGCGATTCGACCAGCCGGCCTCCGCCGGTCACCGAATCGCCGCGCCGCGCCCGCGCCGGCCTCTCATCACCGCTGCTCTCGCCGCAGCTGCCAGCATCGCCGTCCTGCTCACGGGCGTGACGCCCGCCGTCGCCGAGCCCTCGGTGACCGAGATCGAGAAGCAGATCGACACGGCCTGGAACAAGCTGGAGCCGGTGATCGAGCAGTACAACGCCACGCACGAGGACCTGGTCGCCAAGCAGAAGCAGGCCGACGGCCTCGCCAAGCAGCTCCAGCCCCTGCAGTTGCAGGTGGACCTCGCGATGGGCAAGGTCGGCCAGTTCGCCGCCCGCACCTACATGGGTAACACCACCTCCGCGGTGAACGCGATCCTCAGCAGTGGCTCGCCGACCCAGCTCACCGACCAGCTGGAACTGCTCGCCCACTTCGCCAAGGAGCAGCGCAACGACGTGCAGGCCGCGATGGACCTGCGGGACCAGCTGGCCGCGAAGAAGGCGCCGCTGGACGCGCTGATCGCCCAGCTCGCCAAGACCGACGCCGAGCTCGCGGTGAAGAAGAAGCAGATCAACGCCGAGGTCGACCGGCTGCAGGCGCTGCGGGTCAAGGTCGGCGGCAACGGCGACGGCAACTTCCGGCTGGGCCTCTGCCCCACCGAGTACACCGGCGGCAAGCAGCTCACCGTCGCCAAGTTCGCCTGCGCGCAGATCGGCAAGCGCTACGTCTGGGGCGCCGACGGGCCCGACACGTACGACTGCTCCGGCCTGATGCTCGCGGCCTGGGCGAAGGTCGGGGTCAGCCTGCCGCACAACGCGGCCCGGCAGTACAACACCATGCGGCACGTCAGCCGCTCGCAACTGCAGCCCGGCGACCTGGTCTTCTACAACGGGCTCGCACACGTCGGCATGTACGTCGGCGGCGGGTTCGTGGTGCACGCGCCGCACACCGGGGACCACGTCCGGATGAAGAAGATCGACGACGGCAGCATCGTCGGGTACGGCCGACCGGACTGACCGCTCGACCGTCACACTGACGGCCCCTCCGCCACGGAATCCGTGGTCGAGGGGCCGTTCGGTTTTGTCCTCCCGGCTGCGGGCGCACCGCCGGCGCGGACGGCCCTGGCGGCGCGGGAGGGTCAGCGGGTGGGCCAGGTCCGCCAGTGCTGCCAGGATCGGCTCGGCGTCGGGCCGCGCTGTCCCTGGTAGCGCGAGCCGTAGACGGCCGAGCCGTACGGGTGCTCCGCCGGCGAGGAGAGCCGGAAGATGCAGAGCTGGCCGATCTTCATGCCGGGCCAGAGGGTGATCGGCAGGTTCGCCACGTTCGACAACTCCAGCGTCACGTGCCCGGAGAAGCCCGGATCGATGAAGCCGGCGGTCGAGTGGGTCAGCAGGCCGAGCCGGCCCAGGCTCGACTTGCCCTCCAGCCGGCCCGCGAGCTGGTCGCCGAGCGTGATCACTTCGAGCGTCGAGGCGAGGACGAACTCGCCCGGGTGCAGCACGAACGGCTCGCCGTCGGGCACCTCGACCACCGAGGTGAGATCGTCCTGCTGGGCCGACGGGTCGATGTGCGTGTAGAGGTGGTTGTTGAAGACCCGGAACAGCCGGTCCAGCCGCACGTCGATGCTCGACGGCTGTACGAGCGACGGTTCGAACGGCTCCAGCGCGAGCGCACCCGACTTGATCTCGCTGACCAGGTCGCGGTCGGAGAGCAGCATGCCGACCACCCTAGCGGGGTGCTTGAGCGCTGCTCACGGGGGTTTGCCCGAGATCTGGGCGATCGGCGCGTCGCACTTACGATCTCGAACGTATGTTCGATAGAATGATCGCATGGCTTCCTGGTCCGAGTTTGCCGCCGACGAGCCCCGGCTCGCCGAGGCGATCCGTCTCCTCATGCAGCAGTACGGGCCGGGTTACGGCTATCTGGCGACCGTACGCGCCGACGGGGGTCCCCGGGTGCACCCCGTCTCCCCGGTGATCACCGACGACGGCCTCTTCTGCTTCATCGTCGACTCGCCCAAACGCCGCGACCTGGAACGCGACGGACGCTACGCGCTGCACTCGTTCCCGCCCGAGGAGAGCGACGACGAGGCCTACCTCGCCGGCCGGGCCCGCCCGGTCACCGACCAGGCCCGCATCGACGAACTCGCCAGCAGCCTGCGGGCCGCGCCGCACGTCGACTGGCGCATCTTCGAGTTCAGCGTCGACGTCGCCATGCTGACCCGCTACGGGCGGGGCGGCGCCGACCCGTTCGGCGACACCCGCACCGGCCGCCCCGACGTCCAGGTCTGGCTCGATCCGGCGGCGGCCGCCGCGCCGCCGGTGAGCGGCGTCGTGGCGCCCCGCCGATCACGCCGACCCCGCCGGCTCGCCGTGGTGCCCCTGAACACGCCGATACCGCTCAACACGGCGGTACCCCTCAGCGCGCCCGTGCCGGCTCCGTAGCCCGGCTCAGCGGTCGCGGTACGCCCGCCAGGCCCGCGCCATCCGTCGTACCTGGCCGGGCGTGAACTCGTGCATGCAGGCGTCGGTCGTGTAGTCCATGAAGTTGTGGATCGGGTCGGCGCCCGGATCCTGCGCGCACGAGTCCCGCCCGGTCGGGCAGCCGAACGCCGGCCCCTCCTCCGCGGGAGTGTCGGCGACCGCGTCGCCCGCGCCCGCACAACCGCCCTGGAACGTGTGGTAGAGATTCAGCCAGTGCCCGACCTCGTGCGTGGCGGTATCCCCCTCGTCGTACGGGCCGGCCGTGCCGCCGGGCAGCGACTCGGCGAGCACCACCACCCCGTCGTACCGGTCGAGCCGGCGCTCAGGGAAGGTCGCCCAGCCGAGCAGTCCCTCGCTGAGCAGTCCGGTGTAGAGATTCAACGTGCCCGGCCCACCGCTCCGGAGCATCGTCTTCATCTGCCGCTCGGCCGGGCTCTCCACCACGATCGGGTACCAGGCGGGGTGGATGACCCGGTTGATCCGGCGCAGCTCGAACCGGAACGGGGTCGGCGCCCCGCCGGTACGCCCCGAGTAGGCGTCGTTCAGCACCTTGATCTGCGCCTCGATCAGCGCCCGCGGGATGTTGCCCCCGGGCCGGGTACGGTCCTTCGCGATCACGTGCACGACGACCGGGATCCGGTACGCCCCGGGGTGCGGAAGCACGTACGGGCCCGGGCCGACCCGCTCCGCGTACGCCGCGTCGAGCGCCCGATCGCGCTCGGCCGCCTCCCCCGGGGCCAGCTCGTTCGGATCGTGCCGGCCGGCGCCGCCGGGGCGTACCTTCGCGTTGCCGGCGGCCGGCTGGAGACAGTGGTCGGCGGGCGCGGCGCTGCCGTGCGTCGTTCCCCGCGCGGCGGGTCCCTGCGCGGCGGGCCTCTGCGTCCCGAGGCCCGGTTCGGCTGCCGAGGCCGGGCGAGGATTCGCCGTCGCGGCCGTCAGCAACAGGACGACGACCGCGATCAACCGAGCGGTCCGGCCGACCGCATCCACGATGCGCTGCGCTCGCATGCCTCACCTCTTCGCTCGGGGACAGCGCGGAGGGGTGAGCACGCCACCGGGACATCTAGGACGAACGCTACCGTCCGGGGCGTACGTTTCAAACGAGGCCGTACGGTGCGGCGCGGGCCTCCGGAGGCGAGTTTCTCGGTTGAGGGGGATGCCCGGGTGCACGTCCGGGACGGACCAGGTACAGTGGGATCCGCTTGCGGGTGTAGTTCAATGGCAGAACATCAGCTTCCCAAGCTGACAGTGCGGGTTCGATTCCCGTCACCCGCTCCAACCGAAAGGCCCTGGTCAGGAAGCGATTCCTGGCACTGGGCCTTCGTTATGATCGGGAGCCGGGACGTTGGCGACGCCGGTATCGGGCGGCACACTGCCGACATGAGTTATGACCTGGCGGTGTGGGAGGGCCCCTGGCCCACTGACGAAGCTGAGGGCGGCGCCGTTTACGAACGGCTATGCGACAAGTACATGGAGGACGAGGAAGTCGCCCCCACCCCGCGCGTCCTCGCCTATGCGACGGCGTTGGCCGAACGCTGGGCGGACTTGACCGGAGTCGAGACTTCGCGTTGGGGTCCGATGATCGACAGCGTTTCCGGGCCGATGATCTATCTGACAATCCCCTACGGGAGGTCGAAGGAGTTGTCGGCCGAGGCGGCCCGACTGGCTGCCGAGCACGGTCTAGTCTGCTACGACCCACAGTGGGGGCATCTACGGCCAGCCGACGAGGAACACGAGGGCGTCGGGCCATCCACGGGCCATAAGCCGGTGTAACTCCAGGCTTCGCTGCAGAATTTGTGGCCGCCCTAGACCTGATGGCAACCGATGCCCACTCTGTCTCGGCCATGCCGAGCCCTGCGGCGGCGGTTGAGTGGGGAGCGGCGTACCTCGTCCCACCAGATGCTTGGCGGATCGGTCTCAGCTGTCGCTCGACCGGTGACTTGCGTTCCATTCATCGAGCACATGAGCAGCGTCTTCAGCGAGGAGGCACACCAGGTCCTTCGCCGAAGCGGGCCGGAATCCCTCGGTCACACCGTTGACACGGCCGGGCCGAGAGCTGAACTCACCGCAGGTTAGTTCCCGCCTCCGCAAGGCTTCGACAGTTCCTCGCCGAGTTGCTGACGCTAGCGAAGAATAAGCGCGTTGCTAGGCGTGTTGATCGGTGTCCCGGGTTTTCAGCTTTGGGAAGACGTCTTTCAACTCCCACGAGCCGCCCCCGGGTCGTTTTTCGAGGTCGCCGAAATCGTAACCCATTCGCGTCCACTGTTTCCGTAGCCATGAACGCTTTTCGGCGGAAGCCGTCAGCCAAATGTATAGAAACGGGGGGATGTCCGTGCGCCACCGTCGTGAGTCGAGACTACCCGGAAGATCGTGGCATATGTCGGCGATCATGCGGATTTCTTCGATGTAGTCCGCTGTTGGGTCCTTCGGGTCCTGTCTCAGCGCCGCCAACATACGAATCCGAAGTAACCCGTGGTGGAGCAGGCCAACTGCTGCACGTCGCGCCGCGCGCTCGCGTCGCCGCCTCGTGGTGAACACGGAGCAATCCTGCAGGCCTTCCGCTAACGGGTAAAGGCCAGGCGAGCCCACGTGTCTTGCGCTTGCCGTACGGACCGCCCCGTCACCGGGTAGTCGGCGTGTGTTGTCGGTCCGAATCCGTGGCTTGAAAGTTACGACTCGCCACCGTGTCCGAGCGCTGGGTGACCCGGGGGCGGGTCGGGAAATGAGCTCTCCGTTCAGATCTTCATCCGGCCGGAGAGCTCATTCGTACCGCGTACGGTGCGCTAGTTGTTGTTGAAGGCCCAGTTCGTCCGGCAGAAACTCCACGTACCGTTGTCGTTCTGCAGGCACACCTCGAACCCGTATTCTCTGCCCTCGACGAGGTCGAAAACGCCTCCGTCGGAGGCTCGCCTGGTGTTGCAGGTACCGTTTCCGCTGGCCATGAACGTGTAGAGCTGGACGCCGCCGGTTGTCCACACAGTACCCACAGCCGGTTTGCCGTCCGCCTGGACATCGCAGATCGTGACGATATCGCCGTAAGCCGTGAAGGACAATGTCCCGCCGGGGTTGTCGTCAGTGGTCTTGATGGTGAACAGGGGGGCCGCCTGGGCGGTGGTTGTCATCGCGAACGACGTGACGACGGCGACCAGGGACATGCCGGTGGCGGTTAGCAGGCGTCGGAGTTTCAAAGTGCATCCTTTGATAGGAATTTTGGCAGGCTGCCAGGTTGATCGTGGATCATACATATGATCTTGGTGGATGGATACCCGGCGGCAAGGCGGTGACGCGAGCGCGATCTCGGAGATTGACGCGGTAACGGCGTGATGTCGACAAGGGTTCGGCATCGGTATTCGAAATGGACGAGAGGGAACGGGGCGCGGATCATGTTGCCGACCTGCCGCAGGCTGGTGGGGCTGCCGGCGGGCGCCGCGTGGGCAGCCACACTGCGATCTTGGGCTGCCGCACTGGACGGCGCCGCCGTGCGTGATCACCTTCCCCGTCACCGCAGTAGCCCGGCCGGAAGAGGAGACGTGCCCACCTGGGACGATGCGTGGGTGAAGATCACGCGACTTATCACCCTGGAGGACGCGCCGGTCCTGGCCGAGTTGTTCCGCGTCAACCGTGAGTTCCTCGCTCCGTGGGAGCCGCTCCGGAGCGACGACTACTTCACGGCGGAGGGCCAGCAGGCCGTCATCGAAGCCGATCTCAAGCAGCATGAGCAGGGATCGAAGCTGCCCCACGTCATTCTCGACGACTCCGGTTGTGTGATCGGCCGCATCACGCTCAGCGGGATAGTGCGTGGTCCCTTCCAGTCGTGCTCCCTGGGCTACTGGGTGAGCGCCAGTCACAACGGCCGAGGGTTCGCGACCAGGGCGGTGCGCGAGATCGTACGGGTAGCCTTCGACGAGTTGGGCCTGCACCGGGTGCAGGCAGAGACCCTGCTGCACAATGCCAGCTCGCAGCGGGTGCTGGAACGCAACGGATTCGTACGGTTCGGTCTGGCGCCGGAGTACCTCAACATCGCCGGCCGGTGGCAGGACCACCTCATGTTCCAGGTCGTCAAGCCTTCCCGGTAACCGACGGAACCGAGCGCTCTCAAGGGCCTCAAGGCAGAGCGGGCCACCGACGGCCGCCGTCACCCAATCGCAAGGTTTGCTACGGTCCACGCCGTGGTTGCCGTATGGCGGATCGAGAACTACCGCCGGGCCGAGGCGCCCGTGACCGGGCTGGTCACCAAGTTCGGCGGCCAGCCCACCTGGCTCGGCCAGCCGCAGTGGCCGCTCAGCGCGGCCTGGGGTACGCCGATGCGCTTCCTGTGCCAGATCGCGCTGGAGCCGGAGCTTGTCGGCGACGGCCCCGGACGGCTCGCGTACGTCTTCGTCAGCCACGGCGACCACGGGCGCGATGTCGAGGAGTTCGACCCGGACGTCACCTTGCCGGCGGGCGGCGAGAACGGCGTGATCGTCCAGCCCGGCGCCTTCGCCCGGCCAGTCGCCCCGCTGGCCAGTGGCCCGACGCTCTACCACCAGGACGGATCACCCGCGGAGTACACGGTCGACCTGGTACGCGACGAGGATCCCGAGCCGATGTCCTCCGCGGAGTACCTCGCGCTACCGCCCGACGAGCGGGAACGCTATTTCCAGGCGCTCGACCACGACAAGATCGGCGGTACGGCCCTGCTGCACGAGGATGACTGGCCCGCGGGTGGGCCGTGGCGGCCCCTGCTGCGGCTGGCGACGAACTGGACGCCGTTTTATCTCAACCTCGGCGCCGCGCCGGTGGCGTCCGCCTTCCTCTCCGCCGACGGCCGCCAAGGCTGTCTGCTCGTCGAGGACTCGTGACCACGCCTGCGACCAGGTCCCGGCCGGTCTGCCGCTGCCGGACCGAGCCCGGCCGGTCCGCCACTGCCGACCCGAGGCCGGGCGGCGGAGCCGGAGGGTTACCGTCGCGCCCGTGGACGTCTTCGCGCTCTGGCACATCCGGCACGCTCGCAACCTCGATGGGAGCCAGACGGCCCACCGCGAACACGGCGAGCTGGTCTGGGACGAGGAGGACGGCGACGACCTCAAAATCCTCGGTGTCTACTCCAGCGAGCGGCGCGCGGAGGAGCGCATCCGCGAGGCTCGCCTCCTGCCGGGCTTCCGCGAGGAGCCGGACTGCTTCATGATCAACAGGTACGAGCTGGACGAGGACCTGTGGACGGAGGGCTTCGTCTCCGTACCTCGCGGCGACGAGTGAGACGAGTGATTCGTGCCCCGCGACGGAGAGGGTTCGCACGCGCGACGACGCACGCGCGACGACGCACGCGCGACGACGCACGCGCGTGACGCAGGTGGTTCGGGAATCGGAACGACGCAGAGGGGACCGGTGACGTGGCGGGTTGGTCCGCGATGGCGGGTACGCACGAGTTCGTGGTGCCCGACGAGGCGCGCGCCCGGGAACTGGCGCGGGCCCTGGCGGGGTACGGGTTTGCCCTGGTCACGGCCTGGCCGTCGGACGGCGACGGCTGGCGCGTGACCGCGCTCGACGAGGGACCGTATCCCGTCGACGCCGTGGGCCACCGCCAGATCGAGGCGGTCGCCCGCGCCGCCGCCGCCATCGCGCGGCAGCACGACGGCTACGGCGGCGGGGGTACCCGGTGCGATGTCAGCCAGCTGCGCGTGCTCCGTCGGCCGGACGCCCCGATCGTCGCCACCAACCCTGGCGCGCGTCCGCCGGTTCCCTCCGTCACCGTCGTCGCTCCGCCGCCCCCGGCGCCGCTGCCGCTGGCTCCCGACGACGCCGAGGACCGGCCCATCGACCTCTCCGGGCTGGACGACATCCCGTGGGCCGAGCTGGAGCACGCCCACGGCTCGGCCGAGGACGTCCCCGAACTGCTGCGGACGCTGGCGGATCCCTTCGGGAACGACTGGGACGAGGTCCTCGACGAGCTGTTCGGCGACGACCTGCTGCACCAGGGCGACTGCTACTCGGCCACCGCGCCGGCGCTGCCCTTCCTCACCCGCATGATCGTCTCCGGGGCGCTGCCCGCCAGGCAGCGACTCGACCTGTACGTGTGGTTGCTCATCGCGTCCGCTCGATGGGCGGACGGCCTGCTCGCCGACGCCGACGCCGCGCTGGTTCAGGGCCGCCGGCCCGAACCGGCGGGCTGGACCGAGGCGGTGCACCACACCGTCGGCGAGCAACTCCCGGCGCTGCTGGACCGCTGGGAGACCGAGCCGCCCGGGGTGAGGTTCGTGCTGGCGTGCCTCGCGGGGTCGTATCCCCGGTACGGCCGGCGGATCGGGGACCGGGTGCAGGCCATGGCGCGGGAGTTCGACGGCACCCGGCCGGGCGCGTACCTGCTGCTGGCCGGCGCGCTCGTGGACGGCCGGGACGATCGGGCGCTCGCGATCGCGGCCGACATCGTCGCCTGGGAGGACTCCCTCGACCCGGGCTGGCTCGATGCCGCTGGTCTCACCGCTGCCGTGAAGGCGGGTCACGTCCTCGCCGAAGGCGCGTTACGCGCCCTCAACGCCGAGTAGCGCGAGGGGTCATCCTGCGGCCGGCGGGTCGAGCCGTGAGACCTGATAGTGGTCGACGAGCCAGGCGTCGCCGACGCGGCGCACGATCACCCCGAGGTAGACGGCGATCGTCGGCCGGTCGGTGAAGGCGAAGTCGACGGTCAGGTACCCGAGGACCAGGTCCGGCGCGAGCCGCCGGGTCTCCCGGATGGTGTAGGCGGCGGTCATGCCGCGCGGCTGCGAGTCGTAGTACGCGGCGACGCCGGCGCGCCCCACGCTGTACGGGTGGAGCCCCTGGAAGATGGCGTCCGCGGTGAAGACCGCGGCGACCCCCTGCGGGTCGTGCGCGTCGACGGCCGCCTTCCATCGGTCGAGGGCGCCGCGCAGCGCGGTCTGTTCGTCGGTCGGGGCATTGGTCATGTCGGTTCTCCTG
The DNA here is from genome assembly GCF_040676675.1 of Micromonospora sp. NPDC049559. Taxonomy (NCBI): domain Bacteria; kingdom Bacillati; phylum Actinomycetota; class Actinomycetes; order Micromonosporales; family Micromonosporaceae; genus Micromonospora; species Micromonospora sp. NPDC049559. The sequence goes on along the minus strand of NZ_JBFAPK010000001.1, from coordinate 442,910 downwards.
TCGATGCCGGCTCTCCGGACGCGCCGTCGTGCCGGGTGGCGATCTCGATTCTGGGTCCACGGCGCGGCGCGGCGGCCGCGATGACGGTCACCCGTACCAGCGGGTGGCTACGAGTTCCTGAGCGCGGGGTCGTTCGGGTGCGGCGAGAGCGGGGTCACGGTGTCGCGGCGCCAGACGCGTAGCGGCATCGTCTCCAGCACCCGTTCGAGCTGCTCGGCGTCGTCGGCGCGGAACAGGCCCCAGGTGCGCCACTCGCCCGGCCCCAGCGGCGGCCGCCACAGCCGGAGCAGGTGTCCCTGTTCGGCGAGCCGCGCCGAGTTGGCTGCCTCGCGCGCCCGGATCTCGTCGACCTCCTCCTCGCTGGTTCCCGCGGGCACGGTGGTCACCATCTCGACAAAGAACTCCATGAAAACTCCTGACCAGGTAATTCTTCCTTGGTCGGAGGATATGTTCGGCGCGGCCCCGCCACCCCACCGACCCGGTGACCCTCGTCCCGTCAGCGGGGGCGCAGGATGGCGGCGCCGGGAATCACGGCGCGGGGGCGCGGGTGGCGGCGCCGGGAATCACAGCGGCGAGGGATCGTCCCGCAGCCGGCTGTAGAAGTATCCGTCGCACCAGCGACCGTCGCGGAACTCGCAGGCGCGTACCACGCCCTCCAGCTGGAACCCGGCCTTCACCAGGGACTTCTGCTCCGCGATGTTCTCCGGATGGGTGCCGGCCTGGATGCGCTGCAACGGCGTGTGCGTGAACAGGTAGTCGCAGAGCATCGCCTGGGCGCGCCAGCCGATCCCGCGCCCCCGCCACTCCGGCAGCAGCACGATGCCGATCTCCCAGTGCTTGGTCGGACCGCCGAAGTCCCGCAACGACCAGTCCACGAACCCGGCCGCGACCCGTTCCCGCTCCACCTCGACCATGAGGCGGCTGTGCTCCGTACCGAGGTAGCCGTCGGTGGCGAACCGCCGCGCCGGACCCTGGGCGTCCCGGAAGCCGGTCCAGTCCAGGCCGATGAGCCCCGGTTCCGTCGCGAACCGGCGGAACATGGCCAGGTCCTCCTCGACCACGGGCCGTAGTCGAATTTCGATCTCACTCACGTCGCCGCCCCCGTTCGCGCCAGCCGCGGAACACCGGTCCGGGGCAACGGTACCGATGCCGCGCGAGCGCGCTACGGCGCCTCCGCCACGACCAGCCGGTAGACCCGGGAGTCGCGCGGTTGGAAGCCGAGCCGTTCGTACAGCCGGTTCGCCGCCTCCCGGGACGGCCGCGAGGTGAGATCGACGGTACGGGCGCCGGCGGCCGTGGCCAGCGTGACGGCCTCCCGGGTCAGCGCCGCCCCGACGCCGCGACCGCGGGCGGACTCGTCGACGACGACGTCCTCGATCCGGGCCCGGGTCCCGGTCGGGATGGGGAACACCACCAACGTCAGCGCGCCGACGATCTCACCCTCCGACCGGGCGATCAGGAGGGTGTTCCCCTCCCGCTCCACCAGCCTGACCAGCGCCGTCAGGTCGAGCGGCGGGGCGGACCGGGACAGCTGCGGGATGAGGCGGGCGAGTCCGCGTACCACCTCGTCGGTGGCGACCCGGACGGCCTGGATCTCGACGGTCATGATCGCAACCATAGCGACCGGAGGGCCGCGCTCGTGGCGCGACCGGACGCGTCGGCCCGCGCGCCGCCCGGGAGGCGCGGCTGCCGCCGTCACCAGCGGTGACGGCGGCAGCGGGGTGTGGTCTCCGGGTACGGCTGGGCGCGGTCGGCTCAGAAACCGGCCACCGCGTGTGGGGTGTACGGGGATTCCAACTGCTTCACCTCGTCGTCGGTCAGCTCGATGTCGAGCGAGGCCAGCGCGTCGGTGAGGTGCTCCGGCGTGCGCGCGCCGAAGATCGGGGCGGAGACGACGGGATTGCGGGAGACCCAGGCGAGCGCGATCTGGGCCCGCGAGACGCCGCGGGCGGCGGCCACCGAGGCGACCGCCTGGACGATCGCCCGGTCGCTCTCCTGCTGGCCGTAGAGCTTGCGGCCGAACTCGTCGGTCTCCGACCGCTCGGTCACCTCGTCCCAGTCCCGGGTGAGGCGGCCGCGCGCGAGCGGGCTCCACGGGATGGACGCGACCTGCTCGTCGGCGCAGAGCGGCAGCATCTCCCGCTCTTCCTCCCGGTTGAGCAGGTTGTAGTGGTTCTGCATGGTGACGAAGCGGGTCCAGCCGTGCAGGCGCTGCAGGTGCAGGGCCTTGCTGAACTGCCAGGCCCACATGGACGAGGCGCCGATGTACCGGGCCTTGCCCAACTTCACCACGTCGTGCAGCGCCTCCAGCGTCTCCTCCAGCGGCACGGTCGGGTCGAAGCGGTGGATCTGGTAGAGGTCGACGTAGTCGGTGCCGAGCCGGGTGAGGCTGGCGTCGATCTCCGCGAAGATCGCCTTGCGGGAGAGCCCGCCCCCGTTGGGGCCGGGACGCATGACCCCGTGGACCTTGGTGGCGAGGACGATCTCGTCGCGGTTGGCGAAGTCCCTGAGGGCCCGCCCGACGATCTCCTCGCTGGACCCGGCCGAGTAGACGTTCGCGGTGTCGAAGAAGTTGACGCCGGCCTCGATCGCCTGCTTGATCAGCGGGCGGCTCTCCTCTTCCGGCAGCGACCAGGGGTGGTTGCCGCGGTTCGGCTCGCCGTAGGTCATGCAGCCGAGGCAGAGGGGGGAGATGTCGAGTCCGGTGTTGCCGAGCTTGACGTACTGCATGGATTCGGACTCCAGTCGCTGAGGGGATTACCTGTCGTCCAGGGCGGTCTAGCTGTTGATCATTGTGGTGGAAACGTCCCAGAGCCGCACGGCTGCCTCCGGGTCCAACGCGTACGCGGCGACGCCCCGCCGTACGCCGGGCCGGTGCGGCTCCGCCTCCTCGCAGTCCTCGAAGTACCGGCCACCGACCCCGGCGACCAGCGGTGACGCGGCGAGCAGTACGGAGGTCGCGGCGCCCTGCTCCGGGCTCTTCTCCGACACCCCGGCGCTGGTCGAGCGGGCCGAGGCGAGAGCCACCTCCTGGTCGAGGTGACGGGTGAGCCCGGTGCTCATGATGCGGCCCGGGTTCAGCGCGTTCGCGGTGATCCCGTCGGCGGCCCAGCGCCGGCTCGCCTCGACCGCGAAGAGCACGTTGGCCGTCTTGGACTGCCCGTACGCCACGAACGGCTCGTACGGGCGCCGCTCGAAGTTGATGTCGTCGAAGTCGACGCCGGCGACCGTGTGCCCCACCGAGCTGACCGAGACGATCCGGGCGTCGCCGGCCGCGGCGAGCGCGCCGTGTAGGCCGGTGGCGAGCGCGAAGTGGCCGAGGTGGTTGGTGGCGAACTGCAGTTCCCAGCCGTCGGCGGTACGCCGCAGCGGCGGGGCCATGACGCCGGCGTTGTTGACGAGGATGTGCAGCGGTCCGTGCCAGCCGCCGACGAAGTCCGCGACCGACGCCCGGTCGGCGAGGTCGAGCGGAGCGACCAGGAGCCTGCGGTTGCCGGTACCGGCGGTGATCTCCGCGGCGGTGCGCCGGCCCGCCTCGACGTCCCGTACCGCCAGGGTGACCTCGGCGCCGGCGCGGGCCAGCGCGCGGGCGGTCGCCACGCCGATGCCGGAGGCGCCGCCGGTGACGATCGCGCGCCGGCCGGCCAGGTCGACGCCGGCGATGACCTCGTCCGCCGTGGATTCGGCCCCGAAGGGTGTGCTGATACGGCTGTCGCTCACGGTGCTCCCGTTTCCGCCGGCGCGATTCGCCGGCCCACGGCGGGGCCCACCCGGCCGGCCCTGGTCAGGGTACCGATGACCGGGCTCCCGGGCGTGGCATCGGATATCCGGAGAGGGTTCTCCGCTACGCCTCCGAGACTAGTCCGCGCCTCCCTCCCGCATCAAGTCCATCTGGAGGCAACCCTCCGGTCCGGCCGCCGGCCTGCGGCGCGGCGCGGCACCGCGCACCGTCCTGGCACCGCGCACCGTCCTGGCACCGTCCGGCCGGCGTGCCGCCGTCCGGCACCGCGTAGGCTGCCGATCATGCGCGTCGGCATCGTCATCCTTCCTGACCAGCGCTGGTCCGAGGCGGAGCACCGCTGGCGGCAGGCGGAGCGCTGGGGCTTCGACCACGCCTGGACGTACGACCACATCGGCTGGCGGGACCTCGTCGACGGCCCCTGGTTCGACGCCGTACCGACGCTGACCGCCGCGGCGACGGTGACCTCGCGGATCCGGCTCGGCACCCTGGTCGCCTCGCCGAACTTCCGGCACCCAGTGCACTTCGCCCGCCAGGTCACCGCCCTCGACGACGTCTCCGGCGGCCGGCTGCTGCTCGGCCTCGGGGCCGGCGGCATCGGGTTCGACGCCGAGGTCCTCGGCGGCCAGACGCTGCCGCCCCGCCGCCGCGTCGACCGGTACGGCGAGTTCACCGAGCTGCTGGACCTGGTGCTGCGCTCGGACGGCGTCACCTGGCGCGGCGAGTACTACGCGGCGGTCGACGCGCGGAGCAACCCCGGCTGTGTGCAGCGCCCCCGGGTGCCGTTCGTGGTCGCCGCCAACGGGCCTCGCTCGATGCGGCTGGCGGCCCGGTACGGCCAGGGCTGGGTGACCACCGGGGCCGACGCCGACGACCTGGACGGATGGTGGCGTTCGGTGGCCGAGCTGAGCGGTCGGCTCGACAAGGTGCTCGCGGCGACCGGCCGTGACCCGGCCACGCTGGACCGGTACCTCTCCCTCGACGCGGCGCCGCTCTTCTCGCTCTCCAGCGTCGGGTACTTCACCGAGGCGGTCGGCCGGGCGGCCGAGCTGGGCTTTACCGACGTGATCACGCACTGGCCGCGCCGGTCCAGCTGGTACGCCGGGGACGAGGCCGTACTCGAACGGGTGGCGACCGAGGTCCTGCCCCAGTTGCGGCAATCCGCCTGACTTTCAACGCCGGCAGATCGAGGGACTGCGCGCCGATCCGGGCGGGAGCCCGTTAGGCCGTGTCGGCGCGGTCGGGATCGAGCGCGTCGGCGGTGAGCAACGCGTGCAGCCGCAGCTCGGCCACCAGCTCGGGCGGGCAGTCGGCGACCACGGCCGCGGTGCCGACCGGCTCGGCGCCGCGCGCCGCGATCAGCCGGTGCAGGGCGCGCGCCTGCGCGCCCGTGGCGATCCAGTCGTCGACCACCAGCACCCGGTCGCCGGGGGTGAGGTGGCGGTCGCGCACCCCGAGGCGCAGCCGCCGGCCGCGGTAGTCCGCGTCCGTCTCGGCCCAGGTCGTCGGCTCGGCGATCCAACGGTCGCCGCCGTCCTTGTACGCGGGGACGAAGCCGGCGCCGAGCGCGACCGCGACCAGCGGCCCGAGCAGCAGTCCGGTGACCTCGGGAGAGACGACGACGGTGGGGCGGTCGGCCCGGAACGGCTCGGCCAGCGCCGGACCGAGTCCGGCCAGTATCTCCGCGTCCCGCCACCACCCGGAGACGTCGCTGACCAGGTGCGTGACGTCCGGACCGGGGTCGATCCAGCGGAACCGCCGGGCGAGTCTCTTGCCGAGGTCGATGCCCACCCCACCCATCCTGACGTCGATGGGCACGTCCGACCCAGGCGGGGTCGGATGATCGGCTACACGTTTCCCCTCAAATCGCCGCGAATCGGCATGATCAGGTTGACCTTCGAAGTGCGGCACTGGCTACGGTCCACCGATCTTGTTGTCCTCGGAGGGAGAGGTCGGTGGGAAAGCACAGCCGTAGCCGGATCTTCAGGTCGCCGGCCGGACTCGCGGCCACCGCGGCGGTGGGCGCGGCCCTCGCGGTCGGCGGCACGGTCGGCGGCATCCACCTGGCCGCGGGCGGTACGGACAGCGCCAGCCCGACCGTGGCCACCGCGGTCGCCACCGTCGAGCCGGCCGGAGCGACGCCGACGGCCACCGCGACCGCGACCGCGACGCCGAGCGCCACCGCGGCCCCGACCAGCCCGGCCGCGACCCGCTCCCCGCAGCACGCCTCGCGGGGCATCGCCCGCAAGCCCTCGCCGACCCCGACGGTCAAGAAGACCGTCAAGCCGAGCCCCAAGGTGGTCAGCAGCGGGTCCTGCGGCGCGTCCTTCTACGACGAGGGGCAGATGACCGCCAACGGGGAGACGTTCGACCCGGACGCGCTCACCGCCGCGCACAAGACCCTGCCCTTCAACACCCGGGTACGCGTCACCAACCCCGCCAACGGCAAGTCCGTGGTGGTACGGATCAACGACCGCGGGCCGTACGTCGACGGGCGCTGCCTCGACCTGTCCCGGGCGGCGTTCCAGGCGATCGCGCCGCTGAGCCAGGGCGAGGCGACCGTACGGTACGAAGTTCTCGGCTGACCCGGTGTGACGACCGGTGAGCCGTTCGGCGCCGGTCGCTCTGGTTCGCGGGGCAGCCAGGTGGACAGAACCGGGTCGGACGAGGGGTCAACTTCGTTCAATCGCCCTCGTCTATCGGGCATGCTGTTTCGCGTACCCATGCAACTGATGCCGACGGGCCGCCGCCCGCTGAGTACCGGATCCCGCGCCAGCCTGGGCGCGGCCCTCGTGTTGCTCGCGTTCGTCTCCGCGCTCGAACTGGCCGACGGTCCGGTAACCAACTGGATCGGCCTGGCCGCCGTGGCGCCGTTCCTCGCCGCCCCCTTCGCGTCCTGGCGCATGGTGGTCGGGGTGGGCGCGGCGGCGACGGTGATCGGCCTCGCCTTCGCCCTCACCGCCCGGACGATCCCGCTGGTGACCGGGGTGAACGTGGTCACGATCGTGTTCGCCACGGCGATCGGAGTGGCGGTCGCGCTCATCCGGCAGCGCAAGGACGAGCGGATCGGGGAGCTGTCGAAGCTCGCGTCGGTGGCGCAGCAGGCGGTGCTCCGCCCGCTCGGGCCGAGGGTCGGGTCGCTCGCCGTCGCGGGGCACTACATCTCCTCGACCGCCGCCGCCGACATCGGCGGTGACCTGTACGAGGCCATCGACACCCCGTACGGCGTGCGGATCCTGATCGGTGACGTACGGGGCAAGGGGCTGGACGCGGTCCGGCTCGCCAGCATCGTCCTCGGCTCGTACCGGCACGTCGCGTACGAGCGCGCCGACCTGCGCGCGATCGTCACCGACCTGGACCGGGCGGTGGCCCGCAGCGTGGGCGACGAGGACTTCGTCACCGCCGCGCTGGTCGAGGAGCGGGGCGGCACCCTGACGATCGTCAACTGTGGCCATCCGGCACCGCTGCTGCTGCGCCGGGGACGGGTGATCACACTGGAGCCCCCGGCCCCGGCGCCGCCGCTGGGCTTCATGCCGGTGGTGCAGCCACGGGTCGAACGGCTGGAGCCCGGCGACCGGCTGCTGCTGTTCACGGACGGCCTGGGTGAGGCGCGCCGGGACGGCGAGTTCTTCCCGACGGTGGACCGGGCGTGGCGACTGCTGGGGCACGGTACGGTCGCGGACGGCCTCGCCTCGCTGGAGAGCGCGCTGATCGAGTGGGTGCACGGCCGGCTCGACGACGATATCGCGCTGGTACTGCTGGAGTATTCGGGCCAGCGTGCGGCCAGCACGGCGGTACCGAGCTGGGAGGTCGGCGCCGCCGACGGCTGAGCGCGGCGTCTCCGGGCGCCGGGCGGGACGAGCGCTCGTGTAACGCGCGTCACCTCGGCCGTTAACTTGTCCTTAGCTACCGGCCAGTAATATGGTGGGGGTTACTGATCGGTAACGCGTGTCCGGAAGCGGGGGCCAGCAACATGACCCACTACAAGAGCAACCTTCGGGACCTGGAGTTCAACCTCTTCGAGGTGTTCGGTGCGGACCGGACGTTCGGCCAGGAGCCGTACACCGAGATCGACGCCGACACGGCCCGGAGCATCCTCGCCGAGGTGGACCGGCTGGCCCACGAGGTGCTCGCCCCGAGTTACACCGACGGCGACCGTAATCCCCCGGTCTTCGACCCGGCCACGCACAGCGCGCCGCTGCCGGAGTCGTTCAAGAAGTCGTACCGCACCTTCATGGAGTCGGAGTTCTGGCGGCTGGACCTCCCCGCCGACCTCGACGGTACGAACGCCCCCCGCGCGCTCTGGTGGTCCCTCGCCGAGCTGGTGCTCGGCTCGAACGCCCCGATCTGGATGTACGCCTCCGGGCCGTCCTTCGCCACCACGCTGTACCGCGAGGGGACCGAGCGGCAGAAGAAGTGGGCGAAGCTCTTCGTCGAGAAGCAGTGGGGCTCCTCGATGGTGCTGACCGAGCCGGACGCCGGCTCCGACGTCGGCGCCGGCCGTACCCGGGCCGTCCCGCAGCCCGACGGCTCCTGGCACATCGAGGGCGTCAAGCGGTTCATCACCTCGGGCGAGCACGACCTGACCGAGAACATCGTCCACTACGTACTGGCCCGGCCGGTCGGCGTGGAGGGTGCCGGCGGCCCGGGCACCAAGGGCCTGTCGCTCTTCATCGTGCCGAAGTTCCACTTCGACGAGGAGACCGGCGAGCTGGGCGAGCGCAACGGCGTCTTCGCCACCAACGTCGAGCACAAGATGGGGCTCAAGGTCTCCAACACGTGCGAGCTGACCTTCGGCGAGCACGGGGTGCCGGCGAAGGGCTGGCTGATGGGCGACGTGCACGACGGCATCCGGCAGATGTTCCTGATCATCGAGTACGCCCGGATGATGGTCGGCACCAAGGCGATCGCCACCCTCTCCAGCGGTTACCTGAACGCGCTGGAGTACGCCAAGAACCGGGTGCAGGGCGCCGACCTCCTCGCCTCCGGCGACCGTACGGCTCCCCGGGTCACCATCACCCACCACCCGGACGTACGCCGTTCGCTGATGCTGCAGAAGTCGTACGCCGAGGGGCTGCGGGCGCTGGTCTGCTACACGGCGAGCTGGCAGGACCGGGTCAACCTGGCCACGGCGGCCGGGGACGAGAAGGCGGTCAAGCTCGCCAAGCGGGTCAACGACCTCCTCCTGCCCCTGGTCAAGGGGTGCGGCTCGGAGCGGGCGTACGAACTGCTCGGCCACGAGTCGCTCCAGACGTACGGCGGCTCCGGCTTCCTCCAGGACTACCCGCTGGAGCAGTACGTCCGCGACTCGAAGATCGACACTCTGTACGAGGGCACGACCGCGATCCAGAGCCTCGACCTCTTCTTCCGGAAGATCGTCAAGGACGGCGGCAAGGCGCTGCTCACGGTGGCCACCGAGATCCAGGCATTCCTGGCGGCCGAGGGCGGCAACGGCCAGCTCAAGGAGGAGCGCGTCGCGCTCGGCAAGGCGCTGGCCGAGGTGCAGACCATCGTCGGCACCATGACCGGCTGGCTCGCCGAGGTGCAGGCCGGCGAGCCGCGCGCGGTCTACAAGGTCGGTCTCAGTAGCCGGCGGTTGCTGCTGGCGGTGGGTGACCTGATGGTCGGCTGGCTGCTGCAGCGGCAGGCCGAGGTGGCGCTGGGCGCGCTGGCCGGCGAGGTCTCGGCCAGCGACAAGTCGTTCTACGAGGGCAAGGTGGCCGCGGCGCGGTTCTTCGCCCGTGAGGTGCTGCCCCGCATCGGCGCGGACCGCCGGATCATCGAGTCGACCACCCTCGACGTGATGGACCTGCCGGAGGAAGCGTTCTGACCGCTGCCGTACCACGGTCGTAGCGCGGCCGGCGAGGACTGCTCGCCGGCCGTCGCGCTATCCTTGAGGCGGCGCCAGGAGCAGTTTGACCTGGTTTCTCCTTGAAAGCCCAGAAGCATCGCACAGGGGGAGTGCAGCGCATGGGCATCGGTAGCGGTATTTTTCTCATAACCGTGGGCGCAATCCTGACATTTGCCATCAGGGCGAATGTCTGGTGGATCGACCTGCGCGCGGTCGGCTGGGTTTTCATCCTCGCCGGGCTGGCCGTACTGCTGACCACCTTCTGGTTCTGGCACGACCGCCGGCGGCGGGCCCGTACGCTCATCGTCGAGGAGAACCGGTTGTCCCATCCGACCGCCGTGATGCCGCCACCTCCCGATCCGCCACCTCCGAGCGCGCCACCCTCCTGACCGTGTTATGCCCAGGTGGGGTGTGTTTCCGTCTCGGCGCGCAACACGGGCACGAATGACGCCGAGTGATCGTGCCCGCAGGCGCAGGCCCGTTGTGTCTCGGCGACGAACACTCGCGGCGAAACGCCGGTGAGCCGGACGCACTCGCGCGTGAGGTGGGGTTGGTCGGCGTAGCCGGCGCGTAGTGCGAGCAGCCCGAGCCCGTCGTCCGTCGCCGCACGGCCCCGGGCGATGGCCTGCTGGACGAGCGCGAGGAAGCCCTGGAAGCGCAGCAGCCGGTGCAGCGCCTTTGGCGCGAGCCCGACGGCGGCGTGGCAGCGGCGCCGCAGCTGCGTCTCGGAGATGTGAAGAGACGCCCTCAGCGACGTCACGTCGACCGTGCGCCACGGCATGAGACCGTGAACCACCTTGGACACGAGCGGGTCTGGGGGCTGGCTGGCACCGGCGCGTTCGCGCACGTGGAGCTGCATGGCGGCGAGCGCCTCGTGGGGCGAGGCTGCCGTGCCGACCACCTCGCCAAGGGTGGCGGCCGAGCGGCCCCACAACTGCTCGGCGTTGAGCGCCACTCCGGCCACCTCCGACGCGGGCTGCCCCGCGACGACCGGAAAGGCGCCCGGCACGAAGCGTAGGCCGACAATCGTGGTGCCCGGCTGGAGTACCTCGACCAGCGGCTCGGTGAGCGGGCCGATCACTTGTGGCGTCGAGCCGACCTGGCAGACGAGTTCGACGGCGCCGTTGGGGATGCGCCGGTGGACGTACGGCGCGGCGTCGCGACCGACCCGCTGGACCCAGACCGAGGAGACTATCCCGCGCAATGCCGGGACGGGCGAGCGCTCGACGTAGCTCTGCCCGCCTGAGGCGGGGGCGGAGAACGGATCGCCAATCACGCGACTCAGTATGCCGCCCGGTTGGTCTGCCGCGAGAAGGACGCCCGGTTTGTTCAAGATCCCGCGGCGGGTCCGGCCGTACGGTTTGGCCATGTTTAGCTTTACGACCTCCTGCTCGGCGGAGCTGCCGGCACCCGACCGCCGATCGGGCCCCGGTCGGTCGTCGCACGATCGACGACCGAGTCCGGCGGGTGGGAGCCGCCGATGAACGCGACCGTCCAGGGCGAGCTCTGGAGCAGCGATCCGCGAGCCTGGGCAGAGAGCGCGGAAGGGCGCATCCGGCCGCTGTACGAGCGGGTGCTCGAACGCCTGCACCTTCGCCCCGGTATGCGGCTGCTCGACGCCGGCTGCGGATCGGGGCTCTTCGCCGAACTGGCCGCTCAGAGCGGCGCAGACGTCATCGGGCTGGACGCCGCGCCGGGACTCGTCGAGTACGCGCAGCGCCGGCGCCCCACGGCCCGCTACGTCATCGACGACATCGAGCACATGCCGTTCGGTGACGGTGCCTTCGACGTCGTGACCGCCTTCAACTCGGTGCTCTACGCCGCCGATCCGCGCCGCGCGCTCGCCGAGGTCGCGCGCGTGACCGCGCCGTCAGGCAGGGCCGTCGTGACGGTGGGCGCCGGTCCAGAGCAGGCCGAGAGCGCAGCGCTGATCAGATCGCTGGCTGACCACGACGAGGTGCCCGACCACAGCATGTTCGACCTTGCCGACACGGACGCGGCTCGCGGCGCGCTGCTCGATGCCGGGTTCGCATCCGTGGCCGTGGCGGACATCGCGTTCGACGTCGACTTCACGAGCGAGAACGACGCGGTCGCCGCCCAACTACCGGCCGGCCCGGTCGCCGCGGCGATACGGCACTCCGGCCGCGCGACCGTCGAAGCGGCGCTGCGGTCCTTCTTCGCACCACGATCACGCACCGACGGGACCGTGCGCATGGGTCTCGTCTTCCGCTGCTACCTCGCGCAGCGGACGCGATGACCCGACGAAATTCGGAGCGGCCGGTCCGGTCCTACCGAGTGACGATCTCTACCAGGGACAAGTAAACCCGCGAGAGGGGACCACGATCATGAAACTGACGACCACCACGCAAATGACCGTCGACGGCGTGATGCAGGCAAACGGCGGGCGGCATCCGATCCTCGACCCTGGAATGGAACGCGGCGGGTGGGCTCGGCCGCTTTTCGACAACGAGGCCATGACGTACGTCGACCAGGTCTACGAGCATGCCGACGCGTTCCTGTTCGGCCGACGGACGTATGAGATGTTCGCCGGCTACTGGGGCGCGATGGGTCCCGGCAGCGGTCCCATCGCAGACGCGTTGAACACGAAGCACAAGTACGTAGCGTCGACCACGCTCACTGAACCGCGCTGGGCGGACACGACGGTCCTGTCCGACGACCTCGCGGCCTCGATCGGCGAACTGAAGGCCAAACCGGGTGGTGAGCTGCAGGTGCACGGCAGCGCTGCCCTGATCCGGTGGCTGCTTGAGAACGACCTCGTCGACGAGATGAACCTGCTCATCGTCCCCGTGGTCGTCGGCCAAGGCGCGCGGCTGTTCCCCGAGACCGGCCCAGACATCGCGCTGGACCTGATCGACTCGCGAGCCTTCCCGAGGGGCATAACGCTCCAGGTCTACCGACCCACCGGGCGCCCGCAGTACGCCACCGCCTGAAGCACGTGACACAGGCGCCGCAGCCCGTGAGAGCTTCGGGTTGCGGCCGCGCGGGCGCCGCACTCCGGGCGGTTTGGCCTTTGCCGGGGTGGGCTGGTGGGTGGTGGTCAGCCGCGAGCGGTGTGCCACTTCTGCACGGGTGCCTCGCGTTCGGCCAGGTCCGACCATTGTGTCGGGACGCGGTGCACGACGATTCCGCTGGTCCGCAGCCCCTCCGGATCGGCGTGGATCGGGTCGAGCAGCTTCGACAGGCCCGAGATGCTCGGGTTGTGCCCGATCAGCAGCAGCGTGCTGATCTCGGGTTCGGTGGCCCGGACGATCTCCATCAGGTCGTCCGGGTCACCCTGGTAGACCAGCGTCTCGTACCGGACGACCGGCGCGCGGGCCTGGGTGGCCGCCTCCGCGGCCGCCTCCTCGCCCCGCGCGGACGGCTGCGCCCCGCCGATCGTGGGCGGCGCCGCCATGCCGAGCGCCACGTCGTGCCACGTCTGCCGGGTGCGCTTGGCCGGTGAGCAGACCACCAACTCCGGCAGGTACCCGCCGTACGCCAGCCAGGCCCCGGCGGCGGCCGCGTCCGCGTGCCCGCGCGCGCTCAGCCGGCGCTCGATGTCGGGGGTGCCCGTGGGGCCCTCGGCCTTGGCATGGCGCAACAGCACGATAGTGCGATCGGTCATTGCCCCAGCTTGCCTGATTGGCGATCGCGGCGCCTGGGTAAGTCGATGGATGCCGCAACCTCGCACACGGCCGCGGCGCGTGGCGGACGCCAGCTAAAGCCAAGGAGGGCGACAAGTGGGCATCGGCGGAAGTATCTTCCTCATCGCGCTGGGCGCGATCTTCGCATTCGCGCTCCACGTCGACCTGGGTTGGCTCGACCTGAGCGTGGTCGGCTGGGTGTTGATGCTCGCCGGCGTGGTCGGTCTGATCATGACCGCCTGGTTCTGGCGGGGCCGGCGGCGCGCCGTCGTCACCACCGCGCCGGCGCCGCGCGTACCGGTCCAGCGCGACCGGGTGGTCGAGGAGTACCGCGAGGTACGGCGCCCGAGCGGCCCGGTCGTCTGACCCCGGCGCCCCGGCACCGTAGCGACCCGGTTTCTCCCGGCACCGCAGTTTTCGGCACCGCAGTTTTTCGACGCCGTAGCGACCCGAGACCGGCCCGACCCCGCCCGAGGTGGGGACGGGCCGGTCGCCGCCGTCCGGGTCAGGAGAAGAGGGCGAAGTAGATCGCGACGTGGTGGCAGATGGCGGCGACCAGCGTGCAGGCGTGGAAGAACTCGTGGTGCCCGAAGACGGTGGGCCAGGGGTTGGGGCGGCGCAGGGCGTAGAAGACCGCCCCGACGCTGTACGCGGCGCCGCCCGCGAGCAGCAACACCAGGGCGGTGACCCCGCCGTGCCGCAGGATGTCGGGGAGCACCGCGATCGCCACCCAGCCCAGCGCCAGGTAGAGCGGTGCCGAGACCCAGCGGGGCGCGTGTGGCCAGATCAGCTTGACCCCGACCCCGGCCAGCGCGCCGGACCAGACCACCGCGAGCACCACCGTCGCCGGCCGTCCGGTCAGCAGAAGCAGACAGAACGGGGTGTAGGTACCGGCGATGAAGACGAAGATCATGGAGTGGTCGAGCCGGCGCATGATCTGGTATCCGCGCTCGGACCAGACCCGGCGGTGGTAGAGGGCGCTGGTGCCGAAGAGCCCGCAGACCGTCACGCTGTAGACGGCGCAGCTGACCAGGGGTTTCCAGCCGGGTTGGGCGGCGGCGAGCGAGCAGAGCACGATGCCGCAGACGGCCGCCACGAAGAACGCGTACGCGTGCAGCCAGCCACGCATCCGCGGCTTGCCGATGTCGACCGGTCTGACGCGGCCCGGGGTGGAGATGGTCACCACGACAGGTTACGGGACCGTAGGTTACTTGTGGGTAGTGGAACGCGTCACGACACCTTCGCGCCACCCTGGGACTACTGTCCGTTCTCATGGACCTCAACGCTGACCTCGGCGAGGGCTTCGGCGTCTGGCGCCTCGGCGACGACGAGGCGCTGCTCGACGCGATCACGTCGGCCAACGTCGCCTGCGGATTCCACGCCGGCGACCCGCCGACGATGCGGCGGGTCTGCGCCGCCGCCGCCGGGCGCGGTGTCGCCGTCGGCGCGCAGGTGGGGTACCGCGACCTCGCCGGCTTCGGCCGGCGGCGGATCGAGTACGCCTTCGCGGAGCTGCGCGACGAGATCCTGTACCAGATCGGCGCGCTGGAGGTGTTCTGCCGCCTCGCGGGCACCTCGGTCCGGTACGTGAAGCCGCACGGCGCGCTCTACAACGCGGCGGCGGTACACGAGCCGGAGGCGGCGGCGGTGGTGGCCGCGGTCGCCGAGTACGACCGGCGGCTGCCCGTACTCTGCCTGCCCGGCTCGGTGCTGGCGCAGCTCGCGACCGGTGCCGGGCTGCGGGTCGTCGGCGAGGGCTTCGCCGACCGGGGCTACCAGCCGAACGGGACGCTGGTGCCGCGTACCGGCCCCGGGGCGCTGGTGACCGGGGTGGACGAGGTGACCGCACGGGCGGTCCGGATGGCCACCGACCGGAGCGTGGTGGCGGTGGACGGCACCGAGGTGCCCTGCCCGGTCGACTCGATCTGCCTGCACGGGGACACGCCGGGCGCGGTCGAGCACGCCCGGGCGGTCCGCGCGGCGCTGGAGCGCGCCGGTGTACCCCTGGCGCCGTTCGTCTGACCGCCCGGAGCGCCGGCGTACCCCGGTCGGCGTTCGTCCTACCCCCGCGGTGGCCCAGGGGCGGCCGGGCCGGCGACCCCGACGGGGCTCAGGCGTCGAGACCGCGCAGGACCAGCGGGAGGCGGCCCGCGCCGCCCGGACCGACGCGTACCGGTACGCCCCAGTCCTGCCGGGTCAGGTGGCAGGCCGCGTGCTCGGCCTCCGCGTCGCAGGTCGCGGCCTGCGCCACCACCTGGAGCACCCCCGCCGGCACCTCGGCGTTCAGCACCAGCCGGCGCGACAGCTCGGTGGTCACGCCCGCCCCCTCGACGAGCAGTTCGGGCGGGGAGGCCGAGACCTCCAGCCG
Source organism: Micromonospora sp. NPDC049559 (assembly GCF_040676675.1). Lineage (NCBI taxonomy): Bacteria > Bacillati > Actinomycetota > Actinomycetes > Micromonosporales > Micromonosporaceae > Micromonospora > Micromonospora sp. NPDC049559. Next base: position 427,308 of record NZ_JBFAPK010000001.1, on the reverse strand, counting down.
GGTCGAGGGGCCGAACGACTCGTCCAGCTTCTGTCCGGGCGCCGGGGTGAAGATGACCTCCAGCGTCACCTCGCCCGGCGCCAGCGCGGTCGGCGGACGTTCGGCGCGGCGCCGGCCGCCGTCGACGGTACGGGCGCCGACGGCCGAGAGCGCGCCGGGCGCGAGCCGGGTCAGCCGGTGCGCCGACGACTCCACCACCAGCACCTCGCCGTCGGCGGTGAGCACCACGTCGCTCGGCTCGCCCAAATCCGCGGCGACCGTGGAGACGGTACCGGTGGCCGGGTCGAACCGGCGCACCGCGCCGTTGTAGGTGTCGGCCACCAGCACCGAGCCGTCCGGGAGCGCACAGACCCCGAGCGGGTGCTGGAGCAGCGCCTCGGCGGCGGGACCGTCCACGTGCCCGAAGTCGAACAGGCCCTGCCCGACCGCGGTGTGCAGCTCGCCCTCGGCGACGAACCGCAGGGCGCTGGTCTCGCTGTCAGCGATCCAGAGCCGGCTCCCGTCGGTCGAGGCGGAGAGGCCGGAGGGCTGCGCCATCCAGACGTCAGGCAGCGGCCCGTCCCGCAGCGACTCGACCGTCGTACCGGCGTAGACGCCGGCGGTCCGCTTCACCGGGTCGTACCACCAGAGCTGGTGGATCCCGGCCATCGCGACGATCACCCGGTCGTCGTACCAGGCGAGGTCCCAGGGGGAGGAGAGGTCGACGGCGAGCGCGTCGTGCGCGTGGTCGTCGACCGTCGAGCGCCACTGCCGCCCCGTACCGGCCACCGTGGTGACCTCTCCGGTCTCCAGCCGTACGCCGCGGAGCAGGTGGTTCACGGTGTCGGCGACCACGACGTCGTACCCGGCGATCTCGGCGACGTGCGGGGGGAGGACGCAAAGCCCCTGCGGCTCGGAGAAGCTCGCCGCGTCGGGGGTGCCGTCCGCCCGGCCGCGCGAACCGGAGCCGATCCGCCGCAGCACGGTCTCCGCGTCGGCGGCCAGTTCGACCAGGGAGTGTCGGGCGGAGTCGGAGACGAGCAGGGTGCCGCCCGGCAGCGGTACGGCCTTGCCGGGGAAGCGCAGCGCGGTGGCCGGCTCGGCCGGCGGCACGTACGGGCCCTCGCCCCGGCGCAGGGTGCCCCTGGCCTCGTGGGTGGCGATCAACTCGTCGATCAGCCGGGCCAGCCCCTCGGCGTGGCCCTCGCCCGCCATGGTGGCCACCACGTAGCCCTCGGGGTCGACCACGCTCAGGGTCGGCCACGCCTTCGCCGCGTACTGCTGCCAGGTCCACAGGTCGGGGTCGTCCAGCACGGGGTGGCTGACGCCGTACCGCTCGACCGCGGCGGCGAGCGCCTCCGGGTCCCGCTCGTGCTCGAACTTCGGCGAGTGCACCCCGACGATGACCACGGCGTCGCCGTACTTCTCCTCCAGCGGGCGCAGCTCGTCCAGGACGTGCAGGCAGTTGATGCAGCAGAAGGTCCAGAAGTCGAGCAGGACGATGCGGCCCCGCAGGTCGTCCTTCAGCGAGAGGGACTTCCCGCCCGTGTTCAGCCAGCCGCGCCCGCGCAGCTCCGGCGCGCGTACCCGTGCACTCATGATCCCATCCTCCCTCACCTGGCCGGCGGGGCCGACGATTGGGGGCAAAGCCACATAGGCGAGCGGACCATCCCTGGGGCTCTTCTTTCCCGTGGCGCTTGACCTCAACCGGGCTTCAATTGACACGCTTCCGCGATGAGCGCGACCTCCACCGCCGAGCCGGCCGAACCGGCTGTTCCCGCCGAACTGACCGAACCGGCCGCGCCGGCCGCGCCGGCCGCGCCGGCCAGCGGCCTCGCCGCCCGACTGGTCCCCCGGACGTACCGGGGCGTGCTCCGGCAACCGGACTTCCGGCGGTTGCTGGCGGCCCTGCTCGTCTCGTACCTCGGGGACGGCCTGAGCGTGGTGGGGATATCGCTGCTGGCCATCCGGATCGCGCCGGCCGGCTCCGCCGAGCTGGTGGTCAGCGCCTCCCTCGCCGCGTACGCCCTGCCGGCCGCCCTCGGCGCGGTCGTGCTCGCGCCCTGGCTGGGCCGGGCCAACGCGCGCTCCCTGCTGGTCGCCCACGCGATGCTGCGCGCGGTCGCGATCGGCGCGGCGGCCGTGCTGGCCCTGACCGACCGGCTCGGCCCGGCCGGGTACGTCGCCCTGCTGGGCGTCTCGTCGCTGCTGGGGGCGTGGGGGAACGCCGGCACGTACACGATGCTCAGCGAGCTGTTCCGCGGGGCGGACCGGCTGCCCGCCAACGCCCTGGTGGTGACCGGCCAGACCGCGGCGATCATCGTGGGTCCCGCGATCGCCGGGCTGGCGGTGCCGGTCACCGGTCCCGGCCCGATCGTGCTCGTCGACGCGCTCACCTACCTCTTCCTCGCCCTCCAGCTGCGCCGGATCGCGACCGCCGGGGCGGGTACCGGCGGAGCGGCGGCGAACGAGGGCCCAGCGGCGAACGAGGGTCCGGCGGTGGGCGAGGGCGAGGCGGCGAAGGGCCGGCGTACGGGGCACGGCTTCCGGCTGCTAGCCCGGCGGCCCGACCTGATCGGCCTGATCGTCGTCACCGCCGTCTTCTTCTTCCTCTACGGCCCGGTCGAGGTGGCCCTGCCGCTGTACGCCGTCGACGGGCGGGACGGTTCGGCCGGACTGCTCGGCGCGTACTGGACGCTCTTCGGGGTCGGTGCCCTGGTCGGCGGCTGGGCCGGTGGGCTGCTGCTACGGGTCCGCCCGTGGCCGTTCGCGCTCGCGGTGGTCGCCGGCTGGGGCCTGGCGCTGCTCCCCTTCGGCTTCCTCGGGCCGGGCTGGCCGACCATGCTCTGCCTGGCCGTGGGCGGCCTGGTCTACGGCCCGTTCCCGGCGTTCAACCTGGCGCTGTTCCAGAACGCGGTGCGGCCCGCGGACCTGCCGGCGGTGCTGGCCGCCCGGGGTGCCCTCACCACCGCCGCCGGACCCGCCGGAATGCTGGTCGGCGGTCCCCTGGTCGTGCTCCTCGGCGCCGGCGGCACGCTTCTCGCCTCGGGCGTGGCGACCGTGGCGCTCGCCGTACTGGCCGGGGCGGTGCTGCTGCTGGCCACGGCCCGGCGGCGACGACCCGCGCCCGCGAACGGTGCTTCGGCGTCCTGAGGCGGTGCGACGGCGCCCGAGAGCGGTGCGACGGCGTCCGGACACGGTACGGGGTGGGCGTGACGGAGCACGCCCACCCCGGTGGGACTTGTGACCGCTACTGGCCGGCGGCGGCCGGTTGCAGGCAGAGGACCGACTTGTCCCCGCCGTTCGGTACGACGATGTGCGGCTGTGCCGGATCGGCGCACTTCTCCTTGTCGGAGACCTTCGAGACCACCTTGAAGGCCCCCGCGTCGCTGCAGTTGGCCGGCGCCGGCTTGGCGCCCTCCTGCCGGACGCAGGCGCCCACCTCCGGGTTGAACCCCTTGTCGGAGCCGCCCCCGAACTTGCCCAGCAGCCAGAGCGTGCCGAGCGGGATGACGAGCAGCAGCACGGCGCCCGCCAGGACCGCGAGCAGTACCCGCCCGTTGCGTACCTTCGGCGTGGGCGGCGCCTCGGTCTTCGGCTCGGTCGCCGCGTCACCGTCCGGCTTGAACGCGTCGAAGCGACCCTGGTCCGCCTCGGCCGGCTGCCCCCACTGCGGCGGACCCGCGGGCGGATAGCCCGGGGCGCCGCCCGGCGGGACCGCCGGAGCCAGCGCGGTGTGGTCCAGGCCCGCCGCCGGCGCGCCCGGAGGCGCGTCGAACCGGCCCGGGACGTTCGCCCGCGCCGGACCGCCCAGGTGCGTACCGTTCACCGGCCGGTTCTGGTCAGGCAGGTCGGGGAAGGGAGGTGCGCCCGTGCCGTTGAAGGGCGAACCGACGGGCGGCTGCCCCGGGAAGGCCGGCGGCGCGGCGGGCGGAGTGGCCCGGGCGGCCGCCGCACCGGCCTGCGGGAAGCGGTCGCCGAAGGGCGCGGGTCCGCCACCGGGCTGCCCGTACCCGCCGCCGGGCGTGGCGCCCGGATCGCCGAAGCCGCCGGGCGGGGACGGGGGCTCGCCGAAGCCGCCGGGCAGGCCGGACGGCTCGCCGTAGCCGGTACCCCGCTGGGGCGGGGCCTCGCCGGGCTGGTCCGGTTCCGCCGGGGAGTCGCCGGCCGGCCGCCCGTAGACGCGCGGTTTCGGTGCCGGCATGCCGGCGGGCTGCGGACCGGTCTGGGACGGCAGGACCCGGCTCGCCACCGGCACCGACGCGCTCGCCGTGATGCCCTTCTGCGATCCGGCGGCCGGTTCGCCGGCTCCCGCCGACTCCGGCTGCCCCGGCTGGGGGATGGAGACCCGGCCGGCCACCGCGGACTCGCTCGGCGGGCGCTGCTGCGGTACCGACGGCGGTACCGCGGCGGACGCCTGGTGCGGCTCGTCGCGCCCGGACGAGCCGAAGCCCTCGGGCGCCCACGACGCCGGCTGCGGATCGGACCCGGCGCCGCCGGATTCGCCCTGGTAGCCGCCGCCCGAGTAGCCGCCGGCCGGGCCGAACCCGCTCGGCGGCACGTAGTCGGCGGGGGGCGAGGCGGCGAGGCTCGCCCCGGGTACGCGGGTCTCCTGCGGCGGCAGTGGGACCGCGTTCGCCGGCGAGATGCCCGGACCCGGGGCGGGCTGGTAGACGGGGACGTCGCCGCCGGACGGGCCGCCGGCGGACGGCTCGCCCCGGGACGAGGTGTCGGCGGTGCCCCAGGCCTGGGCCGCCGGCCAGGGGGTGGCGTCCGGTACGACCGGTCGGGCGGGCAGGTCGCCACCCTCACCGGGCCAGCGCGGTGGTACGGACGGCGACGCTGCCGCCGACGCGCCGCGCTCCGGCGGAAAACCGCTCCCGCCCGCGGCCGGCTGTTCCGGCCACGACGGCGCACCCTGCTGCTCGGGCCAGGACGGTGCGCCCTGCTGCTCGGGCCAGGACGCGCTGCCGCCCTGCGGTGCCCCCTGCTGCTCCGGCCAGGACGGGCCACCCTGGGGGGCCCAGGCGTTCGCGCCCGGCTGGGCGTCGGGGGCGCCTCCGGTGCCGCCCCACGGGGCCGGGTCGGGCCGGCCGGCCGTCGGGGCCCAGGAATCCGCCGGAGCGGCGGAACCGCCCCACCCGGACGGCGCGCCGGGCGGCGCCGGCCAGCCCGGGTCACCGCCCGGCGCACCGGACGGGGGCGGGAATCGATGCTCAGTCTCTGGTGGGTAGTTGCCGTGCGGCGCTGGTCCAGCGGCGCCCGGCACGGCCTCGTCCGGCTCGCGGCCGGAATGCTGTAGGCCATCGGACGTCATGCGCGCGCCTCCTCATCACATGTCGGCCGCCGATGCCGATCGGGCGTCTCCGGCGTGCTCACCGGGCGCCGGCGGAACCGGCCGTGCAAGCTCCCCGCACCGTAACCGGTCCGCGCCGGTGGTGCCGGGTCGCGCCGGCCGCCGGTACCGAGCCGGCCCCGGGGCGCCCGCGACGTCGATCGACGCCGGGCATCTCGTGCGACCGGTCGGGTAGCGACCGAGCCCAACCGTACCGGGCGACGCCGGAGGGGGGAATGGCGGTGTCAAGGGCTGTGAAACGCCGATGACCCGCCCGGGTCGCCCCGGGCGGGTCATCGGTCTGGAGAGAGAGGAGGAGTGGTCTGCGTACCTCAGCGGAACTGGCGGTGGGCCATCGCGAGGATCTCGTCGCGTACCGCGGGCGAGTTCGCCTCGCGCAGCGCACGCTCGATGGCGCGGGCGCGGCGGGCGGCGTCGCGGCGGTGGCGGAGTCGGTCGATCATGCTCATTTCGGTCTTGCTCCCTGCTATTCGGTTGTCGTCTCCCTGGCCCCTCTAGTAAAGCGCACCGGGAGCCAGGATTCCAACGAATCTTAGGTGAGTTGGGCCACGAGCCGAACAATCGAAGGTGCAAGGCGTGGTCGAGCGGTGTTTTCTTTGCGTTAACCAGAACGGCCGGTGTGCCCGGCAAACCCGGACACACCGGCCGTAACCGGTTGGTCGGTCGGTCAGGTCCAGGCGAGCAGGGCCGCCTCCGGGTCGGTCAGGAAGGCGCCGACGTCGCGCAGGAACTTCGACCCGAGTTCACCGTCGATGATTCGGTGGTCGAAGGAGAGTCCGAGCGTCGTCACCTGCCGTACGCGGATCTTGCCCTTGTGCACCCAGGGCATCTCCTTGACGGCCCCGAACGCCAGGATCGCCGACTCGCCGGTCGGCAGGATCGGCGTACCGGTGTCGACGCCGAAAACGCCGACGTTGGTGATCGTAAGCGTGCCCCCCGACATCTCCGCCGGCGTGGTACGCCCCGCCTTCGCGGTCTGCACCAGGTTGGTCATCGCGTCGGCCAGCTCGCGCAGCGAGAGCCGGCCGGCGTCCTTGATGTTCGGCACGATCAGGCCCCGCTCGGTGGCCGCCGCGATGCCCAGGTTGACGTAGTCCTTGACGATGATCTCGTTCCCGGCCCACGTCGAGTTGACCATCGGGTGGCGCCGCGCCGCCAGCAGCACCGCCTTGGCGACCAACAGCAGGGGCGAGATCCGTACGTCCCGCCAGTCCGGGTCGTTGCGCAGGCGGCCGATCGCCTTGATCGAGCGGGTCACGTCGACGGTCAGGAACTCGGTGACGTGCGGCGCGGTGAACGCCGAGCGCGCCGTGTTCTCCGCCGTCAGCTTCCGTACTCCCTTGACCGGGATCCGCTGCTCGCGGTCCGGCCCGAAGGACGGGGCGACGGCCGCGGCGCCGACCGGGGCGGGCTCGGGTACCGCCGCGGCGCTGGCCGCCCGCTGCACGTCGTCGCGGGTGATCGAGCCGAGCGGGCCGGTACCGGTCAGCGCGCCGAGATCGACGCCGAGGTCCTTGGCCAGCTTGCGGACCGGCGGCTTGGCCAGCACTCCGGCCGCCGTGCCGGACCGGGGCGCGGGCGCCGCCGGTACCGGAGCGGGCGCCGGGGCCGGCGTCACGACGGGCCGGGCCGGCGGCGCGGGCACGGGCGCGGCGGCGGCCGGCGCGGCGGCGGTCCGGGCGGGTGCCGCCTCCGTCTTGCGGGGACGGCGCTTGGCCACCCCGGTACGCGGTCCGTAGCCGACCAGCACGGCCGTGCGCCCGCCGGGCGCCGGGCCACCGATCAGGCCCGGCTCGACCGGGCCGTCACCGGAGACCACCTCGACGGCGGCGAGCGCGTCGGCCGACGGGGTCGACCCGGACGCCGCCGGGCCGGGCGGCAGCTCCCCGGCGCCGGGCTCGGTGTCGATCGCGATGATCGGCACGCCGACCTCGACCACGGTCCCCTCGGCGTGGAAGATCGCCTGTACCTGGCCGGCCCACTTGGCGGGGATCTCCACCGCGGCCTTGGCCGTCTCCACCTCGACGATCGGCTGGTTCAGCTCGATCATGTCGCCGACCGAGACCAGCCACTTCAGGATCTCGCCCTCGGTCAGCCCCTCGCCCAGGTCGGGCAGGTTGAATTCCTTGATCCGGGACATCGTGCTCACCACTCGAAGGTGCGGTCGACGGCGTCGAGCACCCGGTCGAGGCTCGGCAGGTACTCCTCCTCGACCCGGGCCGCCGGGTACGGGGTGTCGAAGCCGGTCACCCGCAGCACCGGTGCCTCCAGCGAGTAGAAGCACTCCTCGGTGATCCGGGCGGCGATCTCGGCGCCGAGGCCATTGTTGCCCGGTGCCTCGTGCACCACCACGCAGCGGCCGGTGCGGCGCACCGACTCGTAGACCGGGGCCAGGTCCAGCGGCGAGAGCGTGCGCAGGTCGATGACCTCCAACGCCCGGCCGTCCTCCTCGGCCGCGGTCGCCGCGTCGAGCGCGGTACGCACCATCGGCCCGTACGCGAGCACGGTGGCGTCGGTACCGGGCCGGACCAGCCGCGAGGCGTGCAGCGGGTACGCCGTGCCGACCGGCGCGTCGACCTCGACCGGCCCCTTCTCGTAGTACCGGCGCTTCGGCTCCAGGAAGACGATCGGATCGTCCGAGGCGATGGCCTGCTGGATCATGGCGTACGAGTCCTGCGGCGAGGCGCAGCTGACCACCTTCAGGCCCGGGGTGTGGGCGAAGTACGCCTCGGGGGACTCGGAGTGGTGTTCGACCGCGCCGATGCCGCCCCCGTACGGGATCCGGATCACGATGGGGAGCTTGACCTTGCCCTGCGAGCGGTAGTGCATCTTCGCCACCTGCGACACGATCTGGTCGTAGGCGGGGTAGACGAAGCCGTCGAACTGGATCTCGCAAACCGGGCGGTAGCCGCGGATGGCGAGGCCGACGGCGGTACCGATGATGCCGGACTCGGCGAGCGGGGTGTCCACGACGCGGTTCTCGCCGAAGTCCTTCTGCAGCCCGTCGGTGATCCGGAAGACGCCGCCGAGCTTGCCGACGTCCTCGCCCATGATGATGACCTTGGGGTCGTTCTCCAGCGCCCGGCGGAGTCCGAGGTTGAGCGCCTTGCCGAGGGTGAGCGTTTCGGTGGCCATCAGTGCTTGCTCCCCTCGAACGAGTCCAGGTACCGGGCCAGCTCGTCGCGCTGGGCGTCCACCAGCGGGGAGCCGTGCGCGTAGACGTGGTCGAAGATGGTGGACGGCGGCGGGTCCGGCATGGCGAGCACCCGCTCGCGCAGGTGCAGGGACTCGCGCTTGGCCTCCTCGTCGACCTCGGCGAAGAAGGTCTCGTCGGCGATCTGCTGCTTGGTCAGGAACGCCTTGACCCGGGCGATCGGGTCCTTGGCCTGCCACGCCTCGACCTCGCTGGCGATCCGGTAGCGGGTCGGGTCGTCCGTGGTGGTGTGCGCGCCCATCCGGTACGTGAACGCCTCGATCAGCGTCGGGCCCTGGCCGTGCCGGGCGTTGTCGAGCGCCGTCCGGGTCACCGCGTACGTGGCCAGCACGTCGTTGCCGTCCACCCGGATGCCGGGGAAGCCGAAGCCGGCGGCCCGCCGGTACAGCGGGATGCGGGTCTGGCGCTCCAGCGGCTCGGAGATGGCGTACTGGTTGTTCTGGCAGAAGAAGACGATCGGGGAGTTGAAGACGCCGGACCAGACGAACGCCTCGTTGACGTCACCCTGCGAGGTGGCGCCGTCACCGAAGTAGGCGATCACTGCCTCGCCGTCGTCGGTACCCGTCTTGCCGTCCATGGTGATGCCCATGGCGTACCCGGTCGCGTGCAGGGTCTGCGCCCCGATGACGATCGTGTACATGTTGAACTTGAACTCGTTGGGGTCCCAGCCGCCCTGGTCGACCCCGCGGAACAGGCCGAGGGGCATGATCGGGTCGATCCCCCGGCAGTAGAGCACGCCGTGCTCCCGGTACGTCGGGAACGCCATGTCCTGCGGTCGCAGGGCCCGGCCGGAACCGACCTGGGCGGCCTCCTGGCCGAGCAGGCTGGCCCAGATTCCCAGCTCGCCCTGGCGCTGCAGGGCGGTCGCCTCGGCGTCCAGCTTCCGGACCACGACGAGGTCCCGGTACAGCCCGCGGTACTCCTCGTCGGTGAAGTCGACGGAGTACGTCGTCCCGTCCGGCCCGGTCACCGATTCGATCCGCTCGCCCTCCGGGGTGAGCAGCTGCACAAGTGCGGGGTCGCCCCCCGCCGCCGCCTGCCCCGACCGGGGTGCGGCCCGCCTGCCGCGGACAGTGGTGCCGCGGTCGCCCTTCGCCATCCGTCTCTCCCTGTCATTCGTGCGTCGGCAGCGGGGGTGTCCCGACCGCGCAACTCGTACGCCCGCCCGGCTGCCGCCGGGCCGGCCTTGTCGTCCGCGCCTCGCCCGGGTGAGGGCTGTCGCGCGGGGTGGACCGGAGGCCTGGTGGACGCCGGTCCGGGAGCGCTGGCGACGGGCCACGTTTCGCCGAAGGGGTGCGCGAAGGTCGGGGCCACGTTGCCGTGAGGTCCATATTCGCAGAGGTGGTGAGCGGACCCACAGTTCGGTCCGGTGAGAAGATCGAGTGCCATCGCGGCCCGGCCGAGATGGGCCGATTTGTCGCCCTACTCGGGACGGCCGGGCGAAATCGGCGCGCGGACACGCTCCGTGAGGCTGGCCAACCCCGCGTCACTGGGTCAGGCTGTCGAGCGGAAACAACGCCGTCGCGGTGCCCCTCCACCCGTCCGGTCGATCCGTACCGTTCCCGTGGAGGTGGCCGTGTCCGACCCCGGTGCCGACCTCGATCCCGCCGATTTCGACCGCGCCGGCCTCGACTCCGGTGCCGGCCCCGACCGCGGTGCCGACCGCGCGCTCTCGCTGCTGGCCCGCCACCGTGGCCGCGGCGGCGCCCACGCCGACCATCGGCGGGTGACCGGGGTGCACCGGGCGGTCGGGCTCGCCGGCCCGACCCGGCGCTACCTCTTCGTCGTGGGGCTGCTTGCCGGTACCGCCTCGATGCCGATCCTCGCGGCGATCGGCACGGGCTCGGCCACCGTCACCGGCGGCGCGGCGCCCGAGGGGGTCGTGCCGCTCGTGGCGCCGCCCCCCGACGGGCCCGTCGTGGTGCCCCTGCCGCCCGCCCCGGTCCCGGTCCAGCAGGCGCCGGTGCGGGTCAGCGACCGAATCGCCCCCTCCTCGGTCACCGCTCGGGCGCCGGGCCGCCGGGACGCGTCGGGCGAGCAGGACCCGCCGCGGGGCCGGCCCCGTCCCGCGCCCGGGCGTCCCGACCCGCCGATGGTCGAGCCGCCCGTACCCGTTCCCCCCACCCCGAGTCCGTCGCCGACCCCGGACGGCACGCCCACCCCGTCGCCCTCGCCCAGCGCCGGGCCGACGCCCACGCCGACCCCACCGGGTCCGGGGCCGTCGCCCAGCGGCGGCGACCCGGGTACGCCGCCCGGCTCCGCGCCGCCGGCCAGCCCGTCGCCGTCCACGGAGCCGCCGACGAGCCCGCCGCCGTCCACCGAGCCCGAGCCCGGACCGAGTCCCGAGCCGGATCCCACCCCGAACCCGGTGCCGCCGAGTCCGTACGCGAGCCCGGCCCGGTCGGTCGTCCCCGCCGGCCCGGCGGCGCCGAAGCCGCGCCCCGCGCCCCGGCCCGCACCCGGGCCGGTGCCCGGAGTCGCCTCCTGACGTCTCCCCGCTCGACGCGCCGCCGAGGCGCGGGTCGGCGCGCCTCCCAGGCGCGGGGGTCGAGGGTCAGCGCGCCTGCGGGCGCAGCATCGGCGGGTACAGCGCCTCCGCCGGCCCGCGCCGGAAGAGCTGCGCGGGCCGGCCCCGGTCGCCCTCGGTGGCCCGGCCGGCCGGTGCCACGAACCCCGGCGTACCGGTGACCTTGCGGTGGAAGTTCCTCGGGTCGAGCGGGGCGGCCCAGACGGTCTCGTAGACGGCGCGCAGCTGCGCCACGGTGAACTCCGGCGGGCAGAACGCGGTGGCCAGGGGCGTGTACTCCAGCTTGGCCCGGGCCCGTTCCACCCCGTCGGCCAGGATGCGGTCGTGGTCGAAGGCGAGCCGCGCGTCGGGTACCCGGGAGACCGGTACCCAGTCGGCCGACGCCGCGTCGGTGCCGGCGACCGGTACCGGCAGGTCGGGTAGGAGCGCCAGGTACGCGACGGTCACCACCCGGCCGCGCGGGTCCCGCCCGGGCGCGCCGTAGCTGCCGAGCTGCTCCAGGTGGCCGGCCGGTTCGGGCAGCCCGGTCTCCTCGGTCAGCTCCCGCCGCGCGGCGTCGGGCAGGTCCTCGTCGACCAGTACGAATCCCCCGGGCAGCGCCCAGCGGTCCCGGTACGGCGCCACGCCGCGACGGATCAGCAGGACGCAGAGTTCGCCGGCGCGCACGGTGAGCACGACCAGGTCCACGGTGACGGCGAAGGGAGGGTACGACTCGGCCATCGGAATTATCACCACCTTGACGATAAGGTATCACGAGAGTTATCGTCGTGAAGACGAAAAAGGGGAGGGTGTGCCGAGATGGCCGACGTGACGAGAAGACTGTTTTTGCGCCACCTGCGCGGCGCCCAGACGAGCTGGGTGCGCCACCACGTCCGCGGACGGGTCCGGCACGAGGGGGTCGGCCAGTCCTTCTGGTACCGACCGCTGGTCGCCGTGCTCAGCGAGGTACCGGTCGACGACCGCGAGTTGCCGCTGCTCTTCCACGCCCGGACCGCCGACTTCGCCGACGTCACCGTCCAGGCCACGGTGACCTACCGGGTCGCCGACCCGGCGCTGGCCGCCACGCGCCTCGACTTCTCGCTCGACCCGCGGCGCGGCGCTCCCCGGTCCCGGCCGCTGGACCAGATCGCCACGCTCCTCGCCGAGCTGGCCCAGCAGCCCGCGCTGGACCTCGTCGCCCGGCTGCCGCTCGGCGACGCGCTGGCCGGGGTCGCCCCGCTGCGCGAGGCGGTCTCGGCGGCGCTGGGTGCCGAACCCCGCCTCGCCGACATCGGGGTCACCGTGGTCAGCGCCCGGGTGGTCGCCATCCGACCCGAGCCCGAGCTGGAACGCGCCCTGCAGACCCCCACCCGCGAAGGGGTGCAGGTCGAGGCGGACCGGGCCACCTACGCCCGCCGGGCGCAGGCCGTCGAGCAGGAGCGGGCGATCGCCGAGAACGAACTCCAGAACAAGATCGAGCTGGCCCGCCGGGAACAGCAGCTCGTCGAGCAGCACGGCGCCAACTCCCGCCGCAAGGTCGAGCTGGACGCGGCCGCCGAGCTGGCCGCCGCGCAGGGCAAGGTCGAGCGGGAGCGGGTCGTGCACGCCGCCGCCGCCGAACGGGTACGACTGCTCGCCCAGGCGGAGGCGGAGAAGGAGCGCAGCCTGGCGGCGGGACGCGCCGACGGCGTACGGGCGGTCGGGCTGGCCGAGGCGGAGACCGAGGCGGCGAAGCTGGCCGCGTACGCGAGCCTGCCCGCCGGAGTGCTCCAGGCGCTGGCGATGAAGGAGTTGGCCGGGAAGCTGCCCGAGATCCACCAGCTCACGGTCACCCCGGACGTCGTCACCGAGCTGCTGACCCGGCTGGCAGCCGGTCGATGAGCGGCACCCTCGCGCCCCGCGTGGTCGTGGTGAGCCGGCGCAGCGAGCTGGAGGAGCTGCTGGCCCGGCACGGCACCCGGGCGGCCGCCGCGCACTACCTGCGACAGCGGGGGCGCGACCTGGACGAGGTCGTCGACCGGCACGACGGCCTCATGGCGGCGCTGACCACGGTCGGCGCCGCCATCCCGGCCGACTGGCGGCGCGGCCGGGTCGACCGGGACGACCTGCCCCGGTTCCTGTTCGGTCCGGAGGACGTCGTCGTCGCGGTCGGCCAGGACGGGCTGGTGGCCAACGTGGCGAAGTACCTCGACCGGCAGCCGGTGGTGGGGGTGGATCCCGAGCCCGGCCGCAACGCCGGCGTGCTCGTCCGGGTCGCCCCGGCGGAGCTGGCCCGGCTGCTGCCGGCGGTGGCCGTCGGGCGGGCCCGTACCGAGCGGCGCACCATGGTGCGGGCCCGCCTCGACGACGGTCAGGAGCTGACCGGGCTGAACGAGGTCTACATCGGGCACCGCGGCCACCAGTCCGCCCGGTACCTGCTCTCCGCGCCGGCGGGTACCGGTCGTCCCGGGCGGGGCGGCCCGAGGCGCGAGCGGCAGTCCTCCTCGGGGCTGGTCGTCGGTACCGGTACGGGGGCGACCGGCTGGTGCGCGTCGATCCGGCGTGACCGTCCGGGCGCGCCGGAGCCGCCCGACCCGGAGCAGGGGCAGCTCTGCTGGTACGTACGCGAGGCGTGGCCCTCGCCGGTGACCGGGGTGACGTTGACCGAGGGGCGGCTCGGCGCGGGCGAGGAGCTGGAGCTGGTCGCCGAGGGCGACGGTCTGGTGGTCTTCGCCGACGGGGTGGAGGACGACCACCTGCCGATGAGCTGGGGCCAGCGGGTGACGGTCGGCCCCGCCGAGCGCCGGCTCCGGCTCGTTGTCCCGTCCCCGTGAGTGGCGTACGCCTACTCGGGGGCCAGCTGCTGCGTCAACCGATCCAGGCCGCCCTTGATCAGCTGCCCGTACTCGTCGTCGCCGAGCGCGCCGATCCCGGCCCGCGCACGCTGGAGGTGTTCGCGGGCCCGGTCGAGATCGCCGAGCTTGCGGTAGCACTCGGCGAGGTTGAGGTGCAGCGACGGATACAGGCCGGCCACCGGCAGCGCCACCCCGGCCCGCGCCACCCGGTCGTCGGTGAGCAGGTCGGCCGCCGCCAGGGCGCGCTGGTCCCAGACCAGCTCCTGGTCGACGTCGTCCTGCACGTCGGCCATCGAGTGCGCGAGGACGCAGACGTGCAACGGATCGCCTCGCTCCCCGCCGATCTCGTCCCAGAGCCGCGCGAACAGGTCGCGAGCGGCCTCGCGCCGGCCCTGCTGGTGGTGCAACTGCACCCCCTGGTTGATCCGGGCGAGCGTCGCGTCGATGGTCATCGGCTGCTCCTCACGGCGCGCCTACCGCGCGCACCCGCACCGGATCTGGACAGTGACCCCACCGCTGAGCGGCTCAGTCGTCGGCGAGCCGCTGCCGGTTGGCCTCGATCCACGCGTCCAGCGCGTCCGGGTCGTCCGGGTCGACGCCCTCGGCCACGAGCTGCGCCACCGCGGCGGTCGCCGGGCTGCGCCGCTCGCCGGTCCGGTAGAGGCGGACGAACTCCGGCACCATCTCCTCGATCGCCGTGTCCGTCTCCGTGGCCGCCCGGGCGGGCAGGCCCCGCCGCGCGGCGGCGTACCCGGCCCAGGCCCGCACGACCCGCGGCAACATGGCGGCGTCGTCCATGTCCAGCACGGCCCGCCGGTGCACCCAGTCCAGCAGGAAGAGCCCGACCACCGCCGGGCTCCAGCGCAGCGGGTCGGGGTCGGTGAAGCTCGCCGAGTGGTCCAGCACCAGGCTGAGGCAGAAGTGCAGCGAGGCCAGGTCGTCGTCGCCCACCCGGTTCAGGCCGAAGCGCGCGGCCTCGGGCGAGTCGAGGAACCCGCGTACCAGGGTGGTGCGCTCGTCGGGCGAGAGCGGCTCCGGCTCCGCCGGGACCTCCGACGGCGGTGCCGGCAGCAGCGCGAGCCGGGCCCCGACCAGGGCCCGGTCGGTGGCGAGCGATCCCTCCCCGGGCAGGTCGCCCAGCCCGTCGGTGACGCTCAGGTGCCGCGCCACCTCGCCGCGTAGCCGCCGGGGGTCCTCCTCGCGGAACCAGGTCAGCTCGTCGCCGGCACACATCTGGCGGACCTGCTCCAGGATCCGTTCGGCGGGACCGCCGACGAAGATGTCCTTGGTGATGCCGATGTTGTGGTCGACCAGGGCCACCACCGCGTGCTCGGGGCCGCCCGACTCGCCGTCGGCGTACGCGAACGTGGCGAGGTACGAGGTCTGGTCGCCGTACACGTCGCCGTAGGCGTAGCTGCCGGTCAGCCGTACCTTGCCGAGCTGGTCGGACCAGGACGGCGCCTGCGCCCCACGCTTCACGGTGGCGGCGCCCGTGGCGTCCGGCACCAGGGTGGCGAAGACGTTCCGGATGGTGGTCGCCGCGGCGGTGCGTCGCCGGGACGTGGCCGAGAGGAACTCGCCCACGAAGTCACGGACCGCTCGCGCCCGATCTTCCTCCGCGATCGCGTAGACGCTGCCCAGCAGGGCCGTACCGAGCATCTCCGCGTCCAGGGCGCAGGGCAGCTTGGTCACGTCGCGGGCGGCGTGGAGTACCGCTTCGTAAGGGGTCTGAGGCGTGGCCATGGATCGACCCTACGCCCCACGGCGCCCGCGGGGTCCGATCAAATACCCAGAAGAGTGGCCGACCGATCGCGGTCGGCCACTCTTCCTGAGCGTTCGCGCCCTCGCTCCGGCCACTCTTCCTGAGCGTTCCGCCCTCGCTCCGGCCACTCTTCCTGGGTGTTCGCGCCCTCGCTCCGGCCGCTCAGAGCCGCGCGGCGATGGCCTCCGCCGGCTCGGGATGGCGCGCGAGCAGCGCCAGCAACTCGGCGTCGGCGGACCCGCCGGCGGGGCCTGGCAACTCCCGCCACCCGTCGTCGCAGCCGAGCAGCCCGGCCAGGGCGTCGCAGGACTCGGGGTGGCCCGCCAGCAGCTCGGCCGCCGGGCCGGCCACCGCGCCGGTCTCCGGGACGCCCACCCCCTGGACGGCCGGCTGACCGGCCGGCGCCGGGGCCTCGTACCACGGCGGCGTCCAGGCGTCGAGCGCCGCCAGACCGGCCGGGAAGGTCCGGCCCGCCTCGCGGACGAGCCGGGGCACCAGCTCGCCCGCCTCCTTGCGCAGCGTGGTGATCAGCGTGGGCAGCCACGGCAGCAGGACCGGGTCGGGAAGCTCCCCGAACGCCCGGGAGAGCACCTCGACCACGAACGGCGCCAGGGCCGGTACCGGTTCGAGCGCCTGTACGAAGCCGGTCAGGTACTGCGGAAACGCCGGTACGACCAGCGGGTTCTCCAGCAGCCCCGCGGCGCGCTCCCGCAGCTCGGCCAGGGGCAGCAGCCCGAGGTGGAAGCGGGCCGCCCAGAGCAGGGCGACCTTGGCCGGCGTCTCGGGGTGGGACTGGGCGACGGCGATCTCCAGCTGGGCCCGGTCGCAGCCGAGCGCCAGGGCCAGGCTCTCGATGCTGAACAGGAAGCCGAGCATCGCCGCGACCTGCCGTACCCCGGTCTCCTCCGCCACGAACGCGGTCGGCAGCAGGGTGCAGTAGTGCGCGTACCCCGTGGAGCCGAAGTTCTCGCACCAGGTCGGGAGCCCCGCGTCGGTCGAGCGGTAGTACGCGAGGAGCCGGCGGATCCGGGTCAGCACCTCGGGCGCGTCGTCGACGGTACGTTCGGCGCCGAGCAACTGGACCGCGCGGGCGCCGAGTTCGTCGGTGAACCGCGGGTTGCGCAGGTACAGCAGCGAGTCCTCGACCGCCCGCAGCGCGACGGCCGCCGTGGCCTGCGGATCCCACACCGCCTTGCGCAGCCGCTGCTCCAGCACCTGCTCGACGGTCACCCCCTCGTAGCCCAGCTCGATCAGCGCACGCTGGTCGCGGCCGATCGCCAGGTCCCAGCTCTCCTGGATCGGCGGGGTACCGCCGAGGCGGCGCTCGCCCATCACCGGCCGCACCGTCTGCTCCGGCAGCAGCGCGCGCAGCACCCAGAGCAGGTCGGAGGCGGCCCGCAGCTCGGGCCGGGCGGCGAGGTCCAGCAGGGCCCGCTGGACGGTACGCCGCTCCAGTTCGAGGCCGAGCGGGGCGAGCCGGTCGTAGACGTTGCGGGCCAGCGGCGGCAGCGCGTCGTACCCGACCTTGCCGATCCGGTCGCCGCCCATCAGAATCTCGCAGAGCCGCCGTACGTCCCGCCGGCCCGGCACCACGTCCTTCTCGATGCAGGTCACGGCCGCGTCGGCGAAGTCGTACGGGGTGGGGCGGGCCCGGTTGCGCATCCCGGCGAGCAGGATCGAGGTCTCGAAGACCGCGATCGCGTCCGCCGTGCTCGCCAGGTAGCCGTTGCGCCGGGCCAACCGGACGATGTCGACGCACCAGCCGAGCAGCTCGTCCTCGTCGAGTCCGCCGGGGACCGGTGGGTTCGACAGGAAACCCGTCAGCCGGTCGGTGACGGCCGGCGCGGCGGGACCGGTCGCGGCCGGCGCGGCCGTCTTCCTGGCGCGCGCCGGCCGCTTGCCCCCCTCCTTCTGCCCGGCCAGCCGGAACGTCTTCACCCCGCCCCGGGCCACCGCCCGGCTGAAGGTGGTGGCCGCGATCGAGACGCTGCCGGAGGCGAGCCCGAACTGGGCCTCGATCGCCGAGTGGCTGGAGGGGACCAGGCCGTACAGCCACCTGGTGCCGGTCCGCGGCGTGATCTCGAACGGCGCGGTGGAGGCGGAGCCGAACTGCTCGACCCGGCTCGCGGCGTGGAAGGCCCCGCAGACGTAGAGGCAGTCGGAGAGCGCCACGCCGGTGGCGGCGCGGTGCTCGCGCATCCGGGTCCACATGTAGCGCTCGCGATCCTCGTCGGAGCCCAGCCGGGCCGCGTCGCCGGGCCGCAGCCGCCGGAACAGGCTGCCGATCAGCACCATGACCTGCCGGTACGTGTCGTAGTCGGCGTCCACCAGCGGCTGCTCGACGTACTGGTCCCACCACTCGGACCAGTGCCGTACCCGGCCGTGGTGCAGCAGGTACTCCTCCAACTCGCGGAAGCCGGGGCGCAGGTCGCCGATCTCGATACCGACCGCGTCGCCGTGCAGGTCGACATCCTCGCCGCGCGCCGGCGGCGTCTCACCGGACGGCTCCGGCTCCTCGGCGCCGTCCGGCCCCTTCGCCTCGGTCGGGTCACCGGGCCGGGACCGGTCGCGCGGCTCCCACTGGAAGACGTGGTCCGTGGAGCGGTCCACCAGCACCAGCTCGACGCCGGGCGTCTCCAGCGCGTACGCGATCGCCTGGTACTCGGCGGACGCCTCAGTGATCGGCGCCACCACGCTGAGCGGCCCCCACTGCGGCGGGTGCCCGTCCAACTCGCTCGCGAACGCCTGCAGCGCCACCGGCAGCTGGCAGTTGCGCAGCTCGGTGAGGAGCGGCTGGAGGTCCTCGCAGAGCTCCAGGTAGATCACCTTCGGCTGCTTCTCGCGCAGCCGGCGCACCATAGCCAGGGCGGACGAGGGCGAGTGGTGACAGACCGGGAAGATCTCCAGCTCCTCACCGAGGGCCCGGTCCACGTCGTCGACCAGCCCCGTGAGGATCCCGGCGAGGGCGTCGGGGCCGTCGGCGAAGGTCGCGGCGGCGTCCCGGAGCTGCTGGCGCAGCGCTCCGAAGGCCGTCATGAGAGCGTCGCGATGGTCTGCCGGCCGCCCTCGAGGAAGGCGGACCAGTCGCCACCGGCCTCCTTGCTGCGCGGCTCGACCACCCCGTGCCAGTACTTGTTCAGGATGGCGAGGTCCTCGGGGCTGCGCCGGGCGAGCGAGCCGACCAGGGAGCTGGCGAGCGTCTCGGCGCGCAGCGTGCGGTCGCCGAAGAAGTTGCTGTGCAGGATGGCGTCCTCCAGCACGCCGATCTGCTCGGCCGTGGAGAGGGCGGACTCCAGCTTCTCGTCGTCGCTGGTCGCGGCCGCCGCGGCGGTACGCAGGTCGGCGAAGGACTGGAGCAGGATGTCGAGCAGCGTCGGCGGTACGTCCAGCTCGATGCGGTGCCGCCGGAGCAGCTCGGTGGTGCGGAACCGGACGATCTCCGCCTCGCTGCGCTTGTTGGTGACCACGGGGATGCGGACGAAGTTGAACCGCCGCTTGAGCGCCGAGGAGAGGTCGTTGACGCCCCGGTCCCGGCTGTTCGCGGTCGCGATGATCGAGAAGCCCGGCTTGGCGAAGACGATGTTGTCCTCGTCCAGCTCCGGGATGGAGACGTACTTCTCGGAGAGGATCGAGATCAGCGCGTCCTGTACGTCGCTGGTGGAGCGGGTCAGCTCCTCGAACCGGCCGATCACGCCCTGCTCCATCGCGGTCATGATCGGCGAGGGGATCATCGACTCGCGGGACTGCCCGCGGGCGATCACCATCGAGACGTTCCAGGAGTACTTGATGTGGTCCTCGGTGGTGCCGGCGGTGCCCTGCACGACCAGGGTGGAGTTGCGGCAGATCGCGGCCGAGAGCAGCTCCGCCAGCCAGCTCTTGCCGGTGCCGGGGTCGCCGATGAGCAGCAGGCCGCGGTCCGAGGCGAGCGTGACGATGCTGCGCTCCACGAAGCTGCGGTCGCCGAACCACTTCTGCGAGATCTCGCGGTCGAGGCCGTCCGCGCGCTCGGAGCCGAGGATGAAGAGCCGGACCATGCGCGGGCTCAGCCGCCACGAGTACGGCTTGGGGCCGTCGTCGACCGACTCCAGCCAGTCGAGCTCCTCGGCGAACTTGACCTCTGCCGGGGCGCGCAGCATCTCAGTGGTGGTCATTCTCGCGTTTCTCCTAGGTGAGGAAGTTCTTGAGTTCGAAGACGAGCTTGCGGATGTGGCCGGAGATCACCGGCGTACCGAGGTCCTTGAAGCGCTGGCGGAACCAGGGGTTCACCTCGCCGCGCCCGCTGCTGTTGACCGAGCCGACCGGGATGAGCTTCACCCCGCTGCGGTACACCGCCTCCAGCCCGTCGAAGAGCGGCTGGGACTGGCCGAACTCGTAGAAGTCCGAGATCCAGACCAACACCGTGTTACGCGGGTCGGAGATCTTCGGCCGGGCCATCGCGAGCGCCACCGGCCCGTCGTTGCCGCCGCCGAGCTTGGTACGGAGCAGCACCTCGAACGGGTCGTGCACCCACGGGGTCAGGTCCAGCGCCCTCGTGTCGAAGGCGATGAGGTGGACGTCCACCTTGGGCAGCCCCGCGAAGATCGAGGCGAGGATGGTGCAGTTGACCATCGAGTCGACCATCGACCCGGACTGGTCCACCACGACGATCATGCGGGCCGGGGTGGTGCGCCGGGCGGTCTGCCGGTAGAAGAGCCGGTCGACGTAGAGCCGCTCGTCCTCCGGGTTCCAGTTCGGCAGGTTCTTCCAGATGGTGCGGTCGAGGTCGAGGTTACGGAAGATCCGCTTCGGCGGTACCGAGCGGTCGACGGTGCCGGCGCTCGCCTGCTCCACCTGCGTACGCAGCACCTCGGCGACCTCGTCGACGTAGCGGCGGATCAGCGCCTTCGCGTTGGCCAACGCCACGCCCGAGAGGTTGTGCTTGTCCCGGAGCAACTGCTCGATCAGCGACATGCTCGGCGTGAGCTTGCTCGCCAGGGCCGGGTCGGCCAGCACCTCGCGCAGCCGCATCCGGCGGACCAGGTCGCCCTCCAGCTCGGCCAGCACGCCCGACATGCCCTCGCCGTCGCCGTTGCCGGGCCGGCCGCGCAGCTCGCCCGGCTCGTGGCCGAGGGCCCGCTCCAGCCAGCCCGCGTCGGACTGCCAGTCGGCGAGCTGCCCCGCGCTGACGCTGCCGCTGCCCGTGCCGAAGACGTTGAGCAGCAGCTTCGAGGCGAGGGCGGCCCGGCGTACCGCCGCCGAGCCGATCGAGTGGTCGTCCGCGTCCGCCTCCCGGGGCGCCATCACCCCGGCCAGCTCGTCGGCCAGCTCCGGATGGCGCTGCACCACGTTGTCCACCGACACCCTCGGGTCCAGCAGGGCGGTCGGCAGGCCGAGGTCCTCGACGACCGCGACGCTCGCCGCCTCCAGCCCCGGCTGCTCCTCCGGGTCGAAGAGCCGGGCCAGCAGCCGCCAGTAGAGGACCTGTCGGCGGTGCTCGGCCACCCCGGTCTCGGCCGGGTCGGTTTCGGCGGTACCGTGCTCGGCCGCCCCGTTCGCGGTGGGGTCGGTCCCGGCGGTCCCGGCGGGATCGGTCTCGGCGGTCCCGGCGGGGTTGGCCTCGTCGGTCTCGACCGGGTTGATGTCGTCTCCGCTCATCGCCGCAGCAACCGTCCCGCCCGCTCGCGCAGTACCGACACCGCGTCGGTCGCCTTCGCCGCCTTGCTCGCCCGGGGGCCGTCCGCGCCCAGCGCCCAGTCCCCGGTCTGCGCCACCGTCGTCTTGCGCTTGGTGGCGACCTGCACGGCGAGGGGCTGGACCAGCCAGCGGCCGGCGTCCCACCGGAGCAGGCCGATGCAGGCCGACGAGGCGGCGACCAGCTCGGGGGTGAGCGGCCCGCAGGTCGGCAGCCGGTCGATCGTGGCGCCGATGGCGGTACCGTCCACGTCGAAGGTGACGCCGCCGTCGGAATCGCGGCTCGCGGTGTAGCCCTCCAGCAGCACCGGCTCGGCGATGCCCGCCGGATGCCGGTCCAGCGGCGGCGCGCCGTCGGCGAGCACGTCGCCGAGTTGCACCCGGGCCACCGCGAACGGGTCGGCCGGCTCGGCCGGACGGGCCCGGTCGTCCCGCCAGATCAGGTCGCCGCCGGGGCGCAGGACCAGGTCGGTGACCTCCAGGCCGACGCCGTGGGCGAGCGCCCCGAGCAGTACGGGATGGTCGCCCAGCAGCTGCCACATGGTCGGCCCGAGGACGGTGTCGACCTTCGCCGCCGCCACGCTGGTGCGTACCAGTCGGCTGGGCGCGCCACCGGTCGGTTCGAGGATGGCGTGCACCTGCGCCTGCACCGCGGTGGGATGCTCGTGCACGTCGACGCCGAGGACCAGCAACCGCCCGGAGACGGTCTCACCGCCGCTGCCGCCCGGCCCGGCCGGGACCGCGTCGCCGCCGTCCGTTGCGCCGTCGTTCGTCCCGGCCGGGTTGCCGCCGGACGGCGCGCCGTCGCCGGGGCGCGCCAGCAGCACGGCGCGGCTCCACAGGTCACCCCAGCGGCGCGCCGGCACCCGGTCCAGGGTGACCAGCGGCGAACCCGCCCGCAGCTCCGCCACCAGCCCGTCGAGCAGCACCGCGAGGCGGCGCCGCCCCGGCGCGGCCAGCAGGCCCGACACGACCTGGGCGGCCGCCGCGACGGAGTCGGCGTCCACGCCACGCCAGCCGGTGATGGCGACCTCGGTCAGCCACGAGCGGGCCCCGGCGAGCGGGCCTTCGCCGCCGGGCGCGGCAGCGCCGGCGGAACCCTCCGGCGCGCCGCCGGCGGGCGGCGTCCACGGCCGGCGCTCCCGCCCACGGGCGGCGTCAAGCTGGGCGAGGAGCGCGTCGTGCACCGCCCCCAGCAGCGCGGACCTGGCCCCGGCGAGCAGCGCGAGGGAGTCGTCGGCGATCGAGCCCGCCGTGATCTTCTCCACCGCCTCGGCCACCCTCGGGCCGAGCGGCGTGGCCGCGACCGCGCCCGCGAGACCGGCCAGGGCCGAGGTTCCCGTCGCGTCGAGCCGGCCCAGGCCCTGGAGCAGGGCGCCGTCGAAGCCGGCGACCACGTCGAGGGCCGCCTCCACCCCGGACGGCGCGGTACCGGTCAGCTCGGCGAGCTGTACGCCTCGCATCAGCGACCCACCCCCGACGGGAACCAGTGCAGCTCCGGCAGCGGCTCGACGGTCGCCGGCACCTCCAGGTACGTCAGGTGGGCCAGGAACCGGCTGAACACCCGGGCCGCGACCTTCGGGCCGGGCTTCGGGCGCATCCGGCGGATCAGGGCACCGCCGTACGTGTCGCTCTCCTCAAGGTCGACCTGGAGGAAGCGGGCCACCCGGTGGAGGCCGAACCGCTCCACCGCCTCGTCGACGAGCGCCCAGATGTGGTTGCACTGCACGCCGCCACCGCCGCAGGGCCGGTTGTTGTTGGTGCTGCACGACGCCTCGTGGCTGCCGGCGGTGATCGCCGAGACGTACACCCGCGAGATGTCGGAACCGCTCGACACCACCCCCTGCAACGCCCCGTCCGCCATCTCCACGAAGGGGACCTTCGAGAGCTTGCGGGGCCGCGCGACAGGCAGCATCGGTACCACGCTGCGCCGCTCCCAGTCGGCCGCGCCCCCCTCCGGGGCGACGGCATCCGCATCCACGACCTTCGACCTCCCACCGGCCGGTCCGCAGAGCTCCGCCCGGGACATCGGCGGCGCCACCCGCGGACGGGTGATCCGTGACGCGGGAAGTTCTACCGTGCCCGTCCGACAGGAACACAGCCGCACTGGTCGGGCCCGAGGACCGGAACGGGACCGGCCGCGTAGTCACTGATCCTTAGTCCAATTCCGGCGCCTCCGAGGCCGGGGGACGCCGGTTTACGACTAACGATCGTCGAACGCCCGTGTTGTGCCGTTCACCTGCTCCGAGAGCCGCGGTCACCGGCGGCGGTCAGCGCCGCGCTCGCCCGGGCGTACGACGCCAGCACGGCGCCGACCGGCGCGAGCACGTACTCCCGGGCGACGGCGGCCACGGCGGAGCGCAACCGGCGCTCCATCCGCAGCCGGGCGCGGCCGGCGGCCCAGTTGGTGATCGGCCGGACCGCCAGGGCGACGAGCACGCCGAGGAGCAGCCCGCCGAGGAGCATCACGGTCGGCAGCGGCACCACGCCCACCGCCGGATAGTCGAGGGCCGGCAGCCCGAGCGCCCGGACCGCGTAGCCGAGCACCAGCCAGGCCACGCCGGCCGCCGCGGCCAGCGTGACCAGCCACTGCACCCCGCCGACCAGGCGCCACCAGAAGGGCCGGTGCTCGCCGACGATGCTCGTGTTGACCACCGCGCGGTCCAGCGCGTCGGGCAGGTCGCCGAGGCGGGAGCGGGCGGCGGCGGCCAGCGCGGCCGGCCAGGGCGCGGGCAGTTCGGCGCCGGCCCGCTCGCCGACCTGCCGGACCGAGAGCCCGACGGCGGCGCGCTGCGCGACGGTCGGGTCGGGCAGCGAACTCGCCCCGAGCGGACCCGGGTCGTCGTCGGCGCGGCCGGCGCCCGGCCCGCCGGGCAGGTGCAGGCGGCGCAGCGGGTCGGGGCGCAGCCGGTGCCAGCCCCGCACCACGGGCCAGCCGGTCGCGGCGGCGGCCCGTTGCCGGTACGCCCGCTCGGTGGCCTCGACCACCGCCGGTACCCCGGCGGACGCGGCGAGCGCGTCGACCAGCAGCCGCTCGGTCTCCGGCGCCACCCCGTCGGCGTCGACCGGCGGGCCCATCACCTCGGCCAGCTGCTCGACGACGGTGTCGACGTCGCCGGCGAGCCGGCGCAGCGCCGCCTGCCGCTCGGCGACGGTCCGCTCCAGCGTGGCCCGCAGCTCGGCCAGGGCCGCCTGGTGCAGCGCCGAGGTCGCCAGCAGCGGTACGCCGTCGAGGCCGTCGGCGTCGAGCAGCCGGCGCAGGTCGCCCAGGACCCGGGCCGAGTCCTGCGGGGAGAGCCGGTCGACCTGGTTGAGCACGACCACGGTGACGTCCCGGTGCCGGTGGAACTCGCGCAGGTAGTCGGTGTGCACCACCCGGTCGGCGTACTTCTGCGGATCGACCACCCAGACCACCAGGTCGACCAGGCCGAGCAGCCGGTCCACCTCCAGCCGGTGGCCGCGCTCGACCGAGTCGAAGTCGGGCAGGTCGAGCAGGATCAGGCCACGCAGCCGGGCCTCGTCCTCGCCGTCGAGCGGGCTCTCCCGGACGAACCGGTGCCGGGGCAGCACGCCCACCCAGTCCAGCAGCCGGGCCGCGCCGTCCAGGGCGCCCCAGACGCAGGCGTGGGCGACCCCGGTGGTGGGCCGGCGCACGCCGACCGGGGACATCTGGAACCGGGCCAGCGCGTTGAAGAGGCTGGACTTGCCGCTGCCGGTGGCGCCGGCGAGCGCCACCACGGTGTGGTCCCGGGAGAGGGCGAGCCGGGCTCCGGCCCGCTCGACCAGGGTGTGTCCGGCCACCAGCCGGTCGTCCGGCAGGTGGCCGTCGACCGCGCGGAGGAACTCGCCCAGCGCCTCCACCCGGGCGATGAGCGCGTCCGGGTCGACCCGCCGGTCGCCGCGGAACGCGTCGCGTACCTTGCCCACGAGGTCGGTCATGGCTGGACTCCCGGCCAGGTGAGGTGCTCGGTCAGTGCGGCGGCGGCCCGGGCCCGCTCGACGTCGGCCGCGGCCTCCCGCAGTCGGCGGCCCGGCTGCTCGGATATCCCGGCCTCGGCCAGCCGCCCCAGGTAGCGTGCCTGCTCCTCGTCCAGCAGCCGCCCCACGCGGGCGAGCAGGTCCCGCCGGGCCTGCTCGGCGAGGGTACGCACGGCCTGGTCGCCGAAGATCGCCTGGAGTACCGCCTGCGCGGCCACCGTGGTGCCGGCCCCGGTGACGACCTCCAGGCCGGTGGGGATGAAGGCGGTGGAGGCGAAGACCGCGATGGTGACCGCCAGCCCGGCGGCGTTGACGGCGTACGCGGCCGTACGCGCCACGAAGCGCTTCTCGCCGCCCTGGGTGCGGACCAGCTCCAGCACGTCCCGCTGCCAGTCCCGGACCAGCCGCTCGGCGCGCTCGGTGAAGCCGTCGCTGGGCCGGCCGAACGTCAGCTCGACCAGTGGGGCGCCGGCGGGGTGGGCCATCCAGGAGACGTACGCGTTCTCGGCCGCCTCGGTGGCGACCGCGCGCAGCAGCGTGACCAGCTGCGACTCGATCGCGTTCTGCAGCTGGGTGGCGGGCGCCGGGCGACCGGTCAGCGCGGAGACGATGCGGTCCCGCAGCCGCCCGATACGCGCCTCCAGCGTGCGGAACAGCTCCCCGGTACCGACGAACTCCTGCCACCGGGCGAGCACCTCGCCGCGGAGCAGCCGGCCGTCCCGGAGCCCCTGTTCCACCGTGCGCCGCGCCCCCCGGTAGGCCGCGTCGACCCGCTCCTCCAGGTCGACCGCGGCCCGGCCCTGCTCCTCGGCGGCCTCGGCCAACAGCTCCACGGTCGCCGGCAGCGCGGTCAGCGCGCCGTCGACGGTCTGGCGCACCACGGCGGCCCGGGCCTCGGCGTCGGCGGCGAGCCGGCCGAACCAGTCCCGCAGCGGGGCGATCGCCCGGTCGGGCAGGAGCCCCTGCCCGTCCACCGCGGTCTCCGGCAGGACGAAGAGCGGGGCTGCGCCGAGCTGCTGGGCGGCGAGCATCTCCACCAGGTGGTCGGCGATCTCGTCGGTCGCCTCGGCCGGCACCCGGTCCAGGACCAGGGCGATGACGGTACCGCGGTTGCGGGCGGTCCGGAGCATCTCCCAGGGGACCGCGTCGGCGTACCGGGCGGCGGTGGTCACGAAGAGCCACAGGTCGGCGGCGGCCAGCAGCTGCCCGGCGAGGGCGCGGTTGGCGTCGACGACCGAGTCGATGTCGGGCGCGTCGAGGAAGGCCAGCCCGGGCGTCAGGGCGGGCGCCGTGACCAGTTGCAGCGCGTCCGGCCGGTCGGTGGCCTGGCTGGTCCGGGTCAGCCCGGGCAGCAGCTCCCCCTGCCGGAACCAGGTCGAGTCGGCCGGGTTGCAGACCAGCACCGGCGAGCGGGTGGTCGGGCGCAGTACGCCGGTGGCGCTCACCCGGGCCTGGACCAGGCTGTTCACCAGGGTCGACTTGCCGGCGCCGGTGGAGCCGCCGACGACCACGAGCAGCGGCGCGTCGAGCCGGGCCAGCCGGGGCAGCAGGTAGTCGTCCAGCTGGGCCACGAGCGCGGCGCCCGCCTCGGCGGCCCGCTTGGCCGAGGGGAGCACCAGCGGATACGTGCCGCTGTTCACGGCGGTACGGAGCCGCACCAGGGCGGTACGGAGATCCGGTTCGTCCCTCGACGCCCCGCGCGCGCCTGGTTCGGGAGGGTTGTTCCCGCTGAGCGGATTGGCGCCGCGCCGGCCCGGCTTCGGTCGGAAGTCCCGATTATCGGGCTCGACCGCGGGCGCGCCAGGGCCGTTGGCCGGCTCGCCACGCGTAGTCACGGGTAAAGCGTGCCCGATCTATGCACGGCAGACAACCGCGCCCCCCGACCCGGTGTGAACGCGCCGGGCAGCGCATGATTATGGGGGTTGCGCGAGGCAGACTCAACCCCGACTTGACGTCTCCGATCACCGTGGCACTATTGAGTCCGGTCCACTCAACTTGTGGTGGGCGCTCACGCGGGCGGGGCCCGCCACCTGCTCTAGTAACGAAGCGAGGAAGCGAAGATGGCACGTGCGGTCGGTATCGACCTGGGCACGACGAACTCCTGCGTCAGCGTCCTGGAGGGCGGTGAGCCCACCGTCATCGCCAACGCCGAGGGCTCGCGGACGACTCCTTCGATCGTCGCGTTCGCCCGCAACGGTGAGGTGCTCGTCGGTGAGGTCGCGAAGCGTCAGGCGGTGACCAACCCGGACCGGACCATCCGGTCGGTCAAGCGGGAGATCGGCACGAACTGGTCGATCGACATCGACGGCAAGAAGTACACGCCGCAGGAGATCTCGGCGCGTACCCTCATGAAGCTCAAGCGCGACGCCGAGGCGTACCTGGGCGAGCGCATCACCGACGCGGTCATCACCGTGCCGGCGTACTTCAACGACGCCCAGCGTCAGGCCACCAAGGAGGCCGGTGAGATCGCCGGCTTCAACGTGCTGCGGATCGTGAACGAGCCGACCGCGGCGGCCCTGGCCTACGGGCTCGACAAGGGCTCCAAGGAGCAGACCGTCCTGGTCTTCGACCTCGGCGGCGGCACCTTCGACGTGTCGCTGCTGGAGCTGGCCGAGGGGGTCATCGAGGTCAAGTCGACCAGCGGTGACAACCACCTCGGTGGCGACGACTGGGACGAGCGGATCATCGACCACCTGGTCAAGACCTTCCGCGGCCAGCACGGCGTCGACCTGTCGCAGGACAAGATGGCGATGCAGCGGCTGCGCGAGGCCGCCGAGAAGGCCAAGATCGAGCTGTCCGCCGCCACCACCACCAGCATCAACCTGCCGTACATCACCGCCGGCCCGGCGGCCACCGAGGGTGGCCCCTCCGCGCCGCTGCACCTGGACGTGACCCTGACCCGGGCCGAGTTCCAGCGGATGACGCAGGACCTGCTGGACCGCTGCAAGGGCCCGTTCGAGCAGGCGATCAAGGACGCCGGGATCAAGGTCTCGGACGTCGACCACGTCATCCTGGTCGGTGGCTCGACCCGGATGCCGGCCGTCTCCGACCTGGTCAAGCAGCTCACCGGTCGGGACCCGAACAAGGGCGTCAACCCGGACGAGGTCGTCGCGGTCGGCGCCGCCCTGCAGGCCGGTGTGCTCAAGGGCGAGGTCAAGGACGTCCTGCTGCTCGACGTCACCCCGCTGAGCCTGGGCATCGAGACCAAGGGCGGGATCTTCACCAAGCTGATCGAGCGCAACACCACGATCCCGACCAAGCGCTCGGAGGTCTTCACGACCGCCGACGACAACCAGCCCTCGGTGCTGATCCAGGTCTTCCAGGGCGAGCGGGACATCGCGGCCTACAACAAGAAGCTCGGCACCTTCGAGCTGACCGGGCTTCCCCCGGCGCCGCGCGGTGTGCCGCAGGTCGAGGTCACCTTCGACATCGACGCCAACGGCATCGTGCACGTCAACGCCAAGGACCTCGGTACCGGCAAGGAGCAGTCGATGACGATCACCGGCGGCTCGGCGCTGCCGAAGGACGACATCGAGCGGATGATGCGCGACGCCCAGGAGCACGCCGACGACGACAAGCGGCGGCGCGAGGAGGCGGAGACCCGCAATCTGGCTGAACAGCTTCAGTGGCAGACCGAGAAGTTCCTGGCCGAGAGCGGCGACAAGCTGCCGGCCGAGAACCGGGACCAGCTCAACGAGGCGCTCGGTGACCTGCGGTCCGCCCTCGGCGGTACCGACCTGGAGAAGGTCAAGCAGGCCCACGAGAAGCTCGCGCAGGTCTCGCAGCAGGCCGGCTCGCTCCTCTACCAGCAGGGTGAGCAGCCGGGTGCGGCCGGTGCGGCCGGTGGGGCCGGCGCTGGCGCCGCGGGTGGGGCGGCCGGTGGCCGTACCGCCGGTGGCGCGGACGACGTGGTGGACGCGGAGATCGTGGACGAGGACGACAAGAAGTGACCTGTTCCCGCCACCCCCACCGAGCGAACGGAACGAGGTAGCCGCATGACGGAACAGCCACGAGCCGCCGACCCGGGCAGCACCGGGTCGGCGCCGGGTGGCTCCGCGCCGGGCGACTCGGCCAAGGGCCCGAGCGACCGTCGCATCGTCATCCGAGACAAGCGCAAGATCGACCCGACCGGCGGCAGGTCCGGCGCGGAGTCCGGCGGGGAGGCGGCGGCGGCTGCCGCACCGGCCGCCACCGCACCCGACGACCAGGTCGAGCCGGCGGAGAGCCAGGTGACCGACCCGGCCGCCACCGAGGCGGACGAGACCCCCGCCGAGCAGGCGGCCGAGACCGTCGCCGTGCTGGACGAGATGGTCGAGGAGGCCGAGTCGGAGGCCGAGGTCGGCGACGGCAAGGCGCGGGTGCCGCGGCTGGACCAGCCGCAGGGTGCCGCCGGCGCGGTGGTCGACGCCCCGGCGGAGCCCGCCGACGGTACGCCGCTGGACACCACCCCAGCCGAGGACGCGCCGGTCGACGGTACGCGGACCGACCGGTCCGGGCCGCTCGGCGCGGAGCTGGAGGCGCTCCGGGCCGAGCTGGACGAGCGGACCCGGGACCTGCAGCGGGTGTCGGCGGAGTACGCCAACTACCGCAAGCGGGTGGACCGGGACCGCGGCCTGGTGGCCGAGCAGACCACCGGTTCGGTGCTCGCGGCGCTGCTGCCGATCCTGGACGACCTGGACCGGGCGCGCGAGCACGGCGACCTGGTCGGGCCGTTCGGCACGGTGGCCGAGCAGCTCACCGGGGTGGTGACCAAGCTGGGCCTCACCGCCTTCGGGGAGAAGGGCGACCCGTTCGACCCGACCCGGCACGAGGCGGTGGCGCACCTGACCTCCGCCGACGTCACCGAGCCGACCTGCGTCGACGTGATGCGGCGGGGCTACCTGCTCGGCGAGCGGCTGCTACGGCCGGCACTGGTCGCCGTTGCCGACCCGGAGTGAGTCAACCGCGCTGATCGAGGTGTCCCGTACGCGCGGGGCACCTCGATCGCGCAACGAGGAAGGGGGTGGACGATGAGTTCCAAGGACTGGCTGGAGAAGGACTTTTACGCCGTACTGGGGGTGAACAAGTCCGCCTCCTCGGATGAGATCAAGAAGTCGTACCGGAAGCTGGCCCGGGAACTGCACCCGGACCGCAACCCCGGCAACGCGGAGGCCGAGGAGCGGTTCAAGGCGGTCTCCGAGGCGTACGACGTCCTCTCCGACGAGCGCAAGCGCCGCGAGTACGACGAGATGCGGTCGCTCTTCGGCTCGGGCGCGTTCCGGCGCAACGCCCGGGGCGCGGGCGGGCAGCCCGGCGGCTACCCGTTCGACGTCTCCGACATCTTCGGCGGGATGGGCGGCCAGCCCGGCGGCGCCGGTGACCGGCGGTTCGGCGGTGCCGGCTTCTCGGACCTGTTCAGCTCGATCTTTTCGGGCGGCGGGGCCGGTCCGGCGGCCCGGCCCCGTGGCCCGGCCCGGGGCCGCGATGTCGAGACCGAGGTGATGCTCGACTTCGGCGACGCGGTGCACGGCGTGACGCTGCCGCTCACGCTGCGCGCGCCGGGGGTCTGCGAGACCTGCCACGGCGACGGGGCCAAGCCGGGTACCCAGCCCCGGGCCTGCCCGCAGTGCCACGGCGCCGGCGTGGTCACCCGCAACCAGGGCTCGTTCAGCTTCTCCGAGCCGTGCCGGGAGTGCCAGGGCGTCGGCACGGTGGTGGACGAGAAGTGCCCCGAGTGCCGGGGCACCGGCGGGGTCACCAAGACGCGTACCCTCAACGTCCGCTTCCCGGCGGGCGTCGCCGACGGGCAGCGGATCCGGCTGGCGGGGCGCGGCGAGCCCGGCGAGCGCGGCGGTCCGGCGGGTGACCTGTACGTCCTGGTGAAGGTCCGCGACGACGAGCTGTTCGGGCGCAACGGGGACGACCTGACCCTGACCGTACCGATCACGTTCGCCGAGGCGGTGCTCGGCGCGGACCTGCGGGTCCCGACGCTGGACGGCGCGGTCACGCTGCGGGTGCCGCCGGGCACCCCGAGCGGCCGTACCCTGCGCGCCCGAGGCAAGGGCGTGGCACGCCGCGACGGCCAGGCCGGCGACCTGCTGGTCACCGTCGAGGTGGTGGTACCGGGGCACGTCTCCGACGAGGCCCGCGAGGCGCTGGAGACGTTCGCGGCGCAGACTCCACCGGCGGCCCGGGAACATCTCGACGCCCGCGTGCGTCGTGTCAGCTGACGGCTCTTGTGCGGAGGTGACCCACGATGGCTGAGGAGTTCATCGCCTCCTCGACCGACCCGGCGTACGACGCCAAGGTGTTGATGATCTCGGTGGCCGCCCGGATGGCCGGCATGCACCCGCAGACGCTGCGCCAGTACGACCGGCTCGGCCTGGTCCAGCCGGGCCGCGCCGCGGGCGGCGGTCGCCGCTACAGCGTCCGGGACGTGGTGCTGCTGCGCGAGGTGCAGCGGCTCAGCCAGGACGACGGAGTCAACCTGGCCGGGATCAAGCGGATCATCGGGTTGGAGCAGCTCCTCGGTGAGCTGCAGCAGCGGGTGGCGCAGCTGGAGGCGGAGCTGACGGCCGCCGCGCGCCGGGTCGCCGAGCTGGAGGCGATCTCGGCGTTCCCGCGCCGGGACCTGGTGCCGACCAGCCGTACCTCCACGGCGCTGGTGGTCTGGCGGCCACGCCGCAGCGGTCGGGACTGACGTCGGCGGCGGCCGTGCGGGCGGGGCCGGGCCGGCGGGTCAGCCGAGCCGGCGGGACTGGCGGACCAGGCCCCCCTCGCACCAGTCGTGGTAGTCGAACAGCTCGGGCCGGGCCATCAGCGTGCGGCTGTTGTGGGCCCAGACCATCATCGGCTCGTCGCCCAGCTCCTCGGCCTGCTCGATGAGCTTGCGCAGCCGGCGCTTCGGATGCGCCCGGAAGTTCGTGCGGATGCCGTCGGCCGCGTAGATGTAGAGGCAGTGCAGCGCGAACCGGCGGGCCGGGCAGCCGCGGTCCATCGCGAGTTCGAACAACGTCACGATCAACCGGTCGCCGGAGACCAGCAGGTCCCAGTCCTGCGGCATCGACTGCAACGGCACCGAGTCCGGCTGGTACGCCCAGGCGCGAAGCTCGGCGGCTGACGGATCGACGGGGTTGGCGAACCCCTTGAACGATGACTCTTGCAAGCTCACCCCGGGCTGACCCTTCGCTCGCACCTGCAGGTGGCAACGGCGCCCCCACGCCTACCCCACCGGCTGCGGCGACACGGTAGCGCGCCGCAGCCAGCCTGCGGAAGGGTACGCGAGTGCCATTCATCCAGCCGTTATGGGGGACTTCGGGATACTGGTCGGTAATATGCCGGGATCGCGGCTCCCGCCCCGGGCGGCGTGACCCGACCGAGGGCTCGCCCGCGACCCGCGTGCGGTCAGCCCGCGACCCGCCTGGACGGCCCGAACGCGCCCTACCGCTCGGGCGGGTTGCCCTTGGCCCAGTCGGCCCACTCGCCGAGCGCCTGGTTGAGCCGCACACCGGCCTCGGCGGCCACGCGCAGCGACCGCGTCTGCGGGCTCTGGCCGAACTCGCCCCGGTCCTTCGCGGCGGCCAACTCGCGGTACTTGGCGGCGAGGGCGTGGAAGTATGCGGCCTCCCGGTCGAGGTGTGTGGCCAGTTCCTCGGGGGTCATCAGCCAGAAGAAGACCGATCGGAGCAGCGGCTCCAGCCGGAGCGTGTGGTCGACCTCGACCGAGGTGAGCCAGCGCCGGACCTCGGCCAGGCCGGCGCCGGTCACCCGGTACGCCTTGCGCCGGCGGGGTCCCTCCGACTCGACCTCGATCAGCCCGTCCTGCTCCAGCCTGCGCAGTTCCAGGTAGATCTGCGGGTGCCCGGCCGGCCAGACCCCGCCGAGGACGCTCTCGAAGCGGCGGCTCAGATCCCAGCCGCTCGCCGGCTCCTCCGCGAGCAGGCCGATCAGCGCGTGCCTCAGCGACATCTTTCCCGCACCCACCGTTCGTCATCCGCGACATGTTCGTCTTGACATGTTAGTTCCGGGCCTGCAACCCTTCACCTGTTCGTCCTGACATGTCATCGTCAACATTTGGAGGGCTGGCATGGCCAACAGCCGCAGGGGCAACGTCTTCATCACCGGCGCCGCCGCCGGCATCGGCGCGGCCACCACGATCCGGCTCGCCGAGGCCGGCTACACCGTCTTCGCCGGGGTGCACCGGAACACCGGCACGCTTTCCGGGCTCGGCAACGTACGTCTCGTGCCGGTCGACGTGACCGATCCCGCGAGCGTCGCGGACGCGGCCGACGAGATCGGGCGGGTGGTGGGTGCCCGGGGACTGCACGCGGTGATCAACAATGCCGGGGTCATCGTGCAGGGGCCGCTCGAACTGCTTCCGCCCGACGAGTTGCGGCGCCAGTTCGAGGTCAACACCTTCGGTCCGGTCTACGTGACCCAGGCGTTCCTGCCCCTGCTCCGTGCCGGAGCCGGGCGCATCGTCAACATCAGCGCGCCGACCGCCCGGGTTGCGGTTCCGTTCATGGGTCCGATCGGCGCCAGCAAGGCGGCCCTCGCGTCGATCTCCGACGCCCTGCGGCTGGAACTGCGCCGCTGGCGGGTACCGGTCGTCGTGGTGGAGCCGGGCGGGACGCAGACCGCGATCTTCGCCAAGGCCGAGGAGGCCGCCCGCGCCGCGCTCGCCGGCGTCGCCCCGGACCGGGCCGCGCTGTATCGCGAGCACCTGGCCGTCGTCGCCGAGGCGGCAGCCAAACAGAAGCTGGGGCCGGTCGACCTCGTCGCCAAGGCCGTGGTCGCCGCGGTCGAGGCGGCCAACCCCCGGCGGCACTACGCCGCCGGGTCGGGGGTACGCCTCTTCGGCGTGCTCTCGCGCCTCCCCGCCGGCCTGCGGGAACGGCTGGTCGCCACCGCCTTCGGTCTCCAGGGGATCAAGCCGCAGCCGGTGACCCGCTGATGCCGGGCGCGGTCCGGGACGGCGCCGGGCCGGACTCGATCGCACCGGGCCGCGCCCGGCCGTCGCACCGGCGCCGAACTGCCGGGCGGCGCCGGTGCGACGGGGGAGAGTCGCTCAGTCGCCGGTCGGCACCGGTGCGGCCCGTCGGGCCGTCGCCTGCCGCCGCAGCCACGCCTTGAACCAGGCGGTGTCGGGCAGTCGCGCGAGCATCGGCCCGGAGACCACGGTGATCAGCACGTACGCGGTGGCGAGCGGCGCCAACCTCGGCTCGATGCCGGGCGTGACCACCGCCAGCCCGGCGATGACGATGGAGAACTCGCCGCGCGGCATCAGCCCGAGCCCGGCCCGCCAGCGGCCGGGCAGCGCGATGCCCGCCCGCTTCGCCGCGATGTAGCCGGTGAGGACCTTCGTGGCCATGGTCACCACCGCGAGCCCCAGCGCGGGTAGCAGCACCGGCGGCATCTGCGCCGGGTCGGTGGCGAGCCCGAAGAAGACGAAGAAGACCGCGGCGAAGAGATCGCGCAGCGGGGAGAGCAGTTCGGTGGCGTGGTGGGCCACCGGTCCGGAGAGCGCGATGCCGACGAGGAACGCGCCGACCGCCGCCGAGACGCCCAGCTTGTTGGCGACGCCCGCGACCAGCAGGGTCAGCCCGAGCACGCCGAGCAGCAGCGCCTCCGGGTCCCGCGCCGAGACCAGTGAGGAGATCACCCTGCCGTACCGGACCGCCAGGACCAGCACCAGCACGACCGTACCGACGGCGATCACCAGCGCGAGCCCGCCCTCGACCAGCCCGCTGCCGGCCAGTACGGCGGTGACGAGCGGCAGGTACAGGGCCATCGCCAGGTCCTCGATGACCAGTACGGAGAGGATGACCGGGGTCTCGCGGTTACCGAGCCGGCCCAGATCGGCGATCACCTTGGCGATCACGCCCGAGGAGGAGACCCAGGTGATGCCGGCCAGCACGATGGCGGCGACCCAGCCCCAGCCCAGCAGTAAGCCGAAGATCGCTCCGGGCAACGCGTTGAGCAGCCCGTCGACCAGCCCGGCCGGGGCGGCCGAGCGCAGGTTCCCGACGAGTTCGCTGGCCGTGTATTCGAGGCCGAGCATGACCAGCAGGAGGATGACGCCGATCTCGGCGCCCACGGCGAAGAACTCTTCGCTCGCCGACAGCGGAAGCAGACCGCCGTGCCCGAACGCGAGCCCGGCGAGGAGGTAGAGCGGGATCGGCGAGAGCCCGATCCGCCGGCTGAGCCGACCGAGGAGTCCGAGGGCGAACAGCAGGGCGCCGACCTCGATGAGCAGGACCGTCTGTGCGTGCATATAGGGATCAGCCGTCCGGGTCGTCGTGGGCAAGGATCTTGCTGACGCCGTCGAGGCCCTGTCGGGTACCGACCACGACCACCACGTCGCCGGCCTCGAAACGGAACGTCGGATCGGGCGAGGCGATCACCTCACGCTCGCGGAGCACCGCCACGATCGAGGCGCTGGTCCGGGTACGAGCCCTCGTGTCGCCCAGCCTGCGGCCCACGTACGGCGAACTCGCCGGAATGGAGATCTGCTCGGTGAGCAGCCCGGCGGCCTGCTGCCGCAACCCGCTGAGCTGGCCGAGCATCAGGGAGGCACCGAGAATGTCGGCGAGCGCCTCGGCCTCGTCGTCGGTCAGGGGAATGTCCACGTCACCCGCATCTGGATCGTCGTCGTCGTAGAGAACCAGGTCGCGTCGGCCATTGCGATGAGTGACCACGCCGACCCGGCGGCCGGACGCCGTCACGAGGTCGTGACGGACGCCGATCCCCGGCAGGGCTGTCTGTTCCACGCGTACTCGCACGGCGGCCAGGTTACCGGCCGGTGACGATCCGATGGGATGGCCGGGGAACCGGGCGCCCCTCCGGACGCTCGGCAATACCGTGAGTGAGGGAGCCCGGAGCCTGACGCCTCCGCTAGCGGTGCTGGCCGCGTCCGCCGCCCTGCTGGCGGGTTGCGACGTCGGCGACATCCGCCAGCCACCGCCGCGGCACACGGCCGTCGCGCCGCCACCGGTCGCGCCGCCACCGGTCGCGTCGCGGCCGGTGCCGGCGGAGCCGGCCGAGGTACGGCGGGCCCGGGTCACCGTGCCCGACGGGTACGCGCAGCAGCACCTGGAGTTCGTCGACGCCGAGCACGGGTACGTCCTCTTCACCCGCTGCCCCGTGCGGCCCTCGGGCGGGGAGCCGCCGCCCACGGGAGGCGGGGCGGGGTCGGAGCCGGCGGAGCCCCCGGGCGGACGCGATCCGGAGTGCGCGGCGCTGCTCTTCGCCACCGCCGACGGGGGTAGGTCCTGGCAGCCGCTGCGCCACCCGCGACCGGTCTCCCGCAGCCCGCAGCTCTACGCCGCCGGCACCGAACTGTTGCTGCTCGCCGAACCGCACGGCTGGTACGCCTCCGGCGACCGGGGGCGGAGCTTCACCCACCTGCCGATCACGCCGGACCCGCCGGCCGCGTACCGCCGCCTGCTGGGGCGGTTCCAGGTCTGCTGCGACGGTGATCCGGTACCGAGGGTGGTGGAGTGGACCGGCGGGTCGTCCCGACCGGTGCCGGCCCAGCCCGAACTGCCCGGCCTCGGCGACGTCGCGTACGCCGGCGAGCACCTGGTCGCGGCCGGTTTCCGGGACGGCCGGCCGTACGGGGCGGTCTCCCGGGACGCCGGGCGGACCTGGGCGCGCCCGGCGGTGCCCGTCCCGGGCGGAGATCCGGCGCCCGCGCCCGGCGAGGAGTTGGCGATGGTACGGCCGCTGGTCGCCGCCGACGGGGACGCCTGGCTCGTCGGTTACCGCCAGGGCCGGCTGGACTTCCCGTACCTCTGGTGGTACGCCGCCGGGCGGTGGGAACCGGTGCCGGCGACCGGGCATCCGGCGAGGTTCACCTCGCTCGTCGCCCTGGGCGGCTGGACGCTGGCGGTGACCACACCCGAGGGCACCGGGCTGGTGTCGGGCGGTGCCTACCAGCCGACGGACTGGCCCGGAGACCTGGCCGGCCTGCGCCGCCTGGACGACGGCACCCTCTTCGGCCCGGCGTCCTCGGGCGGCGGCTGGCTCGGCCCGGGCCGCTACCTCGACCGCCGCTGGATCAGAGTCCTCCTACTCGCCAACTAGCTGGATAAGCGGAGGGAGCGTGCGAGTCGCGCCGCCGCCCGCAGGCGCCACCAAGCGGAAGGAGCGCAGCGACTGAAGCGACTGGCGCCTACAGGGCGGCTCTCCAGGCGCGCGAGCCGCCCGAGCGGAGCGAGGCCCACTAATAGAGTGATGCGGGTCACAGGGTGAGAGTTGAGTGGAATAGGCTCAAGTCTGGTTGTGTCGACATCAGTGGACACGCCGATCAGGGGAGCCCATGAACACCGAACGCCTTACCACCAAGAGCCGCGAAGTCATCACCGGTGCGGTCGCCCTGGCCAACCAGCGCGGGCACGCCACCGTGGAACCTTGGCACCTGCTTCTCTCACTGCTGGACACCGGCGGTTCGACCGCGGCCGGGCTGCTGCGCGCCGTCGGCGCCAACTCGGCTGACATCCGCCGCTCCGCCGCGCGGGCCGTGGAGAACCTGCCGGCCGCCCGCGGCGCCAGCGTCGCCGAGCCG
Source organism: Micromonospora sp. NPDC049559 (assembly GCF_040676675.1). Classification (NCBI taxonomy): domain Bacteria; kingdom Bacillati; phylum Actinomycetota; class Actinomycetes; order Micromonosporales; family Micromonosporaceae; genus Micromonospora; species Micromonospora sp. NPDC049559. Next base: position 389,465 of record NZ_JBFAPK010000001.1, on the reverse strand, counting down.
ACCCTGTCCCGCGAGTTCGTCAACGCCATCGGCGCGGCCGAGCAGATCGCCCGCCCGCTCGGCGACGAGTACACCTCGACGGAGCACCTGCTCGCCGGCCTCGCCCGGGTGGGCGGCGTGGTGGCGCAGGCGCTCAAGGCCGCCGGGGCGACCGAGGAGAACCTGGTCGCGGCGTTCCCGACGGTACGGGGCGGCGACCGGCGGGTCACCACCGCCGACCCCGAGCAGACCTACCAGGCCCTGGAGAAGTACGGCGTCGACCTGACCGAGCGCGCCCGGGAAGGCAAGATCGACCCGGTCATCGGCCGCGACTCGGAGATCCGCCGCGTCATCCAGGTGCTCTCCCGGCGTACGAAGAACAACCCGGTGCTCATCGGCGAGCCCGGCGTCGGCAAGACCGCGATCGTCGAGGGCCTGGCCCAGCGCATCGTCGCCGGCGACGTGCCGGAGTCACTGCGCGACAAGAAGCTGGTCTCGCTCGACCTGGGCGCGATGGTGGCCGGCGCGCAGTACCGGGGTCAGTTCGAGGAGCGGCTCAAGTCCGTGCTCGAAGAGATCAAGAACTCGGACGGCCAGGTCATCACGTTCCTCGACGAGTTGCACACCGTGGTCGGTGCCGGCAAGAGCGAGGGTTCGCTGGACGCCGGCAACATGCTCAAGCCGATGCTGGCCCGCGGCGAGCTGCGCATGGTCGGCGCGACCACGCTCGACGAGTACCGGGAGAACATCGAGAAGGACCCGGCGCTGGAGCGCCGCTTCCAGCCGGTCGTGGTCGGCGAGCCGACCATCGAGGACACCATCGGCATCCTGCGCGGCCTCAAGGAGCGCTACGAGGTGCACCACGGCGTCCGGATCACCGACGCCGCACTGGTCGCCGCCGCCACCCTCTCCGACCGGTACATCACCGACCGGTTCCTGCCGGACAAGGCCATCGACCTGGTCGACGAGTCGGCCTCCCGGCTCCGCATGGAGATCGACTCGCGGCCGGTCGAGGTGGACGAGATCGAGCGGGCGGTACGCCGGCTGGAGATCGAGGAGATGGCGCTCGCCAAGGAGCCCGACGCGGCCTCGGCCGAGCGGCTCGAACGGCTGCGCAAGGAGCTGGCCGACCGGCGCGAGCAGCTCACCGCCCTCAGCGAGCGGTGGAAGCTGGAGAAGGAGCACATCACCCGGATCTCGACGGCCAAGGAGGAGCTGGAGCGGCTCGGCGGCGAGGCCGAGCGCGCGGAGCGCGACGGCGAGCTGGAGCGGGCGGCCGAGCTGCGGTACGGCCGCATCCCCGCGCTCCAGGGCGACCTCGCCCGGGCCGAGGCCGAGCTGGCCGTGTTGCAGGCCGACGGCGCGATGCTCAAGGAGGAGGTCGGCGCCGACGACATCGCCACGGTCGTCGCCTCCTGGACCGGCATCCCGGCCGGGCGGCTGATGGAGGGCGAGACCGCCAAGCTGCTGCGGATGGAGTCCTCGCTGTCGGCCCGGGTGGTCGGGCAGGCCGAGGCGGTCGGCGCGGTCTCCGACGCGGTACGCCGCTCGCGCGCCGGGGTCGCCGACCCGGACCGGCCGACGGGCAGCTTCCTCTTCCTCGGCCCGACCGGTGTGGGCAAGACCGAGCTGGCCAAGGCGCTCGCCGAGTTCCTCTTCGACGACGAGCGGGCGATGGTACGCATCGACATGAGCGAGTACGCCGAGAAGCATTCGGTGGCCCGGCTCGTCGGTGCCCCGCCCGGGTACGTCGGCTACGAGGAGGGCGGCCAGCTGACCGAGGCGGTGCGCCGCCGGCCGTACTCGGTGATCCTGCTGGACGAGGTCGAGAAGGCCCACCCGGACGTCTTCGACGTGCTGCTCCAGGTGCTCGACGACGGCCGGCTCACCGACGGCCAGGGCCGTACCGTCGACTTCCGCAACGCGATCCTGATCCTCACCTCCAACCTCGGCTCGTCGGTGATCTCCGACCTGACCCTGACGGAGGAGCAGCGCCGGGAGGCGGTGCTGGCCGTGGTGCGCTCGCACTTCAAGCCCGAGTTCCTGAACCGGCTGGACGACATCGTCGTCTTCGCCGCGCTCGCGGGCGAGCAGCTGCGCTCCATCGTGGACATCCAGCTCGACCGGCTGCGCCGGCGGCTGGCGGACCGCCGGCTCACCCTCGACGTCAGCGACGCCGCCCGCGTCTGGCTGGCCGAGCACGGGTACGACCCGATCTACGGCGCCCGGCCGCTGCGCCGGCTGGTGCAGTCGGCGATCGGGGACCGGCTGGCCAAGGCGCTCCTCTCCGGCGAGGTGCGCGACGGCGACGTGGTCCGGGTCGGTCTGGACGACGACAAGGACGGGCTGACGGTGAGCGCCGCCTGACCCGCCCGACCCTGGTCCACGTGGTCGGGGAGCGGCACCGGCGCGCCGCGCCGGTGCCGCGGCGATCACGCGGACTCCCGTGTCGGGACCGCCCGACCAGGGAAAGATGTACGCATGGCCGGGACCGCGCAGTCGAGCGACGGACTCGCGGCGGCGGTACGGGAACTGGCCGCCGCCGAGACCGTCGCGTTCGCCGGGGTGGGCTTCGCCGGCCAGCTGCTACCGGTGACCGAGGCGTACCTGGCCGTCGAGGCGGCCCTGCCGCACCGGGTCGAGGAGCTCCAGCCCCGGCTCGCCTGGCTGCTCGCGCACGGCTCGCCCGCCGGCAGGGCGTACGCGGCCACGCTATTGTCCCGGTTCGACCCGGCCGCCGGGCGGGCCGCCTGGGAGTCGTTGACCCGCGACCACTCGGAGTTCACCACCGCCCACGGCTGCCTGCGCCACCGGGTCAGCCTGGCCGAGTACGCCGTCCGCCAGCTCACCGCCGGTACACCCTGACCACGACCCCGCCGGCTCGCGTACCGCCGGACCGGTGCGTCCGGTTGTTACCGTCTACCGCAACATGATCGTCACCCTGGACACCCCGTACGCCGACAGTCGGGCCGCCGACCTCAGCCTCACGCTCGACGACGTCGAGCTGCCCGCCCTGCACGGGCTGGACGTGACCGGTCCGGGCCGGGTGGTGGTGGGGCTCCGGCTGCTCGGCGCGTCGCACCAGGTGCTGCTGACCGCGGCCGGTACGGGCCGCACCGAGACGGTCGCCTGCCTGCCGGGTACCCGGCCGAGCCTGCCCGGCACGCTGCGCGAGCCCGACGGCCGGTACCACTTCTCCGCCCGGGTGCTGCGGTTCGCCGGGGCGGAGTTCGGCCGTCGGGTCGCCGCGCTGCGCGCCGCGCTGGCCGACGACCCGGCCGCGCTGGTCGGCGTCTTCCCCGGCGGCCCGGAGGCGATCACCGCCCTCCGGGTGCGCTTCCCCGAGCACCAGGAACGCGGCCGGGGCGGGCGCGGCGGGACGGTGGGCTGGCGGACCTGGCACGCGTACCCGCAGGCCGGTGAGCTGGTTCGGACCGCGACGGTGGTGCGGTGGTGACCGGGTGCGGCGGCCCGGGCGCCGGCGCCACCCGACGTACCGGTTCGGCCACGGTGTGCCGCCCGGCGGCGGTTTGACCTGGCGCGCTTGCCGGGTATCGATACGGTGTTCCCCTGCACCGGCGCGCGTCTTCGAGGGCCTGGCCTTCCGGGACGTGCGCTCGACCCTTGTTGTTCCGTGGATCTCGCTCGGGCCGCTCGGACGGCAGCGACGAGTCAGATAGGAGGGAGAGCCGTGTCGGTACCCCCATCGGCCGGGCCACCCGCCACTTCCCGACCGGTCACCGTGACGATCTCGAGCTACCTGCTCATCCTCTGCGCGGTGGTACAGGTGATCAGCCAGATCCTGTCGCTTTCCACGGTCTCGAAGGTCCAGGAGGTGTACCGGGAGCTCTACTCCGGTACCTCGGCCGAGGGCGCCTCTGGCTTCGTGACCGGGGCGGCCACGGGCGGAGCCATCGGCGGGGCGATCGTCGGCCTGCTCCTCGCCGCCGGGCTCGTGGTGCTCGCGTTCCTGAACAACCGCGGCAAGAACGTCGCCCGCATCGTGACCTGGTCCCTCGGCGGCCTCGCCCTCTGCTGCAACGTGGTGGGGCTGGCCGGCAACGCGCTGACCGGCTTCGACACCGGCTCGACCAGCGCCGACATGCCGAGCGCCGCCGAGGTCCAGCGCCGCCTCGAGGAGGTGCTGCCCGCCTGGTACCAGGCGGTCACCACGACCCTCGCGGTGATCAGCATGATCGCGCTCGTGGCCGCGCTGATCCTGTTGGCGCTGCCCGCCTCGAACGCGTTCTTCCGCAAGCCGGCCGCGCCCGCCTGGGAGCCGCCGGTGCCGGGCGCCGCCTACCCCGCCTACCCGTCGTACCCGCAGTCCGGGGCGCCCGGCTACCAGGGCGCGCCCGGCTATCCGTCGGCCCCGGGCGAGCCCGGCTACCCCTCGACGCCCGCGCAGTACCAGGCGCCGGACCAGCCGCAGGCGCCGGGCCACCCGCAGATCCCCGGCCAGCCGGCGCCGCCGTCGAGCGGCCCGCCGGCCGACTCGTCGCAGCCGCCGGCACCGTCGGGCGAGCCGCCCGCCGGCCCGCCGTCGCCGCCGTCGCACTGATCCGGCGGGTCGATACCGCGAAAGCGGAGTTGCCGAAGATCCCCCCGAGTAGGTTCCAGTAGGACGGACTACTCGGGGGGATCTCTCGTGTCGTACCCAGGAAATCCGGCCCCTGGCGGGACGCCCCCGGTCCCGATCCGGCGGGCCCCGGTGGTCGCCGCGGTGGGCCTGCTCGGCCTCATGGCCGCCGTCGGACTCGGACATGCCGTCGCGGTACTCGCGAGTCTGGACGGGATCGTGACGCGGTTCCGGCAGGCCGCCGAAGCCGACGGCGCCGAGCGGTCGGACATCGACGGGGTCGTCGACGCGCTGCGGGGCGGCCTCATCGCCGCCTCGGTGGTCGCCGTCGCGGTCGCCGGCCTGCTGCTCGTCCTGGCCGCCGGCGACTGGCGGGGCCGGCGGAACGCCCGGGTCGCCACCTGGGTGGTCTGCCTGCTCGGCCTGCTCTGCGGCTGCTGGGGGCTGGCGCTGATCGTGGTGCAGCGCGCCGTCGAGTGGCCCACCGGCGCCGACCCGACCGCCCCGCAGCTCCTCGCGGCGCTCACCGAGTCGTACCCGTCCTGGTGGGTCCCGCTCGGGGCGGGACTTTCGGCGGCACAGGCGCTCGGTTACCTTGTGGTAGCCGTACTGCTGGCGCTTCCCGGAGCGAACGAGTTCTTCAACCGGTCACCGGCCGGACCACGGATGTTCACCGGGCAGGACCAGTACCCCACCGCCGGCGTCCCGCCCAGCTGAGGAGACGTTCGTGACCGCAGCGCCCGAGCCGCCGCCCCCCTCGAACTCGGCGGCCGCGGCACCGGTGGGCGGCGTACCGGAGTCCGCCGGCGCGCGGCCCCGGGCCTTGGTCACCGGCGCCACCGCGGGGATCGGGGCGGCCTTCGCGCGGCGGCTCGCGGCGGACGGGTACGCGCTGGTCCTCGTGGCGCGGGACGGGGAGCGCCTCGCCGGCTCCGCCGCCGAGCTGACCGGGCGGTACGGCGTTCCGGCCGACCCGCTGCCGGCCGACCTGTCCACTGACGACGGCTGCGCGGTGGTGTCCGAGCGACTACGCGAGCCGTTCGACCTGCTCGTCAACAGCGCCGGTATCAGCCTGAACCGGTCCTTCGTCCGGTCGGACCCGGAGGACGAGGCGCGGCTGCTGCGGCTCAACGTGCACGCCGTCATGCGGCTGACCCGCGCGGCCCTGCCGTCGATGACCGCACGCGGACGCGGGGCAGTGATAAATGTCTCTTCCGTGGCCGGCTTCGGGGCGCTCATGCCCGGCTCGACGTACTCCGCGAGCAAGGCCTGGGTGACCAATTTCAGCGAGTCGGTGGCCCTCTCGGTGCGCTCCCAGGGCGTACGCGTGATGGCGCTCTGCCCCGGCTACGTCCGTACCGAGTTCCACGACCGAGCCGGGATCGACATGTCCAAGACCCCGCCGTGGCTCTGGCTCCAGGCTGACGACGTGGTCCGGGATGCCCTTCGTGACCTGCAAAAAGGCAAGTTGATCAGCGTCCCGGACTGGAAGTACAAGCTGGCCGTCTTCGGCCTGCGGCACAGCCCCGCCGGGCTGCTGCGCCGGGTCGCCGGGGACACCCGCGGGCGGATCGGCCGCGACGTGGCGTGACCAGACGGGGCGGTACCGCCACCGCCCAGGCCATGATCAAAAACGGCCGCCAGGTCGACGGGGTGAGGCAACGTTCCATTACGGAACGTAGCCGTTCGCGCTCGTTTTTGCTGCCCCGGTACCGCCTTCGGGGTGTGTCCGGGCAGACCCAGCGTCCGGCATCCAGACTTGCGCAGTACCCTTGTGCGACATGGGGGACCACGACGACCTGCGTAAATTCATCACTGACCTTGCCGTGGTGCATGGACGGGTGGTGTTGTCCTCGGGTCGCGAAGCGGACTGGTATGTCGATCTGCGGCGCGTGACGCTTCATCACGCGGCGGCACCGTTGGTGGGGCGGGTGATGCTCGACCTCACCGCGGACTGGGAGTTCGATGCGGTTGGCGGCCTGACGTTGGGTGCGGACCCGGTGGCGACCTCGATGTTGCACGGCGCTGCGGCGACCGGGCGCGAGTTGGACGCCTTCGTGGTTCGCAAGGCCGAAAAGACGCACGGCTTGCAGCGACGGATCGAGGGTCCGGACGTGGTCGGCCGCCGGGTTCTGGCGGTCGAGGACACCTCGACGACGGGAGGCAGTGTGCTGACCGCGGTCGAGGCGTTGCAGGAGGCGGGGGCCGAGGTGGTGGGTGTGGCCGTTATTGTTGATCGTGGCGCGGGCGACGTGGTGCGAGCGGCCGGACTGCCATACCGAGCGGCCTATACGTTGGCTGACCTCGGCCTAGTGGCCTAAAAGTTTGCCGATTCGGATCTGCTGATATGCAGGCGGGTCGATGCTGCTGGTGGAAGGATGGAATACGTGGGAACTGCGTTGGCTGAAATGACTATGCCTCAGATCTCGCCGCTTGCCGGCGAGCCAATCGAACGTGCTGACGCCGAGCGTCTCGCGGGGGTCTTGAAGGCCCTTGCCGACCCCGCCCGGCTGCGGCTGCTCAGCCTCATCCAGTCGGCGCCCGAGGGCGAGGCGTGCGTCTGTGACCTGACCGCGCCGCTCGGCCTCTCGCAGCCGACGGTGAGCCACCACTTGCGCATCCTCACCGAGGCTGGCCTGCTGGAGCGGGAGAAGCGCGGCGTGTGGGCCTACTACCGGCTGGTGCCGACGGCGATCGCCACGATCGCCGATCTGCTCACCCCGCCGCGCAAGCGGGCCACCAAGAAGGCTCGCTGACCTTCGTCCGACCCGTCTGGTGTCCCCCGTCCGCGGGCGGCGCCAGGCGGTTCGGTACAGGTCGGCGGACGGGGCGACCCGGCGGTACCTGACGGGACGCGCGACGTCCCGGCTGACAAGCCTGCCCGGGTTCCGCCGCCACGTCACGGCAGGCGGCTCCGTCTCGGGGTACCGCGACGGCTGTCCCCGCCGGCCGCGCCGCGACAGTTGGTCCCGCGCCCGCATCGGGCGCGCGCCGGCGGTGACCCGCGCGTGAGTGGACCCACGCGCGGTGGACGTACGCGGCCGGACCCGCCGACCGTCGTCGTGGTCGTCGCTCCGTCGACGGGCGACTTCGGCGACGGGCGGTCTCGCCGACTCGCGACTTCGGTGGGAGTGCCCGTCCGGTTCGGACCTGCCATCCGTGCGGCGCTCCTACCCGCCGTGGAGTCGGTGACGGCTCGACGGCCATGTCGTCGTGCCGTACCCACGCCACCCGAGCGGGCCCTCGCGGCCGAGCCCCGCGCACCTCGCCGCGGCGGTCCCATTACTCGCCGGAACGCGACGGCCCCGGACTCCGTGGAGCCCGAGGCCGTCGGTCGGTTCGCCGCGTGTGCGTCCGCTCGGAAGCGGTTCAGCGTCCGCCGTCGGGGCGCTGGTGGCGCTGGTGGTGCTCGATCGCGTCCTTCGCCGATTCGGCCGCGCCCGCCGCACCCGACGCCGCCACCACGGTGACCGCGGCTGCCCGGCGGCGAGCCTTCCGGTCCCGCAGGAACTCGAAGAAGATCGGCAGTACCGAGATGACGATGATCAGGGCGACCACCGGCAGGATGTAGTGGTCGATCTGGTCACCGATGGCGGCGTAGATCCGGTCGGCGAGCAGGTAACCGATGAGGATGATGCCGTCGGTCCAGAGCACCGCGCCGACGATGTTCCAGACCAGGAAGGTACGGGCGGGCATGCCGAGCACGCCGGCCACCGGGTTCAGGAAGGTACGGACGATCGGGATGAACCGCGCCAGTACCACCGCTTTGGCCGGGCCGAACTTCTCGAAGTAGTACTCGGCCTTCTCGACGTACTCGCGCTTGAAGAGGCGGGAGTTCGGCCGGTCGAACATCCGGCGGCCGTACCGGGCGCCGAGGAAGTGGCCGAGCTGGGCGCCGAGGATGGCGCAGACCGGGGCGCCGATGAGCAAACCGGCCAGCGAGAGCTTCGTTCCGTCGCCGAAGATGGCGTCCGCCACCGGCGAGGCGGCGACGCCCGCCAGGAAGAGCAGCGAGTCGCCGGGGAAGAAGAAGCCGATCAGCAGCCCGGTCTCGGCGAAGAGGATCGCCCAGACCCCGATCAACCCGAAGGTCTGGAGCAGGTCCTTGGGGTCGAGCGGGTTCAGGGCAAGGCTGTCGGAGAGCACACGGGTCTTCTCGGCAGTGTCCACGGCCACAAAGGGTACCGGGACCGGGGCCGTGCCTGCGGGCGAGTTCGCCTCCTCGCGCCCGTACCCGGTGGTCGGGGCGGCGGGCGGGCCCCCGTGAGCGACGGGAGCCCCTCGCCACGGACCCGGGATCGGCTCAGAGCCGGGGGTCCACCGGCTCGGACTCGCAGGCCAGGATGGCGAAGACCAGTTCGTGGCGGCGCCACAGCGCCGCACCCTCCGCCAGCCGGTCCAGCGCGGCCAGCCCGAGACCGTGCTCGCGCAGCGCCAGCCCGCGCTTGCGCCCGAGCGAGCGCTGCCGGAGCCGTTCCAACTGCTCCGCCTCGGTGTACTCCGGCCCGTAGATGATCCGCAGGTACTCCCGGCCCCGGCACTTGAGGCCCGGCTGGAGCAGCCGCCCCCGGGCGTCCGTGGCGGCCAGCCCCGCGTACGGCTTGACCACCATCCCCTCGCCGCCGGCCGCGGTCAGCGCCAGCCACCACCGGGTCGCCTCGGCCACCGCCGCCTCGTCGGTCAGGTCGACGACCTGCCGCCGGGTCCGGGTGAAGAACGCCGGATCGGCGGCGTGCAGCCGGTCGGCCAGTGCCAGGTGCCAGCCGTGGTCCCGCCCGGCGTGCGACGCCCCCGTGCTCGCCAGTACGGCGAACGGCGCGAGCGTGACCCCGTCGAGGCCGTCGCTGTGCCCGACGTACGAGCGGTAGGCGTCGGTGTAGCGGCTCAGGTCCGTCGACCTCCGTGCCACTCGTTCCCGCAGCTCACCGACCGGCAGCCCGCGTCCGGCGGCCCGGTCGAGCGCGTCGAGCACCGCGGGCAGCGCCCGGCGTCCGGCGGCGCCCACGCCGGCGTACTGCTCGCGGATCAGGCCCGCCGCCTTGGCCGACCAGGGCAGCAGCTCGCAGTCGAGCAGCAGCCAGTCGGTGCCCAGCTCGGACCAGAGGCCGGCCGCGGTGACCGCCGCCCGGACCCGGGCGAGCAGGGCCTCGTCCAGCGGAGCGCCGAAGAACGGCCGGCCGGTGCGGGTGTGCACCACGCCGCCGCCGGGGCCGAACGGACCGTCGTGCGGATCCCGGCAGACCAGTACCACGGCGCGGGAGCCCATGTGCTTTTCCTCGCACACCACCCGCCGTACCCCGGCGGCCCGGTAGTCGTCGAACGCCTGCGCCGGATGCTCCAGGAACCCCTCGACCGTGGAGGTGGAGCAGGGCGCCATGGTCGGCGGCAGCCAGACCAGCCAGCGCGGATCCACCGCGAAGCGGCTCATCACCTCCAGCGCGGCGGCGGCGTTCTCGGCCGCGACCGTGGTGGTGCCGTAGCCGTAGTCGACGTGCCGGCGGCCGGTGACGTCGGCGAGGTCGAGTACGTCGTCCGGTCGGGCCGGCTCCGGCGTCACCAGCGGCCGGGCCGGCGGGTAGTACTCCCGGGCGGCCGGGACCGAGACGAGTTCGCGTTCGGGGTACCGCAGCGCCGTGAGGGAGCCGCCGAAGACGCAGCCGGTGTCCACGCAGATGGTGTTGTTGACCCACTCCGGGGTCGGGGAGGGGGTGTGGCCGTAGACGACCATGGCCGAGCCGCGGTAGTCGCGCGCCCAGGGGTAGCGCACCGGCAGGCCGTACTCGTCGGTTTCGCCAGTGGTCTCCCCGAAGAGGGCGAACGCGCGTACCCGGCCCGAGGCGCGGCCGTGGTACTCCTCCTTGAGCCCCGCGTGCGCCACCACCAGCCGGCCGCCGTCGAGCACGTAGTGGCTGACCAGGCCGTCGATGAAGGACGCCACCTCGGCCGTGAACGCCGGTTCCTCGGCGTCGAGCTGCGCCAGCGTCTCGGCGAGCCCGTGACTGACCCGCACGTCGCGCCCGCGCAGCTTGCGCAGCAGCTTCTGCTCGTGGTTGCCCGGTACGCAGATCGCGGTGCCGGCGGCGACCATGCCCATGACCAGGCGGAGCACCCCCGGCGAGTCCGGTCCGCGATCGACCAGGTCACCGACGAAGACGGCGGTACGGCCGGCCGGGTGGGCGGCACCGACGGGCCGGCCGGCCGCGTCGCGGCGCAGGGTCCAGCCGAGCCGCGTGAGCAGCGCCTCCAACTCGGCGCGGCAGCCGTGCACGTCGCCCACGATGTCGAACGGCCCGGTGAGTTCCTTCCGGTCGTTGAAGAGCTTTTCGTACCGGATCGTCGCCTGTTCGATCTCCTCGACGCCCCGCAGTACGTGCACCTTGCGGAAGCCCTCGCGGGCGAGCTGTCCGACCGAGCGGCGCAGGTCGCGCTGCATCCGGCCGAGAACCTGGCGCCCGAAGGTGCGGTCCGGTCGCTGCCGGGTGCGTTCCCAGCAGAGCGGCTCGGGCACGTCGAGCACCACCGCGACGGGCAGCACGTCGTGCTCCCGGGCGACGGTGACCAGCCCGGCCCGGGCGTGCGGCTGGAGGTTGGTGGCGTCCACGACGGTGAGCCGGCCGGCGCGCAGCCGCTTGCCCGCGACGTAGTGCAGCACGTCGAAGGCGTCCTTCGAGGCGGACTGGTCGTTCTCGTCGTCGGCCACCATCGCCCGGAACGCGTCGGAGGAGAGGACCTGGCTGGGGGCGAAGTGCCGGCGCGCGAAGGTGGACTTGCCCGAGCCCGAGATGCCCATCAGGGCGACCAGCGCCAGCTCGGGGATGTCGATCGTGCTCATGCGGCCACCTCCGGAGTGGTTTCCGTGGCGGAGGACTGCGCGGTACGGGTGAAGACGGCCAGCTGGGTGGGGGCGCCGACCTCCGGGTCGGGAACGCCGGCGCCGTCGAGCCGGACCGCGTACCCGTACCGCCGGCCGACCGCGGCGGTCCAGTCGGCGAACTCCGCGCGGGTCCACTCGAACCGGTGGTCGGCGTGACGCAGCGAGCCGGGCGCCATCCCCTCGTACCGGACGTTGTACTCGACGTTCGGGGTGGTCACGACCACGGTGGCCGGCTGGGCGTACCCGAAGACCGCCGCCTCCAGCGCCGGGAGGCGGGGCGGGTCGAGGTGCTCGACGACCTCCATCAGTACGGCCGCGTCGTAGCCGCGCAGCCGGTCGTCGCGGTACGTCAACGCGGACTGCCAGAGCTTGATCCGCTCGCGCTGGCGCTGCGGCAGCCGGTCCAGCCGCAGCCGGCGCTCCGCCACGGCGAGGGCACCCGCCGAGACGTCGGTGCCGACGATCTCGGTGTAGCGCCGGTCGGCGACCAGGTCGGCGAGGAGCGCCCCGCCGCCGCAGCCGAGGTCGAGCACCCGGCCGGCGCCGCTGGCGGCGAGCGCGGCCAGCACCGCGGCCCGCCGCTGGGCGGCGAGCGGCTGCCGCCGGGCCGGTGCCGGCAGGGCGGAGTCCTCGTCCGCGGTACCGGCGGCGACCGGCGCGTCGACACTGTCCGGGTCGGCCGTGTCGTCGGCGAGCCGCAGCTCGGCCAGGCGCACCTCGTCCAGCCGGGCGAGCGCCGTACCGGCCAGCGCGCGGCGGTGGGCGAGGTAGCGCCGCGCGATCAGGCCCCGCTCCGGATGCCCCGCGAGCCACCCGTCGCCCGCGCGCAGCAGCTTGTCGATCTCGTCCGGGGCGACCCAGTAGTGCTTGGCGTCGTCGAGCACCGGCAGCAGGACGTAGACGTGGTTGAGCGCGTCGGCGAGCCGTACCGTGCCGGTGAGGGTGAGGTCGACGTAGCGGCTGTCGCCCCACTCGGGGTACCGCTCGTCGAGCGGTATCGGGGTCGCGGTCACCGCCCAGCCCAGCGGGGCGAAGAGGCTGGTCGCGAGCGCGGCGCCGCCCCGGCAGCGCAGCACCGGCACCCGGATCTCCAGCGGGATCGCGGTGGCGGCGAGCTCCGGGCGGTCCCGGGTGTCGCCGCGTAGCGCCGAGCGGAAGACCTTGGCCAGCGCCGAGGAGAGCAGGCTCGACGCGGCATAGGGCCGGTCGTTGACGTACTGGCCCAGGGTGAAACCGTCGGGGGTACGGGTCGCGCCGCCCCGTCCCCGGCCGGCGGCGAGCCGCATCGGGTCGACGTCGAGCAGCAGCGCCGCCGTGCACCGGTCCTGGCTCGCCTCCGGGTAGAAGACGTGTGCGGTCCCGGTGGGCACGTCGAACGACTGGACCCGGTCGGGATGCTTGACCAGCAGGTAACCGAGGTCCGTGGCGGGCCGGTGGGTGGTGGTGACCGTGAGCAGCACGGCGAGAATGATCCCAGTCGCGCCGCCCCCCGGTCGCCCGCTTTTTGCCCGCCTCACGCGGGCGCGGCCACCGGGCGTACGTGGGTGAGCAGCGCGGCCAGGAAGCGCTCCGGCCGGGTGAACGCGCAGAAGTGGCTGGCATCCTCGATCAGCGCCAGTGCCTTGGTGGGCGCCTCGACCTCCGCGAAGTACTCCTCCGCCAGTCCGGTCACGGTCAGCACGTCCCGATCGGCCTGGAGCAGGAAGAAGGGCACCTCGAAGCGGGTGCCGAAGCGGCGGGCGTCGTACGCCATGAACTGCGTGAACATCTCGCGCTTCGTGTACTCGAAGCCGGAGCCGACGGCCAGCACGTCGCGCAGCGAGTAGAACGGGGCGGTCAGCACGAGCGGGAAGATCAGCTTGGTGGCCGCGTCGGGGGTGACCGGGTCGGTGGCCATGGCCCACCGCATCTTGACGCCCCAGGCGCGCAGGTCCCACCGGGTGGGGTCGGCGCCGATCCGCTCCAGCGCGGCGACCGCCTTGGCGTTGCCCGCCGCGCTTGCCCGCTCCAGCGCGCTCTGGTACGAGACGGCTTCGTTGCGCAGCATGTCCACGTAGTTGTCGGTGCCGACATAGGCCGCGAAGAGGTCGGGGCGGCGCTGGACCAGCGGCACGCCGACCAGGGTGCCCATCGAACCGGCCAGCACGATCACCTTCTCCTTGTCCAGGTGCCGGAGCAGGAACTCGGTCACCTCGACGGCGTCGTCGACCATGCCGGCGAAGGTCAGTTCGCCGCAGCCCGCCCGGCCGTTGCGGCGCAGGGTCTTGCCGGCCCCGCGCCGGTCCCACTGGACCACCGTGAAGTGCTTCTCCCACGAGCGCAGCAGCGGAGTGAAGATCGCGTACGGCGAGCCGGGACCGCCGTGCAGGACGAGCAGTACCGGGTTGTCCCGGTCCTCGCCGCGGATCTGGACCCACTGGTCGATCCCGCCGATCCGGACGAAGCGCTCCTCATCGATGCCGTTCGGGGTGTCGATGGCGAGCGCGCGGGCCACCCGCCGACGGAGCAGCGCCCGGTAGCCGAGCGCACCACCGACGAGCGCGACGAGGGCCGCGGTCGATGCCAGGAGCGCGATGACGGTCATGTCTTTCCTCCTTCTCCGGGGCCGGAACCTTCAGGGCTCGCGGTCCGCCTCCGCCGGTCTCCGGCGGGTCTGCCGCAGACCGTACGCGAGTCTGAGACAGATGTCTAGGACGCCTGTCCAAGACAACCGTTCAAGGGACTCGCTACGATCACGGCATGGGAAATCGAGAGGACCTGCTGGCCGGCGCGAAGCGCTGCCTGCTGGAGAAGGGCTACGCCCGGACCACGGCGCGGGACATCGCCGCGACGGCGGGCACGAGCCTGGCGGCGATCGGCTACCACTTCAAGACCACCGAAGCGCTGCTCAACGCCGCGCTCTTCGAGGCGATGCGGGAGTGGGGCGAGGAGCTGGGCCGGAACCTGGGCGAGGACGGCGATCCCGACGCGCCGCCGGCCGAGCGGTTCGCCACGATCTGGCGGCGCATGATCGAGTCGTTCGCGGCGCAGCGGGGCATCTGGAGCGCGCAGTTCGAGTTCGTCACCCTCGCCGCGCAGCTGCCCGAGCTGCGGGAGTTCTACGCCCGGGCGCAGGAGCAGGCGCGGCCCGAGCTGGCCGGCCTGTTCCGGGCGGCCGACCCGGCGGCCGACCCGGAGGCCGCGCGCCTCGTCGGAACCCTCTACCAGGCGCTGCTCGCGGGGGTGGCGATGCAGTGGCTCGTCGACCCGGAGCACGCGCCGTCTGGTGAGGACCTGGCCCGGGCGCTGCGGATCGCCGCCGCCAGCCTGGAGCCGTCCCGGGACTGACGCGGATTTATCCGGGGGACCGACGCCGGCCCGCCGTTCGGACGCCGGGCGGATGTGGCGCGGGTGGCAATGTTTCCGGCGGTCCGAACCGTCTGACGGTTGAGGACACCCGGAGGTGCCAGTGACGTACGAGGAGTTCGCCGACTCCCGACTTGCCGTGCTGCTGCGGTACGCCGTGATGCTGACCGGTGACCCGCACCTCGCCGAGGACCTGGTCCAGGAGACGATGGTGCGGGTACAGCTCAACTGGCGGCGGGTGGTCCGGGCCGACTCGCCCGAACGGTACGTGCGCCGGATGCTCACCAACCAGTTCGTCGACTGGCGGCGCGGCTCCTGGGTGAAGCGGGTCCTGCTCCGGTCGGAACCCGACGAGACGCTGGCCGTACCGGTGGACCACGCCCAGGCCACCGCGGACCGGGACCAGATCTGGTCCTGGCTGGGCCGGCTCCCCCGCCGCCAGCGGGCGGCGCTGGTGCTGCGCTACTACGAGGACCTGCCCGACGCCGAGATCGCCGAGATCCTCGGCTGCGCGGTCGGCACCGTGCGGGCGGCGATCTCCCGTGCCCTCGCCACCCTTCGTGCCCAACTCGTGGAGACCTGCTGATGATCGAGGACGAACTGCGGGCGACCTTCGCCCGGCACGAGACGCTGACCCCTGAGCCCGGCCCGCTGCGCGCCGCCATCGACCGGCTCGCGGTACGCCGTCGCCGTCGCCGCTTCGCGCTCCGCGCGGCCGGCACCGTGCTGGCGGTACTCGTCACCGTCTCCGTACCCGTGATGGCGCGTACGCTCGCCGCGGCGCCGGACCCGCCCCGGCTCGGCGGCACCGGCTCGTCCTCGACCCCCGCCCCGGCGGTCGTCGAGGGCCCGTTGAACTTCCTGGTGCTCGGCATCGACGGCGAGGCCGGGGCGGAGGGCAACCGGGCCGACTCGGTGCTCATGGTCCACGTGCCCCGCGACCGGGACCGGATCTACCTGGTCGCCCTGCCCCGGGACCTCGGTGTCGAGATCCCCGGCCAGGGCTTCGACAAGCTCAACAGCGCCTTCTACTACGGCAGCCATCGTCCCGGCGGCAAGCCGGACCTGGCCGGCGGCACCGAGCTGACCGCGAAGACCATCAGCAAACTGGTCGGGGTGCGCTTCGACGGCGGGGCGACGTTGACCTTCACCGGTCTGCGCCGGTTGACCGACGCGGTCGGCGGCGTGTCGATCTGCCTGGACCAGCCGGTACGGTCGGTCCACACCGACCGCGTCTTCCCGGCGGCCTGCCAGCGGCTCGGCGGCTCGGCGGCACTGGACCTGCTCCGGCAGCGGTACGACCTGCGCGCCGGCGCGCACGACCGGGACCGCAACGCGGAACGCTTCGCCAAGGCGCTGCTGGGCGAGCTGGCCAGCCGGCGGACGCTCACCGACCCGGCCCGGCTGTCGGCGGTCATCAAGGAGGTCGGGGACGGTCTCGTGCTCGACACCGGCGTCCGGGCCCTACCGGAACTGCTCGCCGTGGCGGGCGCCGTCGACGGCGCGGAGACCGTCGGGATCGGCTGGAGCTTCAACACCGACCGCACTCGCGGCGGGGCGTACGAGCGACTGGACCCGGCGGTCAGCCGGAGCCTCTTCGAGGCGCTGCGCAACGACACGCTCGGAGCGTGGGTCGCGGCCAATCCGGGGCACGTCACCCGCTGACCCGCTCACCGGGTCGGCCCTGCTCACCGGGTCGGCCCTGCCGCCCGACGGGCGGCGGTCACCGGGTCGGCGCCGTTCGCCGGGTCGGCGGGTCGGCGCCGGTCAGCGGTAGTCGTCGTCGTCCCGGCCGACGACGCGGGCCTGCTCCATCGCGTCCCAGTCGTCGACCTCCAGCCCACGGTGCAGGTCGAGCCCCTCCTCGGTGGCCGGGTCCGCGACGGTGGCCTGTTCGAGCGCGTCGTCCGGCGGGGCCTCAGGATCCCGCTCCTCCGGTACGAGATGCTCGCCGGGGGCGAATTCCTCGTCGGGTTGCGCCATCGTCGCCTCCTTCGGGTTCCGCCACTGCCTGCCTCATCACCGTACGGGCTGCCGCAGGCCGCCGTACCGTGCTCTCCTGCCCTGGTACGTGCTCTCCTGCCCTGGTACGACGACCGCCAAACCACTCCGATCATCGCCCGGACCGCCTCGACCGGCGCCGGGAACGGCGGGTGCCGCTGGAACCGTGGTGCCAGACTGGCAGCGTGTGGTTCCTGCTCAGGCTAGTGATCAACGCAATCGCCCTGTGGATCACCACGATGGTGGTCTCGGGCATCGAGGTGACCGGCGAGTCGGCCACCAGCGACGCGGTGACTCTGATCCTCGTGGCGCTCATCTTCGGTGTCGTCAACGCCGTCCTCAAGCCGATCATCCACGTGGTCGGCTGCTTCTTCTACGTCTTCACGCTCGGGTTGTTCGCGCTGGTCGTCAACGCGCTGCTCTTCCTGCTGACAGACTGGATCGCGGGGCTGTTCGACCTTCCGTTCCAGGTGGACGGCTTCTGGCCGGCGTTCTGGGGCGCCATCGTCATGGCGGTGGTGAGCTGGCTGATCAGCATCGTCGTGCCCGGCCGGACCGACGACCGCTGAGCCCGCGGGCCGGTTGTGCCACGGCCGGCGTCCTACGGGATACTGCCCGCGGAGGACAGCGCGGTCCGGCGCACCCACGTGAGACAGCGGCCGTTGAGCGGCCGAGAGCGGTTAGTAAGAAGGAGCGTTCGACATGCCCATCGCTTCCCCCGAGGTCTACGCGGAGATGCTGGACCGCGCCAAGGCCGGCCGGTACGCGTACCCGGCGATCAACGTGACGTCCTCGCAGACCCTCAACGCCGCCCTGCGGGGCTTCGCCGACGCCGAGAGCGACGGCATCATCCAGGTCTCGACCGGTGGTGCCGAGTACCTCTCCGGCCCGACGATCAAGGACATGGTCACCGGTGCGGTGGCGTTCGCCGCGTTCGCCCGCGAGGTGGCCAAGAAGTACCCGGTCAACATCGCCCTGCACACCGACCACTGCCCGAAGAACAAGCTCGACGGCTTCGTCCGGCCGCTCATGGAGATGTCCAAGGAGCGCGTCGCCCGGGGCGAGGAGCCGCTGTACCAGTCGCACATGTGGGACGGCTCGGCCGTACCGGTCGCCGAGAACCTGGAGATCGCCTCCGGGCTGCTCGACGACGCGGCGCTCGCGCACGTCGTACTGGAGATCGAGGTCGGCGTCGTCGGCGGCGAGGAGGACGGCGTCGAGGGCGCCATCGACGACAAGCTCTACACCACCGTCTCCGACGGGCTTCAGATGGTCGAGGCGCTGGGCCTCGGCGAGAAGGGCCGCTACATGGCCGCGCTGACCTTCGGCAACGTGCACGGCGTCTACAAGCCCGGCAACGTGAAGCTCCGTCCGGAGATCCTCAAGGAGATCCAGGACGCGGTCGGTGCCAAGTACGGCAAGGAGAAGCCGCTCAGCCTGGTCTTCCACGGCGGCTCCGGCTCGCTGCTCTCCGAGATCCGGGAGGCGCTCGACTACGGCGTGGTGAAGATGAACATCGACACCGACACCCAGTACGCGTTCAGCCGGCCCGTCGCGGACCACATGTTCCGCAACTACGACGGCGTACTGAAGGTCGACGGCGAGGTGGGCAACAAGAAGATGTACGACCCGCGCGTCTGGGGCAAGCAGGCCGAGGCCGGCCTCGCCCAGCGCGTCGTCGAGGCGTGTGAGCACCTGCGCTCCACCGGCACCACGATGGCCAAGTGACGATCCTGGCCCATTGAACGAGCCCGGCGGCGGGCTCGACGACGTACCCGGCCGGCGCCGGGACGCAAGGCCGGCCTCCCCGACCGGGGAGGCCGGCCTTCCGCGTTCCGTCCCGCCCGCGCCCCGGTCGAACGGCTCAGCCGGTCGGGCCGACCAGCCGGGCGACGGCCTCGTCGACCGAGTCCGTCACGAGTACCAGGTCCGAGAGGTCGCCGTGGGGTGAGCCGGCGAGCAGCGACCGGAGCAGCGTCGCCACGGGCAGGCTGCCCCAGAAGGCGGTGTCCAGGAAGACGAACGGGCCGGACGGGCCCTCCGTGGCGTAGAACGCCATCGTGGCCGCCTGGAAGACCTCCTGCACGGTGCCGGCCCGGCCGGGGGCGAAGACGATGCCGCCCCGGGCCAACCGCAGGATCGTGTCCTCGCGGATCGCGTTCGAGAAGTACTTCGCGATCTGTCCGGCGAAGAGGTTCGCCGGCTCGTGCCCGTACAGCCAGGTGGGGATGGCGAGGCCGCCGAGCCGGGCCCAGTTCAGCGGCGGGCCGCCCGCGACCGGCCGCGCCGGTGAGGCTGCCGGAGAGGCGGCGGGGGAGACCGCCGCCGGGAAGCCGGGTGCCGCCTCCACCGGTACGCGCGCCGCCGGCACCCGCGCCGCCGGGATCGCGGCCGACGGTGCCGGCGTGGCCGACGGTGCGGGGGCGGCCGACGGTGCGGGCGCCGGCGCGAAGCGCTCCCGTACCGCCAGGGCGACGGAGGTGTACCGGTCGTGGTCGGTGAAGTCCGGCGCGGCGGCGAGCAGGTCGATCGCGGTCTCCAACTCGTCGGGCGCCCGATTGGCCAGGTACGCGCCGAGGTTGGCCGCCTCCATCACGCCGGGGCCGCCGCCGGTCACCACCAGCCGGTCCGCCCGGGCCAGCTCCCGGCCGAGCCGGGCCGCCATCCGGTACGCCGAGGCGCCGCGCGGTACCGCGTGCCCGCCCATCACCCCCACCACCGACTCCGGCCCGTGCGCCTTCAGCCAGGTACGGGTCGCGTCGGCGAGCGCGTTGTCGATCCCGTGGTCGTGCAACCGCTGCGCGAGCGCCTCCCGTACCTCGGGGAGCGCCCCGCCGGTCGCGCGGAAGTGCTGGTAGATCACGTTGTCGTACATCCCCGCGAAGCCCTCGGTCGCGAAACCGGCGGCCAGGTCCTCGGGCGTGTAGAGGTACGGCGGCTGGGTCGCGTACGGCACCGTGGCGAAGGGCGGCACCACGTACGCTCCGCGCCGGACGAGTTCCGCCTCGACCTCCCGGGAGGCGAACCGGCACCCGACGAAGAGGGTTCCGGTCAGGTCGGCGGAGAGCACGTCCGGGATCGGTTCGACGTCCAGCCGGAGCCCCTGCACGGTCAGCCCGGCGAGGCTGCCGGTGGCGAGGTGCAGCTCCAGCTCGGCCCGGGACTCGACCTCCCGGGGCGAGGAGTCGGACGAGGGTTCGAGGACGTCGATCGGCGGTGGGGTCGGCACGCCCGACATTTTCCCCTGCCCTCGATCTTGCCCGCGTGGGGTGGGTGGGGGTGGGGGCGGATCACCCGTTCCGGGCGCGGTATCAGGGCCGGCGAAAGGGGAGAGCCCGGCGAGGAGACTCGCCGGGCTCTCGTTACCGGGTCCTGGGGAGGCTCCGGACCTCTATTTGTAGTCGAGTCCGGCACGGTCCGCACCCGCCGCAAGCGTGACGAACACCTCGGCCGTTCAGCCATCCCGAGATCCGCCCCCACTCGCCACGGAGCGTCGCGGCCAGGTTGAATGGTCCGATGCAGAACCTGTTGCCCGAACCGCCGGCCACGCTCCTGCCCGGTGACGAGGAGGCGGAGGCCGCCCTGGCCGAAGCGACCGCGGCGGAGACAGACGAGGCGTACGCCTCGGTCGCGGCGCGTTTCCCGACGTTCAGCGCGGCCTGGGCGGCACTGGCCGCGCGGGCGCTCGCGGCGGACCAGGTCGTGCCCGCGTACGCCTACGCCCGTACCGGCTACCACCGGGGCCTCGACCAGCTGCGGCGCAATGGCTGGAAGGGCCACGGGCCGGTGCCCTGGGGTCATGTGCCGAACCAGGGCTTCCTGCGCTGCCTGTACGTGCTCTCCCGGGCCGCCGGGGAGATCGGCGAGTCGGACGAGGCGGCCCGGTGCGCCCAGTTCCTCCGCGACTGCGACCCGGCGGCCGGCGACGCGCTCGCCAGCAGCTGACCCCGCCGCGCCCCGCCGCCCGTACCCTGCCTCCCACCCGTCCGCGATCGGCGGTCGACCGCGGACGGGTGGTGGCCAGACCCGCTCGGGGCCCGGCGGTCTCAGAGCCCTTCGGCCACCGCTGCGGCGATCTTGAGCCAGGCGTCCCGGGTCGCCGAGCTGAGGTGCCCGTACCGGATCGGCTCGCCGGTGTCGATCAGGCGCTCGTACGGCGCCAGCAGCACCGCCCTGGTCCGGGCCGCGAAGTGCCGCTGGATCGCCGGTAGGTCGATCTCCTTGCGCGACGGTGGCATCGACACCACCGTCACCGCCTGCCGGACCAGCCGCTGCCGCCCGCTCTGCTCCAGGTGGTCCAGCATCCGCGCCGCGGTCTCCGCGGAGTCGTTCCGTGCGGACATGGTGACCAGCAGCTGGTCCGTCGCGTCGATCGCGGCCTGCCAGTTCTGCGCCCGGACGTTGTTCCCGGTGTCCACGAAGATCAGTTTGTAGAACCGACTCACCACCTCGCGGATCTCCGCGAAGGCGCCGGCGGTGAGCATCTCGCCGCCGGTGGCCGACTCGTCCGAGGCGAGCACGTCGAACATCCCCTCGCCCTGCGAGCGGACGTACTGCGACAGGTCCCCCACCCGGCCGTGCGCGCCCTGGAACTGTCCCAGGTCGCGCAGCAGGTCCCGCACGGTACGGGAGTGGAAGTCCTGCTGGGCCCGCATGCCGAGGGTGCCCTGCGTCTCGTTGTTGTCCCAGGCCAGCACGTACCCGCCGCGCTTCTGGCCGAAGGTCATCGCCAGCAGCAGGATCGCGACGGTCTTGCCGGCACCGCCCTTCGGGTTCACCACGGTGACCTGGCGCAGCCCGCCGAAGTTGCGGCGGACCATCTCGACGTCCTGCTTGATCTCCTGTTCGTGCCGGCCGGGGGCGAGCCGGACGAGACCCATGGTCGTCTTGTTGACCGCCGCGCGTACGCCCATCGTGGCGACCGGGTCAGCGGGGCGGGCGGCGCGGCGGCGGGCGAACTCCTCGGCCGTCGGAGCCGAACCGTCCGGCGTCCAGATCGGTTCCGGGAAGCCCGTGGCCGGTTGCGCCGGCACCCGGGCGACCCCGCCGGACTCGGCGTACGGCTGCTGCGGCACCTGGGCCACGCCCGGAAAGACCTCGGGGAGCGGGTCGCCCGGCGCGCCCGGCTGAGCCGGCGGTACGGGTGCCGCCTGCGGCCACGGCGGCGCGGCCTGACCCGGCCACGACGGTACGCCCGGAGCCGAGCCGTCCGGCCGGAACGGCGGAGCCGGTGGCGTGTTCTGCGGCGGGCCGGCGGGCGTACCGGGCGCCGCCGGAGGCATCCCGGGCGGCGTTCCCGGACCGACCGGTGGCGGTGCCGGCGGGTACGGACCCGCACCGGGTGGCGGGGGCCAGCCGGCGGCGGTCGCCGGGTAGCCGGGGGCGGCCGGATAGCCCGGCGTGGCCGGCGGGTACCCGGGCGCGGGCGGATAGCCCGCCGGAGCGGGCGGGCCCGGCGGACCGCCCGGCTGCCCCGCCGGGCCGGGTCCGGTCGGGCCGCCGGGCTGCCCCGGGTAGTCGCCGCCCGGCTGGGCGGGAGCGGCGGACTGCCCGGGATACCCCGGGGTGCCAGGCTGCCCGGGATACCCCGGGGCGCCGGGCTGCGGTGGGCCGTTCGACTCCGCGTTCGGCGGGTAGCCGGCCGTACCGGGCCACCCGGAGCCCTCCGGCTCGGGCGCCGCCGTACCGGGCGCGGCCGGCCAGGGCTGTGCCGCAGCCGACGGCGGCCCGGGCGGCTGCGGCGGCGTGGCGCGACCCGAGGCGTTGGTCGGCGGGACGGGCGGCCGCTGTGGCGGCTGTGCCCAGGGCGAGGCGGGCGCCTGGGGAAGCCGCCCCGGACCGCCGTCGGCCGCCACCGGGCCGGCGCCGGCGGTCGAGGTGTCCCCCGGCGCGTTGGCGATTGAGGTATTACCCGGCGCGTTGGCCGCCGACGGGTTGCCCGGCGCGGGAGTGGTCGGCGGGTTGGCGGTCGAGGAATTCGCCGACGCGCCGGCGGTCGAGGGATCGGCCGGCGTGGCGGCCGGCCCGGCGGGCGCGGGCGTCGCGCTGCCGGCCGGGCTCCTCGGAGTGCCGGTGGGCGCGGGTGTGTCGGAGCCGGAGCCACGGCCGGGCCCGGAACCGGGGACCGGCGGCGCGGAAGTCACCGATGCCGGGGGCGCCGATGCCGGGGTGGGCGGTGCCGAGGTCAGCGGTGGTGGTGGCGCGGTCGGCGGGACGGGGGCGGGCGCGGCCGAGATCGGCGGGTCCAGCGTGAAGGGCTGGTCGAGGTCGACGGCGGCGGCCGGCGGTACGGGGCTGCGCGGTCCGGCCGGTACCCGCTGCGAGGCGGCGATCGTCGGGCCGCCCGGGCTCGTCGGGCCGCCCGGGCTCGTCGGGCCGCCCGGGCTCGTCGGGCCGCCCGGGCTCGTCGGGCCGCCCGGGCTCGTCGGGCCGCCCGGGCTCGCCGACGCCGGTCCCGTACCGGGCCGCGGCGCGGTTTCCGACCGTGGCTCCGCTCCGGTCGCGCCGGATCCGGCGGCCCGTGCGGGCGGCACCGTCGAGCCCGATCCGGCGGACTCCGACCCGGCCGACGGGTTGGCGGTCGAGTGTTCGCCCGGGCCGACGGGCGGAGCGGGCGGTACGGCCGCCCGCGCGGCGGGTCTGGGCGCGTCCGGCGCGGCGCTGGCCGGCCGGGCGACTCCGGCGGCGCGTACCGGCGGGGTGGCGGTGCCGGACGCGGCGGGAGCACCGGAAGCAGCCGGAGCGCCGGGTGCGGCGGGAGCACCGGGTGCCGGGGTGTCCCCGGCGGGGGTGCTCGGCGGGGCCGCGACCGGCGGCCGGGCGATCGGACCGCCGGCGCCGTTGTTGCTGCCCAGCATCGGCCAGGCGCGGGTGGGCATCTCCTGCGCGGGCGACGCCGGACCGGAGAGGGCGGCCTGGGCCGGCAGGCCCGGGGGCCGCGACGACGTGGGGGACCCGGCCGGCGGGTGCACCGACGGCGGGTTCGGTCCGGGCGGCGGGGTGGCGTGCGGCGCGGAGGGCATGGCCGCCAGCACCGCGGGCGGCAGCGGCGGCGGGTTCATCGGGGGCGCCGGCGGCGGAGGTGCGACGGCACCCGGAACGGCAGTGCCCGGTGGAACGGCAGCGCCCGGCGGAACCGCGCCCGGAACGGCAGCGCCCGGCGGAACGGCAGCGCCCGGCGGGACCGCGCCCGGCGGCATGGGTACCGGCGGCGGCGCACCGAGCGGCGCGCCGGTGGTATCGCCCCGAGGTTCGGGGGTGATCTCCTCCGGCGGCCAGAACGGCTCGACGTCCCGTTGTGGCACCGCCGGCCCCTGGCCCGGTACGTAGACCCGGTCCGCATAGTCGTCCACGGCTTACCTCCCCCTTTCCCCGCCCCCCGAGGATATGCCGGTGCGGCAGCACCGGCCGGGCACGGAGGTCCACTGAGCGTCGGTACCGCGCCTCAGCGGGTGAAGACCGCCCATGCGCCCGGCTCGATCCACCAGGACCGCTTCCGGCTC
Source organism: Micromonospora sp. NPDC049559 (assembly GCF_040676675.1). Classification (NCBI taxonomy): domain Bacteria; kingdom Bacillati; phylum Actinomycetota; class Actinomycetes; order Micromonosporales; family Micromonosporaceae; genus Micromonospora; species Micromonospora sp. NPDC049559. Next base: position 365,185 of record NZ_JBFAPK010000001.1, on the reverse strand, counting down.
AGCTCGCCCGCGACCCCGTCGTCCAGATAGGGCAGCCCGCTGTCGCGGGGGGTCACCGAGACGGCGCGGCCCCGGGCCCGCCGTACCTCGAGGCGTACCCGCCTCCTGCCCAACCCGGATCGGGTGACCACGGGTACGGCCACCGCGACGTCGATCAGCCCGTCGGCGGGGTCCGGGGCGCTGAGCAGGGCGAGCCCGGACAGCGCGGCGTAGCCGCCGGCATTGCCGACCACGCAGGCCATCAGCGGGTCGTCGCCGGTGGAGAGGACGGCGTCGTCCACCTCCACCCGGCCGCGCCAGGCGAGCGGGCGGTCGTTCTCGTCGGCCCCGCCGAGCAGGGCCCCGTCCAGGGTGACCGAGCCGCCGTCGTTGCGGAGCAGGTCGAGCCGGCGGACGCGGTCGTCGAGCACGGCCTCGGCCACCTCGACCGGGTCGCGGGGCAGCCCGAGCTGACCGGCCAGGTCGCTCGGCGATCCGGCGCCGGCCGTACGGGCGGGGTCCAGGGGGAGCAGCCCGATGGGCGGAAGATCCGGCATGGTGCGGTTCGCGGCGAGTTCGGCCGGGCGGCGGCTCGGCGGCGGGGCGTACCGGCGGACCAGCCGGCGCAGCACGGCGCGTAACTGGCCGTCACTGGCTGTAGCGACCACGAGCCGGGTCTTCCCGTCGGCCTCCGGCCAGTCCAACCCGTCGGCGCGCGCGGGTCCATCGAGTCTGCTCAGTACCTTGTCGATCTCCGCGTCGGAATGGGCGGTCACCGTCTCGACCCGGGCGCCGCGCGCCGTGAGCGCGTCCGCACAGGTCAGGACCGGTACGCGAGGGGTGTCGCCGCAGCCGCGGCCGTCCTCGGGGGCGGATCCGCAGCAGGCGTCCCCGCCGCCGCAGCCCGGCGCTTCGTCGCGCCCGGAGCCGAGGGTGAGCAGTACCACGTCGTACACGGGAGGAGGCCTCCTGCCTTCCACCACGGCCTGTGCGGGCCGGTCGTCACTTCTTGTTAGCCTGACACCTCGGGCTCGCCGCGCGGTCGCCACCTGGCACCCGAGCCCTTGGAGGCGGGGAAAGATGCCAGCGATCGTGCTCATCGGGGCTCAGTGGGGCGACGAGGGCAAGGGCAAGGTTACCGACCTGCTCGGCGGGGAGGTCGATTACGTCGTCCGCTACTCGGGCGGCAACAACGCCGGCCACACCGTCATCACCCCGGACGGGCAGAAGTACGCGCTGCACCTGATGCCGTCCGGGGCGCTGTCGCCGAACGCGATGATCATCATCGGGAACGGGGTGGTGGTCGACCCCAAGGTGCTGCTGGCCGAGATCGACGGACTGGCCGAGCGCGGCGTCGACGTCTCCCGGCTGCGGATTTCCGGCGACGCCCACCTGATCATGCCGCACCACCGCGCGCTGGACCGGGTCGTCGAGCGCTACCTGGGCTCGTCCCGGATCGGTACGACCGGGCGGGGTATCGGCCCGGCGTACGGCGACAAGGTCGCCCGGATGGGCATCCGGCTCCAGGACCTGCTCGACCCGGGCATCCTGCGCAAGAAGCTGGAGCTGGTGCTCCGGGAGAAGAACCAGATCCTGTTCAAGGTCTACAACCGCAAGGCGCTGGACCTGGACGCGGTGACCGAGGAGTACCTGGAGTACGCGGAGCGGCTGCGGCCGTACATCGCGGAGACGCGGGCCATGCTCTGGGACGCGCTGGACCGGGGCGAGACGGTGCTGCTGGAGGGCGCCCAGGCGACCATGCTCGACATGGACCACGGCACCTACCCGTTCGTGACCTCGTCCAACCCGACCGCGGGCGGGGCCTGCGTCGGCGCCGGCATCCCGCCGACGGCCATCACCCGGGTGATCGGGGTGAGCAAGGCGTACACGACGCGGGTCGGCTCCGGACCGTTCCCGACCGAGCTCTTCGACGCCCAGGGCGAGCACCTGCGCAAGGTCGGCGTCGAGTACGGCACCACGACCGGGCGGGAGCGCCGTACCGGCTGGTTCGACGCGGTGGTGGCCCGCTACGCGTGCCGCCTCAACGGCATCACCGACCTGGTGATCACCAAGCTCGACGTGCTGACCGGGCTCGAGAAGGTGCCGATCTGCGTCGGGTACGAGATCGAGGGCGAGCGCTTCGACGACATGCCGATGACGCAGACCGCGTTCCACCACGCCGTGCCGGTCTACGAGGAGCTGGACGGCTGGTGGGAGGACATCTCCAAGGCGCGTACCGAGGCCGAGCTGCCGGAGAACGCCCGCCGGTACCTGGCCCGGATCGAGGAGCTCTGCGGCACCCGGGTCTCCGTGGTCGGCGTCGGTCCGGGCCGGGACGAGAACGTGGTCCGGCACCCGCTCATCTGACGGCCCCGCCCGCCGCCATCCTCGTCGATCATGGACTTGTGGTCGGCGGTATGCCCCGAGTGGCGGCTTTTGTCGGCGCCACAACTCCATGATCGACGAGAGGGGCGGGGGCGGTCGCGTACGATCGGGCCTCGTGCGCGTACTTCTCATCGGTGGCGGCGGGCGGGAACATGCGCTCGCGCTCGGACTCGCCGCTGACCCCTCGGTCGATCAGCTCGTCGCCGCCCCCGGCAACCCCGGCATCGCCGAGGTCGCCCAGCTGCGCCAGGTCGACGCCACCGACCCGGCCGCCGTCGCCGCGCTCGCCGTGGAGACCGAGGCCGACCTGGTGGTGATCGGCCCCGAGGCGCCGCTGGTGGCCGGCGTCGCCGACGCGGTACGCGCCAAGGGCATCCCCGTCTTCGGCCCCTCGGCCGCCGCCGCCCGGCTGGAGGGCTCCAAGGCGTTCGCCAAGGAGATCATGACCGCGGCCGGCGTACCGACCGCCAGGGCGTACGCCTGCGCCGGGCGGGACGAGATCGAGCGGGCGCTGGACGAGTTCGGCGCCCCGTACGTGGTCAAGGACGACGGGCTCGCCGCGGGGAAGGGCGTGGTCGTCACCGCCGACCGGGCCGCCGCCCTCGCGCACGCCGAGCGCTGCGGCCGGGTCGTGGTCGAGGAGTACCTGGCCGGCCCCGAGGTCTCGCTCTTCGTGGTGACCGACGGCGAGACCGCGTTTCCGCTGCTCCCGGCTCAGGACTTCAAGCGCGCCGGGGACGGCGACACCGGCCCGAACACCGGCGGCATGGGCGCGTACGCGCCGCTGCCGTGGGCCCCGCCGGACCTGGTCGACGACGTGCTCGACCGCGTCGTCCGGCCGACCCTGACCGAGCTGCGCCGCCGGGGCACGCCCTTCGCCGGGCTGCTCTACGTCGGCCTGGCGCTCACCGCCGACGGGCCCAAGGTGATCGAGTTCAACGCCCGGTTCGGGGACCCGGAGACGCAGGTCGTACTCGCGCTGCTGGACTCGCCGCTCGGCGGCCTCCTGCACGCCGCCGCGACCGGTACGCTCGCCGCGCACCCGCCGCTGCGCTGGCGGCCGGGCGCGGCCGTGACCGTGGTGGTCGCCTCGGCCGGCTACCCGGCCAGCCCGCGCACCGGTGACGTGATCGACGGCGCCGACGCCCCGGGGATCGTGCACGCCGGCACCGCGCGCCGCGCCGAGGACGGCGCCCTGATCTCGGCCGGTGGTCGGGTGCTCTGCGCGACGGCGACCGGCCCGGACCTGGCCGCCGCTCGGGAGGCCGCCTACGCGCTGGTCGACCGGGTGACCCTGAACGGCTCGCACCACCGCCGGGACATCGCGCTGGCCGCGGTCGAGGGCCGGGTGGAGCTGCCCGACCGCTGAGCCGCGCGGGAACGCCCCCGGCTCACCCGCCGCACCGGGACGGAGACACGACGCCGGCTCACCCGCCGCGCCGGAACGAGGCCGGCGACTCACCGTCCGGCGGACGGCTCAGAACAGCCGCCCCCGGTACGGGTGGCTGCGCTGCCAGGTCTTCTCCCAGTCCGCGATGTCGGCGGCGGTCTCGGGCCGGTCGGAGACGTAGCGCCAGTAGTCCTCGGCCGCCCGCTGGAGTTCCGCCAGGGAGTACTGTCCCCGCTGGTCTTCGAGGATGGTGTTGCGCGCGGTGGCGCCGGCCCTGGTCACCCGTACCTCGAAGGCCTCGCCCTCCCACTCCGTCGCCTCGGCCCGGCCGCTGACCACGTCGTCGACGATGGCGAGCAGGTCCAGGCACTGGTACGGCGAGTTGCGCAGCTCCATCACGAACCACACGCCGAGCGGGACGTACCGGTCGTCCTCGGTCCGGTACCGCGGGAAGCCGTTCTCGTCCGTGTAGAAGCTGATGGAACTCAACGCCAACGTCTCCTTGGCTGCCGCGGGTGGGAATGGGCTGCTACAGGTACGGGAAGCCGTGCTTCAGCGCGCCGGTCGCCAAATCGTAATATCCCATGATCGGTACGCCCTCCTTCGACGTGCCCGTCCAGGTGCCGTCCGGGAACCTGGTGTTGTTCGCGCCGGCGTGGTTGAAGGCGTCGGTGACCGCGTCGTCGACCTGCTTCGGGGTCCAGTGGTCCGGGAAGAACGTGCTGCGGCCCTGACCGACCTTGGGTACCCACTGTCCGGGCGGGTCCTTGTAGAACTCGACCTTCGCCTCGTAGACCTTGGTGGTCGGGTTGCGGCGTACCACCTGCGTGATCCTGCGGTCCGGGAAGTCCGACCCGCCGGGGCGGTAGTGGTAGCCCTTGCGGTTCTCGCCCTCCATCATGTGTCGCAACCGCTCCGGCGTCATCCGGTCCGGCCGGGCCCGCTTCGCCACCCGCGCGTCCTGCTTGCGCAGGTACCGCAGGGCGGCCCGGAGGAGCTTTCCCGTCGCCTTCCGCTGGCTGTGCCGCTGCGCCATCCGCTACCCGTCGATCAGTTGCCAGACGACCTCTTGGAAGAGGTTGTTGATGATGGTCCGGGCGAGCTGCTGGAAGATCGGGATCTCGGCGAGCGAGGCGCCGAAGGTGGCCACCGCCGTGGCGACCGCCTGGGCGATCTGAATGGCCAGGATCACCAGTTGCACGATCACCGAGATCTTGAGCGCCAGTACGATCACCCCGCAGATGATCAGCCCGGTACCGGTGAGCAGGGCGGCCGTGACCCCGTCGCCCAGGTTCGCGATCGGGCTCTCCTGGTTTGACCACCACTGCTGGAACGCCTGGATGTCGCGGCCCTGCTGCCCGGACCAGACGGCCGCGGCGCTCCCGTTGGCCTCGTCGACGATGCCGGAGAGGGTGCCGGAGAACCGGATCCACGCCTGCCCCATCTCCAGCAGCTTCTCCTCGTCGGCCTCGGGCCACGAGTAACCGAGGAGGTCGAGCAGCGACCGCAACTCGCCCGGCAACTGCAGTCCCACCGGATCAGCCCCGGCCCAGCGAGTCGTGCATGGAGGTGAACCGGCGGTGGATCTCGGCCTCGTTCACCCGGTGCAGCGTGGCCATGCCGGAGACGTCCTCCCCGGCCGAGGCGATCTCGTCGAGGACGCTTTGGTAGCACTCGAAGGCGTACGAGGAGACCTCGTCGTGCGCCACCCCGATCAGCGAGCCGATGTCGTCGGACCCCCACGGGCGGCCGAAGCCCTGCAACTCGGCCTGGAACGCCTGGAGCGCGTCACCGAGGCGGGCGGCCACCTGTTCGAGCGCGCGGCCCGACTCGTCCAGGCGGTCCGGGTCGACCGAGAGGTCACCCATCACTTGCCGCCCTGGCCCGCCATGCGCTGCTGCGCGTCGACGAGCGCGCTGGCGAAGGCGTTGAGCTGCCGGCTCGCGTTCTCCTGGATCTCCTTGAGCCGCTCGTTCAGCCCGCTGAAGTCCGCCAGACCGCCGCCACCGCCGGCCTGCGAGCGCAGGTCCGCGAGGGCCGCGTTCACGGCCGAGAGCAGCTCTTCGGCGAGCGTCTCGGAGTCCAGCCGCAGCACCCGGGGATCGAGGGTGAGGCTGGTCAGCTGGCCGGGTGCGGCCGCCCGGACCCGGATCATGCCGTCGGCCGCCTCGCCGGTGCCCTCGACGGGCTCGGCGTCGGCGCCGCTCGCCTGGAACCTCTCCAGCGCCGAGGTCGCGTCGGCGAGCATGCGCTCGATGCCGGTGGAATCGATCCCGGCCGGGCCGGTACCGCTTGAATCGACGGGCTTGGTCATCGATAGTCCTTGGCGTGCGAGCGGGTGTTCGAGCGGTCGAGCCTTCTCGCGCACCCTCCGGGGTGGATGCAATTGATCTTAGGCGGCGCGCGCCAGCCCGACGTAGCTCCGGCGCGCGCCGGACGGGTCCGCCGGTGACGGACGGACGAGCCGCCCGAGCGCGGCTCCACTGGGGAGGAAGTGAGAATTTTATGCGACTCGGCAGGGTGTTCGCAGTGCTGACGGTCGGTCTCACGGCGTCGGCCGCCGTCGCCGTACCGGCCGTCGCGGCGCCGATCGGCGGTGCGGTAGCGGCGCCGGCGGCGGCCGTGACCGCCACGTACGACGCGTGGACCTGGAACGTCGCCGGCTGGAAGATGCACCGGGGCTCCACCACGGACGGTCTGATCACGGCGTTGGCCAACTCGATCCGTAACCGGGACTCGGACTTCGCGGCGCTGAACGAGCTGTGCTGGAGCCAGTACAAGGCGGTGCAGTCGAACCTGCGCGGTTCGGGCTGGCCGCAGGACGTGGAGAACTTCTCCCGGTTCGAGCCGCACAACGACACCGCGTGCGGCGGTGAGCCGTTCGGGCTGGCCATCTTCAGTCGTGCGCCGCTGGGCGCGGCGAACCGGTACGCGCTCGCCGAGGACGGCAGCTCCGAGCGGCGCAAGCTGCTCTGCGCCCCGCTGGAGGCGCGGCCGCACCTGCGGTTCTGCACCACGCACATCACCCCGTCGAACGATGTGATCAACGGTGAGAAAATCAACGAGACCCAGCTCGGCGAGGTGCTGGCCCGGGTGGAGGCGTTCCACGCCGCCGGCGACACCGTGATCATCGCGGGCGACTTCAACGCCCAGCCGCACTACGGGCGGTTGAACCCGTGGTACGCGCCGAGCCTCGACGTGGCCAACAACTCCGGCAACACCGGCGCGTACCGGGAGCTGGACGACACCGATTCGCGCTGCGTCGGCTACGGCGAGACGACGGTCGCCGACGGCAACACCGAGGGGCTCTGCGGGCAGGGCAAGAAGATCGACCTGATCTTCGTACGGGAGGACCGGCTCGCCGGGGCGTACGACGGGGACTCGCTCAGCATCGCCACCAGCTGCGGCGGCCCCTGCTCGGACCACCGCATCCTGATCGGCACGGTCACCGTCTCGGTCACCGCCTGACCGGCACCGGTACGCCCGGCCCAGCTCCCCCGATGCTGCGCCGGGCGTACCGGTCGCGCCCGGCCCGTCCCCCGCTGACAGCCTGTCGGTCGCCGGCCGTACCGGCATCCGGGCCGCAGCCCCGGTCCTACCCGGATCGCGGCCCCTACGGGTTCGGTCCGTCCCACCGCTCGCCGCCGAGCCGGCCCGCCTCCGACCAGCGCCGCAGCTCCCGGGCGAGCACCTTGCCGGTGGCGTTGCGCGGCAGGTACGGCAGGAACGTGACGTCGCGCGGCACCGAGAACCGGGCCCGGTAGTGGCGGACGTACTCGCGTACCGCCTCCGGGTCGAGCGCCTCGCCGTCGTGCAGCACCAGGAACGCGGCGAGCCGCTGACCGAACTCCGGGTCTGGTACGCCGATCACGGCGACCTCGCGTACCTGGGGCAGTCCGGCGAGCAGGTCCTCCACCTCGGACGGGAAGACGTTCTCGCCACCGGAAATGATCATGTCGTCCTCGCGGCCGTCCACGAAGAGCAGCCCGTCGGCGTCGACGTGGCCGAGGTCGCCGGTGCCCAGCAGCCCGTCCCGGCTCTCGCCGCCGTTGCCGGAGGTGTAGCCCTCGAAGAGCATCTCGTTGCCGACGAAGATGCGCCCGACGTGCCCGGCCGGCACCGGCTCGCCCTGCCGGTCGAGGATCGCCACGCGGGTCCCGTACGGCGGGCGGCCGGCGCTGGCCGGGGCGTGGCGCAGGTCGGCCGGGGTGGCGATGGAGGCCCAGGAGACCTCGGTCGAGCCGTACAGGTTGTAGACGATGTCGCCGAAGCGGTCCATGAACCGGGTCGCCAGCCCGCCGGGGAGCGCGGACCCGCTGACCGCGGCGATCCGCAACGGCAGCGGCTCCGGCGGCGCCGGTACCTCCAGCAGCCGTTGCAGCATCACCGGTACCGCGAAGAGCGCGACGCACCGCTGCTCGGCGATGATCCGCAGCGCCTCGGCGGGCTCGAACCGGCGCTGGAGCACGACGGTGTCGCGCATGGCGAAGGCGACCTGGAGAGCGGCGTACCCCCAGGTGTGGAAGACCGGGGCGGCGATCATCACGCGGTCGCGCGCGTGCAGCGGGATGCGGTCGATGATGGAGACCAACGGCCCGAACCCGCCGGGCGTACGCCGCTGCGCGCCCTTCGGGGTGCCGGTGGTGCCCGAGGTCAGCACGATGGTGCGCCCGTCCCGCGCGGGCGGGCGCAGCTCGTCCGGGGGCGCCTCCTCGATGAGCCGCGCCAGCTGCCGTTCGTCCACCCGGGGCACCGCCGCCGGCACCGTGACGACCCGCTCGGCGAACTCGACGTCGTGGATGAGCAGCCGCAGCCCCTGCTCCTCGGCGACGACGGCGAGCTGCGCGGCGCTCAGGCCGGTGTTGACCAGCACCGTGTCGGCGCCGAGCATGGTGCCGGCGACCGCCGACTCGACCAGGCCGCTGTGGTTGCGGCAGAGCACCCCGATCCGGTCCCCGGCCGCGATGCCGTACGCGCCGTGCAGCGCCACCGCCAGCCGCTCGCAGCGGTGCAGCAGCTCGCGGTAGGTGAGTTCACCCTGGCCCGCGTCGACCAGCGCGGTCCGGTCGGGGTCGCGGGCGGCGGCCTGGCGCAGCTCGCCGGCGAGGCTGAGTCCCCACTTGCGCAGGGCGTTGAGCTGGGCCGCGATCCGGACCGGGGAGCCCGGGGTGAGCATTCCCCGGCGGGTCATCGTGGCGACGACGAACGGCAGGGCCATCGCTGGGCCACCTCCTCAGTGGTTCAGGAAGGGCCCCTCCGCTGTCGCGTTTTGTGCGGGAAGAGGCCCTTCCACACGAGTCTGCCGGCGGGTCAGCGGATCTGCATCCCGGAGATGGCACGGGAGATGACCAGGCGCTGGATCTCGGAGGTCCCCTCGAAGATCGTGTAGATCTTCGCGTCCCGGTACCAGCGCTCGACCGGGTGCTCGCGCAGGAAGCCGGCCCCGCCGAGCAGCTGTACCGCCTTCTCGGTCACCGACACGGCGACCTCGCCGGCCTTCAGCTTGGACATCGAGCCCTCGCCCGCCTCGAACGGCCGGTTGTTCCGGCCCATCCAGGCGGCCCGCCAGACCAGCAGTCGGGCGGCGTCGATCTCCATCTTCATGTCGGCGAGCGCGAACGCGACCGCCTGGTTCTCGATGATCGGCCGTCCGAACTGGACGCGCTCCTTCGCGTACGCCAGCGCGTACTCGTACGCGGCGCGGGCGACCCCGATCGCCTGGGCGCCGACGGTGGGGCGGGACAGTTCGAAGGTACGCATCGCCGCCTGGCCGGCCGCCCGCTGTCCGGAGCGGGCCCGGTCGAGCCGCTCCAGCAGGGCCTCGCGGCCACCGAGCAGGCACCGCCCCGGCACGCGTACGTCGTCGAGGAAGACGTCGGCCGTGTGCGACGCGCGCAGCCCCAGCTTCTTGAGCTTGCGGGTGGCGTCGAGTCCCGCCGTGCCGGGCGGTACCACGAAGGCGGCCTGTCCGCGCGAGCCGAGCGCCGGGTCGACCGACGCGGTGACCACGTGCACGGCGGCGATCCCGCCGTTGGTGGCGTACGCCTTCTGGCCGCTCAGCACCCACTCGTCGGTGGCCTCGTCGTAGCGGGCCCGGGTGCGCATGGCGCTCACGTCGGAGCCGGCCTCGGGCTCGGTGGTGCAGAACGCGGCGACGGCCGGTTCGTCCACCGTGCCGAAGCACTGCGGAACCCACTCGACGAGCTGGTCCGGGGTGCCACTGCCGTAGATCGCGGCCACGGCCAGCGAGGTGCCGAAGATGGCCAGTCCGATCCCCGCGTCGCCCCAGAAGAGCTCCTCGTTGGCGATCGGCAGGGAGAGCCCGGTCGGGTCCGCCCAGCAGTTCGCGAGGAACTCGAAGCCGTAGAGTCCGACCTTGGCCGCCTCCTGGATCACCGGCCAGGGCGTCTCCTCCCGGGCGTCCCACTCGGCGGCGGCCGGGCGCACGACCCCGTCGGCGAAGCCGTGCACCCAGTCCCGCAGGTCCCGCTGTTCCTCGTTCAGGTCTAGCGAGAACTCGACCATGGTCAGGCCTTGGGGATGTCGAAGAGGTTGGCGATGTTGGCGGCCAGCCCCAGGTCACCCTTTGCCTTGAGCTTGCCGGTCATGAACATCATCACGGGGTTGGCGCCGCCCGAGACCACCTTGAGGAACTCGACCGGGCCCATGGTGAGCGAGAGCTTCGGGTCCTGCTCCGGGGTCTCGGAGACCCGGCAGGTGCCGTTCTCGATGATCACCTCGTAGGTGTCGGTGCCGCCGTCGGGGCGGCCGGTGATGTTCCAGTGGATGACGGCGTTCGTCGAGCCGGCGCGGTCGGCCCGGAACAGCGACGGCATCCGGTTGAAGACCTCGCCGAGGACCTTGCCCCGCACGTCGGTCGCCATCACCTGAGCGATCTTGTCGTCCGGAGTGGACTTGACGATCTGGGCGAACTGCTTGGGATCGACCGACGAGAAGGTGGCCGGATCGAAGTCAGTCATGAAGTCATACCTTCCGGGCAAAGTCTAGTTACTCCTGCGTAACCTTACGCACGAGTAGGTATGCTCGCAAGGTGCCGAGCACCCCCACCTTCAAGCGGCTCCCGCGCGCCGTACGCGAACAGCAGATGCTCGACGCGGCCGTACGGGTCTTCTCCCGGCGCGGCTTCCACGCCGCCAGCATGGACGAGATCGCCGAGGACGCGGGGATCTCCAAACCCATGGTCTACGCGTACCTCGGCACCAAGGAGGAGCTCTTCATCGCCTGCCTGCACCGCGAGGGCACCCGGCTGCTGGAGACCATCGCCGGCGCGGTCGACCCCGCCCAGCCCGCGGACGAGCGGCTCTGGGCCGGGCTACGGGCGTTCTTCGGCTTCGTCGGCGCGCACCGCGACGGGTGGGCCGTGCTCTACCGCCAGGCCCGCGGCGAGCGCCCCTTCGCCGCCGAGGTGACCGCCATGCGGGCCCGCATGGTCGAGGTGGTCGCGGGCATGCTCGCCCGCGCGGTACGGGCGGAGCACCCCGAGGTACGCGCCGACGAGCTGGAGACGATGGCGTACGCCCTCGTCGGCGCGGCCGAGTCGCTGGCCGACTGGCTCGCCGACCACCCGGACGCCGACCCGGACCGCACCGCGACCCGCCTCATGAACGTCGCGTGGCTCGGCGGCGCGCAACTGCTCTCCGGATCGGTCTGGCGCCCCGGTTCCTGACCCGGCCGCGACCCGTTCGGTAGGGACTCAGGCCGGCTCGGGCAGGTTCATCAGCGCGAGCTTGGCCGGGTCGACCACGACCGCGATCTCGGTGATCCGGCCGTCGACGACGGTGAACGCGACGACCGAGAGCGGAGTGCCGTCCTCGCGCCAGGCGATGACCCCGGGGAGGCCGTTGACGAGCGCCGCGCGCCCGTGAACCCCGGTGCTGGACAGGCGCGCGCCGGCCGCGACCCGGGTGGCGCCGAGGGTGACGACCACGCCCGACGGGGTGTCGACGGTCAGTTTCACCTCGGGGTCGAGCACCCGCAGCAACGCCTCGAAGTCGCCGTGGCGGGCCGCCGCCAGGAAGGCCCCGACCACCTCCCGCTGCTCCCGTCCGGCGGCGGACGGCCGTTCGACCGCCTGCACCTTCCTGCGGGCGCGGCTGGCGAGCATCTTGGTGGCGGCACTGGACTTGCCGAGGATCTGGCCGATCTCGTCGAACGGCACCGCGAACAGGTCGTGCAGCACGAATGCCAGCCGCTCGCTCGGCCCGAGCGAGTCCAGGACGACGAGCAGCGCGAGCCCGACCGAGTCGGCGAGCACCGCGTCGTCCTCGGGAACGGGACCGTCGTCGAGCGTCACCACGAGTTCGGACATGCGGTCGTCGTAGGGCGCCTCCGGGCGGGCCCGGCGCGACCGCAGGACGTCGAGGCTGATCCGGCCGACCACCGTGGTCAGCCAGCCGGCGAGGTTGTCGATGGTCGCCCCGTCCTGGCGGGAGAGGCGCAGCCATGCCTCCTGGACCACGTCCTCGGCGTCGGCGTGCGACCCGAGCATGCGGTAGGCGACCGCGCGCAGGCGGTCACGCTGGGCCTCGAACGCCTCGACCATCGGGCCCACCGGGCTGGTGTCGGACATGTTGTTACCTTCCTCGGCTCTGCTCCGTCATGCGTGATGACGGGCCCCAGGGGGCTCAGGTAACCGATGAAGGAGCAGTACTGATGGAACCACGCATGACCGGCCCGGCGAACCCCGACGTGATCACGGCGGTCCAGCACCTGTACAAGGCGATTCACGCCGGGGGCGTCGACAAGCGCCTGCTGTCACTGATCCATCTGCGTGCCAGCCAGATCAACGGCTGCAGCCCGTGCGTCTTCTCCTCGGTCCAGTCGGCGCAGAAGGAGGGTGAGACGGCCGAGCGGCTGCACAACCTGGTCGCCTGGCGCGACACGCCCTTCTACACCGAGCAGGAGCGGGCGGCCCTCGCCCTGGCCGAGGCCGCCACCCGGATCCAGGACGGCGCGCCCGGCGTGACCGACGAGATCTGGGACGCCGCCGCGGAGCACTTCGGCGAGGGTCAGCTGAGCGCCATCATTCTGGAGATCGCGCTGACCAACTTCTTCAACCGGATCAACCGCGCGGTCCGCGAGCAGGCCGGCAAGACCTGGTGAGCCGGCGGGGGCGTCATCCCCGGGAGGCCGCGCCTTCTCGACTTCAAGGGATGGCGTCCCCGCCGCTGGCCGACGGGAGGCGCGGGGCGTGGTCGGTCCCGCCCCCGCCCTGGAACGCGACGCTCGCGAGGGCGGTGAGTTCGGCGGCGACGGCGGCCGGGTCGGTGGTGTGCGGAAGGTGGCCGCTGTCGACGACCACGAGCCTCGATCCGGGGATCAGGTCCCTGGCCGTCTCGGCGGCGCGGAGCGGAAGGACGGGGTCGTGCCGCCCCCAGACCAGCACGGTCGGGGCGGTGATCCGCCCGGCCTCGGCCCGGAGGTCGTGCTCGGGAAGGCGGAAGCTGTGCCAGATCTCGGTGACCGCCGTCACTCCCGGCGTGGTGCGCGTGATCGCGATGGCGGCGGCTCGCGCCCGACGGTCGGCCGTGCTGCGCGGGCGCAGGTACGCCTGGGAGAAGAGGGGATAGACCAGGCGGACGAACCAGGGGCGGCTCATCAGCGCGCAGAACGCACGGCCCGTGAGCGTGGTGTCCTCGAAGCCGCCGCCGTCGATGATCATCAGTCCCCTGACCAGGTCGGGCCGTCTGATCGCCAGCCGGGCGGCGACGTTGCCGCCGACCGAGTTGCCGGCCAGTACGGCGCCGTCGGGGGTGAGCGAGTCGAGCAGCTCCTCGACGATCCGGGTCAGCCGCAGTTCGGTCGAGGGCGCCGTCCCGGCCGGAGACCGGCCGTGGCCCGGCCAGTCCACGCCGATGCTGCGCAGCCCGTCGGGGAGCAGCTCGCGGATCTCGTCGTAGTCGTGCAGGTCGTGCCCGCCGCTGGGCAGCAGGACGATCGGGTCGCCGCTGCCCCGGGAGTCGTACCCGACCGTCCCCGCGGATGTCGACAGTGTGGTCATGCGCTCAACCTAGCACGATGACCGACCGGTCGGTCAGTTCGCCCGTTCTCCGATTTCGGCGGGCCTATACTCCGGGCGATGGCAGAGGGAACCAGGGCGACCAGCGCGCAACAGACCCGCGAGGCGCTGCTCGACGCGGGCGCGGCGCTGGCGGAGGAGCACGGCCTGGCCGGCGTCAGCGTCAACATGGTGGTCGCCCGGGCCGGGGTCGCCAAGGGAACCTTCTACGTCCACTTCAAGGACCGCGCGGCCTTCGTCGACGCCATGCACGCCCGCTTCCACGCCCGGGTCGAGGCCGCCGTCGGCGCGGCGATCGCCGGACTGCCGCCCGGCGCCGAGCGACTTTTTCGAGGTAGCGAGGCTTACCTCGACGTCTCGCTCGCGAACCGGGGCGTCAAGGCGCTGTCGCTGGATGCCCGCTCGGACCCGGCCGCCCAGGGCTCGATGGAGGCGCGGCGCGAGCGGCTCGCGGCGGCGGGCGTGGCCGACCTGCAGGCCATGGGCTGGGAGGACGCCGAGGAGGCGGCGCGGCTGCTGGGCGCGATGACGCGGGAGATCTCGGTACGGGAGTTCGACGCCGGCCACCGGCTGCCGGCATCGCGCCGGGTGCTGCGGCGGTTCCTCGGGCTCTGACCTGCCGGGGAAAGCCGATCTCCAAACTCGGCCGCGTGACCCGGCCGCCGGTCAGCCGGGGTGGATTCCGCTGCGGCGGGCGAGGTCGGTGACGGGTCCGGGGATGCGGCCCGGGATGCGGCGGGTGAGGTCGCGTAGTACGGCGTGGGCGGCGGGGCGGTGGCGGATCTCGGCAGGGGCCAGCCGTTCGGCCTCCAGCAGCAGTGGTACCGCCTCGCGTGCCCGCCCGAGGTGGCAGTAGGCGCGGGCGACGTCGAGCAGGTGTTGGGCGCGGCGTTCCGGCGCCAGCCCCCGGAAGGCGTGGCCGTCGAGCCGGTCGTGGGCGTCGGCGGCCCGGCGGTGCTCGCCTAACTCCACGTCGGCGGCGATCCGGTGCAGGCTGAGGTTGGTGGCGTTGAAGCTGGTCCAGTAGTGGTTGGCGGCCGGGTGCAGGTCGCGCACGACCCGTGCGGCCTCGCCGATCAGGTCCCGCACCCCGGCATCATCGGCGAGGTGCGCGGCGGCCATCGCGGCCTGGAGCAGCAGCGATCCGTACACGGAGAGCTGTTGGCCGGTGGCGGTGCGGGCGTCGCCGGGGGCGAGCCGGTTGACGGCGACGAGCTGCGTTTCGAGGGCTGGGCGGGGGCGGCCGAGGGTGAGCAGGGCGTTGCCGGCGCGACTGTCGGCGGTACCGGCGAGCAGCGGATCGCCGGCGCGGACCGCGACCGCGCGGGCCCGGTCGGCGGCGAACCAGGCCAGCTCGGGTTGCCCGGTCTTGCGTAGCGTCGAGGAGGCGATCTGATACGACTGGGCCAGCAGGTGCGCGGCCCGCGCCGCGTGGTCGTCGTCGTGCCGGTGGTGTGTGTCGGCGTGCTGCGCCCGGCGCAGCAGCTGCGGCAGGCTCCGGGTGAGTGTGTCGTAGCCGCCGTGCTGGAAGCTCAGCCACGCGTGGTCGACGGCGCCGCGCAACTCGCCCAGGTCGGCCGGCACGGCGTCCGCGTCGTCGGGGTCTTCCGACCAGGTGTACCGGGCCAGCGCGGCCCGGATGTCCTCCACCTCCCCCTGGTCCGCCGCCTGTTCGGGCGCGGCCGGGGCGAGCAGCTGCTCGACCGGGATCTCCAGCACCCGGGCGATCTCGTGCAGCACCGAGACCCGGTCGAGGCGCCGCACGCCCCGCTCGACCTTCTCCACCCAGCTCTTCGACCGGCCGACCCGGTCGCCGAGCATCTGTTGGGTCATGCCCCGCCGCACCCGCCAGTACGCCACCCGCCGCCCCACGGACGACCCGGACCCCTCGCTGGCAGCGCTCTCCGACATCGGCTCCCCCTCGGCTGGTCCGTGGATGGGTGCCGCCCCGAGACCCCTTCAACCCGGGGCGGCACCCGTACGGTTCCGCCCGTCTTTTCCGGTGCCGACAGATCCGAGCGGTTCCGCTCAGCCGAGATTGCCGTGTGTCGCCGGATTGTCACACGACGTCGATATAACTTTTGGGACGTCCCGATCGTCCGGTGTGGAGGTAACCATGCAAGAGGCGCTGCGAGTGGCGATGGCGGCAGCGGGCGAGACCTGCGAGTCGCTGGCGGCCAAGGTGGGGGTTGATCCGAAGACGGCGGGGCGGTGGCTTTCGCCTGGGCGCGTTCCGCAGCCGAGGCACCGGGCGGCGGTGGCGGAGCTGCTCGGTCAGCAGATCGGAGACCTCTGGCCGGAGGCGGTCCGGCGGCGGGACGTGGAGTGGTTCCGCCCGTGGGCCCAGATCGAACAGGCCGCGTCGTCGCTGCGGTCGTTCGAGTCCAGCGTCCTGCCGGGGCTGCTCCAGACCGAGGCGTACGCCCGCGCGGTGCTGAGCAGCGGGCCGCTGGCCGGCGCGGAGGTCGAGGGACACGTCGAGGCGCGACTCGACCGGCAGCGGGCCGTCCTGGACCGCGACGACCCGCCGCTCGCGGTCTTCCTCATCGACGAGGCGGCGCTGCGGCGTGGCGCGCCGGAGATCATGCACCCGCAGCTCGACCACCTCATCGAGATGTCGCTCCGCCCGCTCGTCATGGTGCACGTGCTGCCGCTCACCGCCGGCCTGCACGCCGGGCAGGCCGGGCCGTTCGTCATCGCCACCCTCGACGGCGAGGGCGACGTCGGCTACCTGGACGACCAGGCGGCCGGCCGAGTCACCGACGACGTTGCCGCCCTCTGGCGGGTCTGGGACACTCTGAGGTCGGTGGCGCTTCCGCGCGACATGTCGAGAGACCTCCTGAAGGCGCGAACATGGATGAAGTGACCGGCGCCCGCTGGCGCACGAGCACCCGCAGCAGCTCCAACGGCGGCAACTGCGTCGAGGTCGCCGACAACCTCCCCGGCCGCGTCCTCGTACGCGACAGCAAGGACCGCGACGGCGGCACCCTCACCTTCGCCCCCACCGCCTGGCGGGCCTTTGTCGATCTGGTTAAGACAGCCAGGCCCGTTTGAGCTGGTCCGCCGGACATGCTCGAATCAGAACACCTCGCTAATCGAGCCATGCTCGTCGGGCCTGACTGTCGTTGTTGAGCAACGCCCTCGATAGATTCCGAGCGGTCCTCAGGGATGTTGGGTCATCCCGCTGGTCGGCTTCGCCGTGGCCGGCGCGCCAGGCTCGACCGCGGCCGTCTGTGCCGGACTTGGGGTAGGCGGGTCGTCCAGCCATCCCTCGATCGGGTCGGTCGCAAAGCTGTTAGCGAAGATCACAAAGGCCGTGATGGCGCCAACCAGCAGTAGTAGTACCACGGCCGCACCCGACAAGGTCACCTTCGATGAGGTCTTCATCGGGTACCAGGATTCCTCCGACCCCTTGCCAAAGCCCTTTCCATTGGCCGCAGCAGCGGTGGGCCGACGAGGCTGAGCGCCCGGCGATGCGCAGCACCAGCGCTGGCATCGGTTCGGTCAGCTCAGACCGGCGTAGAAGGTACGCAGGTCGGCGGCGAGGACGTCGGGGACGACGTGCGCGGCGTAGTGGCCGCCCCGGTCGTACGACCGCCAGTGCACGATGTTGCGATGGTCGCGCTCGGCGAAGGTACGCATCGAGACGAAGTCGCCCGCGAACATCGCCAGCCCGAGCGGTACGGTCGTCGGCTCCGTGGGGTGCTCGGCCTTCGCGTCCTCGTAGTAGAAGCGGGTCGCCGAGGTGGCCGTACCGGTCAGCCAGTAGAGCATCGTGTTGGTCAGCACGAAGTCGTCGTCGACGTCGGCCGCGTCGCCGAAGAGCTGCGCGTTCCAGCCGAGCAGGCCGACCGGCGAGTCGAAGATGGCGTACGCGAGCGTCTGCGGCTGCTGGGAGTGCAGGATGTTGAAGGACATCTTGTTGTCGTGGAACCACTGGAGCACTTCGAGCGCCTTCTGCTCCTCCGGCGTGATCCTCTCGAACTCGGCCGGGTCGCCGGAGGGAAACGAGAAGATCTGGGTCACGTGCACGCCGACGACGTGCTCCGGGTCGACCCGCCCCAGTTCCGGGGCGACGAACGAGCCGCCGTCGTTGCCGGCCGCGCCGTACCGGTCGTAGCCGAGCCGCCGCATCAGCTCCGCCCACGCCCGCGCGGTGCGGTACCGGTTCCAGCCCCGCTCCCGGGTCGGCCCGGAGAAGCCGAAGCCGGGCAGCGACGGGATGACCAGGTGGAAGGCGGGCTGGTCGGGCGCCGGGTCGGTGAGCGGCTCGATGACCCGCAGGTACTCGACGACCGAGCCGGGCCAGCCGTGGGTCAGGACCAGCGGCAGCGCGTCCTCGCGCGCCGAGCGGACGTGCAGGAAGTGGATGTTCTGCCCGTCGATCTCGGTGGTGAACTGCGGGTACCCGTTGAGCTTCGCCTCCCAGGCGCGCCAGTCGTACCCGTCGCGCCAGTACTCGGCCAGCCGCCGGACGTACCCGAGCGGTACGCCGTAGTCCCAGCCGGCGTCGGGGATCTCGTCCGGCCAGCGGGTGTTGTCGAGTCGGGCGGCCAGGTCGTCCAGCTGGGCCTGGGGTACGGCGATGCGGAAGGGCTTGATCTCGTCGTCAGCGCTCATGGCAGGAACGCTACGGGGGCTTCCGGTCAGGTCCTGTCCTGAAGCCCTGGCAGACTCGAAACATGTTGGAGACTTCGGCGCGACTGCTGCGGCTGCTGTCGTTGTTGCAGGCCAGACGCGACTGGCCGGGCCCGGCGCTGGCCGAGCGGCTGGGCGTGAGCGAGCGGACCGTACGCCGCGACGTGGACCGGCTGCGCGACCTCGGCTATCCCGTGCACGCCACCCGGGGCACCGACGGCGGCTACCGGCTCGGCGCCGGTACGGCCATGCCGCCGCTGCTGCTCGACGACGACGAGGCGGTGGCCGTGGCGGTCGGGCTGCGGCATGCGGCCGGCGGCACCGTGGCGGGGATCGAGGAGACCTCGCTGCGCGCGCTGGCCAAGCTCGAACAGGTGCTGCCGGCCCGGCTGCGGCCCCGGGTCGGCGCGTTGCAGGCGTACACCGAGCCGGTACCCCCGGACCGGCCCGGTCCGGTCGTCGACCCGGCCGTGCTCACGGTGCTCGCGGCGGCCTGCCGGGACCGGGAGCGGCTGCGCTTCGACTACCGCGGCCACGACGGGTCGGCGACGGTCCGCGCCGTCGAGCCGTACCGGCTGGTCTCCTGGGGCCGTCGCTGGTACCTGGTCGCCTGGGACGTCGACCGCGAGGACTGGCGTACCTTCCGGGTGGACCGGGTCCAGCCGCGCACCCCGACCGGCCCGCGCTTCCCGCCCCGGGAGCCGCCCGAGGGCGGCGCCGCCGCGTACGTGACCCGCGGCGTCTCGGCCGCCGCCTGGCGCTACCGGGCCCGGGTGTTGGTGCACGCGCCCGCCGAGGTGGTGACCGCGCGGATCAATCCGGCCGTCGGGGTGGTGGAGGCGCGCGACGAGCGGAGCTGCGTGCTGGACACCGGCGCGGACACCCCGCACACCATCGCCGTCCACCTCGGCCTGCTCGACCTGGACTTCGAGGTCACCGAGCCGCCGGAGCTGGTCGCGCGGCTGCGCGTGCTGACCGACCGGTACGCCCGCGCGACCGCCGACGCGCCGCCCGCCGACGCACCGCCCGCCGACGCACCGCCCGGCCGCCGACCGGCCGGCTTCCGCTAGGCGACGTGCACGAGCGGGCGGCGGCGCAGGTCCGGCTCGGCCTCGCGCAGGATCTCCCGGGTGAGCGGGGCCACCTCGCCCTCGCCGAGGAAGAAGTAGCGCAGCAGGTAGATCACCGGATTGCCCTCGGTCCAGGCGAAGTAGATGTGCGGCAGCTTGCCGCTGATGTCCCGTACGTAGAGCAGGAAGCCGGCGATGGTGTTGGCGATGCTCGCCCCCTCCAGCCGCAGGATGCGGTAGCCGTACCGCTCCTCCCCGGTGACGTTGACGGTCCACTCGAACTCCGACGGGTCGCGGACCGTGACCTCCAGGAACAGCACCGGTTCGCCGTCCGGGATGTGGTTGGTGGTGCGCTGCTCGGCCTCCTTCTCGCGGTACTCGACCTCGTCGCGTTCGTTGGGCTCGTTGGCGATGATGTGGATCTCCCCGGCGGCCTCCTCGGCGATGAAGCGCTGGGCGAGCGGGTCGAGGTGCACGGCGGTGACGCGCAGCTCGGTGGCGCGGGACACCCGGGAGAGCACCGAGGTGATGATGATCGCGACGATGAAGAGCGAGGCGATCCGTACGCCGTCCGGCCGCTCGATGATGTTGGTGATGGTGGTGTAGCCGAGGACCACGGTGATCACGCCGAACGCGAGGGCCGGCCGACGCTGGCGGTGGCGGCGCGCCGAGAGGGTGACGGCCAGCGCCGCCGACGTGATCAGTACGAGCACGCCGGTGGCGTACGCGCCGCCCTGGGCGGTGACGTCGGCGCGGAAGAAGATCGTGATCAGGAACGCGACCAGGGTCAGCACCAGCACCAGCGGCCGGACCGCCCGGACCCAGTACGGGGCCATGCCGTACCGGGGCAGGTAGCGCGGGATGAGGTTGAGCAGGCCGGCCATGGCCGAGGCCCCCGCGAACCAGAGGATCAGCACGGTGCTGATGTCGTAGACCGTCCCGAAGCCGTTGCCGAGGTAGGCGTGGGCGAGGAAGGCCAGGGCGCGCCCGTTCGCCTCGCCTCCGGCCTCGAACTCGTGCTGGGGGATGAGGACCGTGGTGACGAAGCTGCTGGTGATCAGCAGGACGCTCATGATCACGGCGGCTGCGGTGAGCAGGCGCCGCGCGCCCCTGATCCGCCCGTGCGGCAACTCGGGCCGGTCGCCCCGCTCGCCCCGGATGAGCGGCATCACCGCCACGCCGGTCTCGAAGCCGGAGAGGCCGAGCGCGAGCCGGGGGAAGACCAGCAGGGCGATCACTCCGATGGCGAGCGGGTCGGGGTGCGCCCGGAACAGCTCGGCGCGCCAGTTCGAGAAGAGGACGGGGTGTTCGAGGACGTACCCGAGGGTCACCAGGATCACGATCACGTTCAGTACGAGATAGGCCGCGACCAGCACCACCGCGATGCCGATCGCCTCGCGGAACCCCTTGATGAAGACCGCGCCGAGCGCCGCGACGAGCACCAGGGTCACCAGGATCTGCTGGTCCTCCATCCCCTGCGGCAGATACGGGTTCTCCAGGATGTGCGCGCTGGCGTCCGCGGCGGAGAGCGTGATGGTGATGATGAAGTCGGTGGCGGCGAAGCCGAGCAGGGCCAGGACCAGCAGCTTGCCGTTCCAGCGGGGGAGCAGCCGCTCCAGCATGGCGATCGACCCCTGGCCGTGCGGGCTCTCCCGGGCGACCCGGCGGTAGACCGGCAGCGCGCCGAAGAGGGTGAGCGCGACCAGGACCAGGGTGGCGATCGGGGAGATCACCCCGGCGGCGAGGGCGGCGATGCCGGGCTGGTAGCCGAGGGTGGAGAAGTAGTCGAGGCCGGTCAGGCACATCACCTGCCACCAGCGCCGCTGGTGCTCGGGCGGCGCGGTGTGCGGTCCGCTGACCCGGCCCGGTTCGATGCCGTGCAGGAGCCAGGCGCGCAGCCCACGGGCGGGCCGCCGCGCCCGCCGCGCGCCTTCCCCCGACTGACCCACCACGTCGCTCCCCCGCCCGGCGGAACTGATGGTCCGCCGCGAGTCATCGTCACCCGGAGTGGGTGGCCCGCGTACCCGAACCGGCAGCAAGGGTGCGAATCGCCCCGGCGCGGCATCGCCCGGCGCGGCATCGGCCGACGGGCGCGATCGAGGGGCTGTTCACCGGGCCGGCCTCGGCCGGGCGGGCCCTAGGCTCGCGGTGGGCCCCTTCCGGTCGATTGGCGCGACCGGAAGGGGCCCGCTGGCGTCGCCGTGCGGATCGGTGGCGGAGGCGGCTAGATCCTGCCGGTACCGGCGCCGCCGGTCACGATCGACTTGACGCTGCTCGCGGCGTCGAGCGTGTACGAGTACGGGATGCCGGCGACGCTGCCGCCGGTCTCGCCGCTGCCGGAGCTGACCAGCTGGTTGTTGCGGGCGACCAGGTTGCCGTCCGGCGAGCTGCCCTCACCCCGGTGGTACGGGTCGTCGACGTTCTCGAAGTAGTTGCCCTCGACCAGTACGCCGGCGTTGCAGGTCGAGGCGACGCCGTACCCGCCGTTGCCGTTGTAGTAGTTGTTGTAGACGTGCACCGGGTTGCCGAAGCGGACCCGGGGGTGGCGCTGGTTGGAGCCGTCGAACCAGTTGTGGTGGTAGCTCACGCGCAGGCGGCCGACGTCCTCGCTCGCGTTGTCGTCGCTGTGCCCGAGCAGGAACGACTTGTCGTGGTTGAAGACCCGGTTCCACGACACCGTGGCGCAGTCGGAGCTGCGCTTGATGTCGACCGCGCCGTCGTTGCCGTTGCTGAAGTTGTTGTGGTCGATCCAGACCCGGGTGGAGTACTGGACGTTGATCGCGTCGTCGCTCCAGTCCCGGAAGTTGATGTTCCGGATGATCACGTTGCTCACGCTGGCGACGTTGAGGCCGCCGCCGGTGATGGCCGCGTTGCTGCCGACGCCGATGATCGTCTTGTTGGCCGCCACCTTCTGCATGCCGCTGATCGCGATGGTGCCGGAGACCCGGATCACCCGGGCGCCGCTGGCCTGCATGTTGCTGATCAGGGCGGAGGCGGTGGTGACGGTGACCGGCGAGGTGCTGCCGCCGCCGGAGGTGCCGCCGCACTGGGTGCCCCAGCCTTCGAGGTTGAAGGTCGCCGCGGAGGCGGCGGGCATCGAGGCGAGGGAGGTGGCGGCCAGCACCGCCGCCGTGGCGGCGGCGAGCAGCGGTGCCCGGCCGAACCGGCGGCGGGCGGGGGTTGGCGATTCGTTCGCGTTCACGAGGGAGCCTCCTGGAGAGGGGGTGTACGGGTACGCGGCCGGTGGCGGCGCGCTGCCCGGGTCGCGGACGCCACCGGGTGGCCCGGGCGTCGGGGGGACGGATCCCGGGCGGGGTACTGGAAAGCGCTTTCCTAGTTGTCGAAGCGTATCGACAGATTGCCGGTATGTCAACGACAGATTTCAATGCATATCTGTACCGTCGCGCCCTGCCATCTGATGCATTACGGCAGGTCAGCAGGGTTCCTTGCGTTGATCAATAGTTTGGGTGATGGTCAACTTCCGGTGGTCAAAGGCCCGCTTTGGCGGGATCAACATTGCCCTGGTTGCTGCTATCGCATTTAGAGAAGGGCAGATCATGACCGCACGGAAACGATCGGTCGCGGGCGCCGCTGCGCTCGTGGTCGTCGCCGCGGGCGTGGGCGCGCTCGGTGCCGGCTCCGCCAACGCGAACACGAAGATCGACTGGACCTCGGTGCCGGCGGCCCCGGTCGCCCGGGGTGTCGCGGCGCCGAACGGCCTCTCCCCCCAGCTGCGCGAGTTCATCGCCGCGCAGGGGTCGAACCGGCTGGAGAACCCGACCGACCTGGTCAGGTACTTCGGCTACCTCAACGACGGCACCCTGGTGCCCGACCCGGCCAACGGCTCCGCCGAGGCGTCCAAGACGGAGCCGGACAAGAACACCTACCTGCGGCTGGGCGGCCTGCACGGCGCCGACCCGCACTACAACTACGGCCAGGAGTTCGTCTTCCAGGGCCACGAGGGCGGCAAGGCCGGGTACATCACCCGGGTCAACCTCGACGCGGACCCGGCGCACCGGGTCACGCTCCTGGCCACCACGCTGGCCGACGGCACCACGCCGATCCCCAACATCGACGGCTCCACCTGGGACCCGTGGGCCAAGCGGCTGCTACTGACCTCCGAGAACGGCAACAAGGGCGGGGTGCTCCAGGCCACCCCGGACATCGACTCGACGGTGGAGGACATCTCCGACGTCCTCGGCCGGGCCGGCTACGAGGGGATCCAGAACGACTCCGCCGGCAACCTCTGGCTCGTCGAGGACAGCGGTGGCTCCTCGCCCACGGGCAGCACGGCGAAGAACCCCAACAGCTTCGTCTACCGCTTCGTCCCGGTGGACCGGACCGACCTGAAGAAGGGCGGCAAGCTCCAGGCGCTCCAGGTCACCTCCAACCGGACCCGTACCCCGATCACCTTCCAGGCGATCGACCCGACCCACCCGACCGGCGGGATCCGCACCGACGACCAGAAGGACATCAGCTCGTACGGGCAGGTGTTCGACACGAGGTGGGTGACGATCCACGACACCGCCACCGACAGGTCCGGGCAGCCGTTCGACGCCAACGCCGCGGCGAAGGCGGCCCAGGCCACGCCCTTCAAGCGGCCGGAGAACGGCGTGTTCCGGCCGGGTACCAAGTTCGGGCAGTTCTTCTTCACGGTCACCGGTGACACCAACACCACCAGCGACGCCAACGCCGGCTACGGCGGCTGGGGTGGGCTGTACCAGCTCACCCAGGACAACCCGGCCTCCGACCACGGCAAGCTCAAGATGTTCTACGGCGGCGACCAGGAGCACACCGGCCTGGACAACATCACGTTCGTCGACGCCGACCACGTGGCGGCGGTCGAGGACGCCAGCGCCACCGTGCACAACCAACGCGGCGCCTTCGACTCGGCGTACCTCTTCGACGTGCGGACCGACTACCGCAAGGCCGGTGACCCGGTCCGGTTCCTCGCCGAGGGCCGCGACGAGGACGCCACCATGGACGCGCTGCTCATCGGCAGCGCCGGCTTCCACAACGACGACGACAACGAGATCACCGGCATCCACGTGTCGAACGGTGACCCGAGCGTGAACGGCATCCTGGGCGCGCAGGACCCGAAGCCGTTCAAGGACGGGTGGCGCATGTTCTGGACCCAGCAGCACGGCCAGAACGTGCTCTGGGAGATCACCAGCACCAACTGACCACGGTCGCGAGGGATCCCTGGTCGCCGCTCGACGCGACGTCCCGGGGTCCCTCCACGCTCCGGGGGCGGTACCGCTAGGCCCCGGGCAGGAACAGGCAGAACGGGTGCCCGGCCGGGTCGAGGTAGACCCGTACGTCCGGCTGGGGCTGGAAGGTCGCCAGGGTCGCGCCGGCGGCGACGGCGTGCGCGCCCGCGACATCGAGGTCGTCGACCTCGATGTCCAGGTGCATCGACATCTGCTGGTCGCCCGGGCCCGCCGGCCAGTTCGGGGGTACGTGGTTCGGCTCGGTCTGGAACGACAGGCCCGCGCCGCCGTCGGGGGAACGCAGCTTCACCCAGTCCGGCTCGTCCTGCTCCACCGACCAGCCCAGCAACCGCCGGTAGAAGTCCGCCAGCGCGCGGGCGTCCGGTGCGTCGAGGGCGACGCCGGAGAGGTGCATCCGTGGTGGCGAAGCCATCCTGAGCCTCCTACCGATGGGCGGAATCGTCGGGTTCGTGCGCTGACCCGCCGTATTCTCCGCCCGCCGCGTCATGATCGCCCGGCGTGACGGTACCCGCCAGGTGCGGCCGGCCGGAGCGGGCGTCGTGCAGCGCGAAGGTCCAGCCGGGGCTCGCGCTGAACGCGACCGTGCCCGGCAGCCGTACCGGCAGCTTGAACGAGACCGCCACCGTGTACGCGTCGGGGAGCCGCCCCTCCAGCGCGGCGAGGCAGCGCGCCTTGCTCCACATGCCGTGTGCGATCGGGCCCGGGAAGCCGAAGATCCGGGCGCCGAGCCGGGAGGTGTGGATCGGGTTGCGGTCGCCGGAGACGCGGGCGTACTCCGTACCGACCCGGGGCTCGACCCGCCAGCGGGCCGTGGCGGCCGGCGGCTCGGGCCGGTCGCCCACCTCGCGCCGCCCACCGTCCGGGGCCGCCCGCTCCTTGTGCAGGTACGTGGAGACGTCCCGCCAGACCACCTCGCCGTCGACCGTCGCCGTGGCCAGCACGTCGACCTGCCGGCCCCGGTCGTGCGGGCGTAGGTCGGCGGCGCGGACCGAGAGCTCCAGCGGCTCGCCCGCGTCCAGCGGGCGGATGACGGTGATCCGGTTGGCGATGTGCACGAGGCCGGCCAGGGGGAACGGGAACTCCGGCGCCGTCATCAGCCGCAGCGCCAGCGGGAAGGCCAGCACGTGCGGGTACGTCGCGGGCAGCGCGTCGGTGAGCCGGAACCCGCAGACCCGGTCGTACGCGGCGAGGTGGGCGCGGTCGACGGTGACGCCGCGGACCAGCAGCTCGACGTCGGGCAGCCCGGCGCCGTGCCGGTCGCCGCCCCGGCCGGGCAGCATGCCGACGACCGCCCGCCGGTAGAGCGGGCCGGCCGGGGGCAGCGCCGGCAGTTCCACCCGACCCGGCATCACGCCCCCAGCAGGCTCTGGCCGCAGACGCGGACGATGTTGCCGGTGAGCCCGCCCGAGGCCGGCGCCGCGAGCCAGGCGATCGTCTCGGCCACGTCGATCGGCAGACCCCCCTGCGACATGCTGTTCATCCGCCGCCCGGCCTCGCGGATCAGCACCGGCATCCGGGCGGTCATCCGCGTCTCGATGAAGCCGGGCGCGACCGCGTTGACGGTGATGCCGCGTTCGGCCAGCACCAGCGCCATCGACTGGACCAGCCCGATCACGCCGGCCTTGGAGGTGGCGTAGTTGGTCTGGCCCCGGTTGCCGGCGATGCCGGCGATCGAGGAGACGCCGATCAGCCGGCCGCCGGCGGGGATCAGGTCCCGCTCCAGCAGCACGTCGTTGATTCGCTCCTGGCTGGAGAGGTTGACGTCGAGCACCGAGTCCCAGCGGGCGGCGTCCATCTTGGCGATGGTCTTGTCGCGGGTGATGCCGGCGTTGTGCACGACGACGTCGACCCGGCCGTGCCGCTCGGCGAAGTGGTCGGCGAGCCGGGCGGGGGCGTCGGCCGCGGTCAGGTCCAGCTGGAGCGCCGTACCGCCGATCGAGTTGGCCACCCCGGCCAGCGCCTCGCCGGCGGCCGGTACGTCCAGGACCACCACCCGCGCGCCGTCGCGGGCCAGCACCTCGGCGATCGCCGCGCCGATGCCCCGCGCCGCGCCGGTGACCAGCGCCACCCGTCCGTCGAGCGGGCGCAGCCAGTCGGCCGGCGGGGCGGCCGAGGTGCCGGCCGGCGGCACGCCGACCCGGACGACCTGGCCGGAGACGTACGCCGAGCGGCCGGAGAGCAGGAAGCGCAGGGTCGACTCGACGGCCGACTCGGCGCCGGGGTGCACGTAGACGAGCTGGGCGGTGGTGCCGCGGCCGAACTCCTTGCCGATGCTGCGGGTCAGCCCCTCCAGGGCCCGCTGCGCGACCGCCTCGCGCGGCGAACCGGCGGCCTCCGGTGGCGTACCGAAGACGATCACCCGTCCGCTCGGGTGGAGCGCCCGCGCCTGGGCGTGGAAGAAGTCGTAGAGCGCGCGCAGCCCGGTCGAGTCGGTGATCCCCGACGCGTCGTAGACCAGCGCGGAGTTCAGCGGCATCCGGCCGGTGGTCGGGTCGGCGGTGACCGTCTCGGCGTCCCGCTGCTCGATGCCGGCCGCGGCCAGCAGCTTGCCGACGGGTTCGCGCAGCCGTCCGCCCGGCGCGCCGTCGAGCAGCACCGGGCCGGGTACGAGCGGATCTCCCGGCCGGTACCGCCGCAGCCGGGGCGGGTCGGGCAGGCCGAGACGCTTGATCAGCGCATGGCCGGCGACCGAGTTGGCGAAGCTCGCGTACCTGTCGCTCATAGGCGTAGCCTACTGGCGGGTAGGTTAGGTGCAAGTCCTGAAAGAGGAGGCCGGTGTGCAGACCATCCGTCGCGTCGCGATCCTCGGCGGCAACCGGATCCCGTTCGCCCGCTCGAACGGCCGCTACGCGAAGGCGTCCAACCAGGACATGCTCGGCGCCGCGCTGGACGGTCTGGTCGCCCGGTTCGGGCTCGCCGGGGTACGCGTCGGCGAGGTGGTGGCGGGCGCCGTACTGAAGCACTCCCGCGACTTCAACCTCACCCGCGAGACCGTGCTCGGCTCGCGGCTCGACCCGCACACCCCGGCGTACGACATCCAGCAGGCGT
This sequence comes from Micromonospora sp. NPDC049559, assembly GCF_040676675.1. Taxonomy (NCBI): domain Bacteria; kingdom Bacillati; phylum Actinomycetota; class Actinomycetes; order Micromonosporales; family Micromonosporaceae; genus Micromonospora; species Micromonospora sp. NPDC049559. The sequence continues at coordinate 337,405 of NZ_JBFAPK010000001.1, read as the reverse complement.
GCGGCACCGGGCTGGAGGCGACCATCCTGGTCGCCAACAAGATCGCGCTGGGGCAGATCGAGGTCGGCATCGCGGGGGGCGTCGACACCACCTCGGACGCGCCGCTGGCCGTGAACGAGGAGATGCGGCGGACGCTGCTGGAGATCAACGCGGCGCGGACGCTCGGCGGCCGGCTGCGCGCGGCCAGCAGGCTGCGCCCGCTCCAGCCGTTCCGCCCGGAGATCCCGCGCAACGCCGAGCCGCGCACCGGGCTCTCGATGGGCGAGCACGCCGCGCGCACCGCCGTACGGTGGGGCGTCGAGCGGGAGGCGCAGGACGCGCTGGCGCTCGCCTCGCACCAGCGACTCGCCGCCGCGTACGAGCGCGGGTTCTTCGACGACCTGGTCACGCCGTACCTCGGGCTGACCCGGGACCAGAACCTGCGGCCGGACACCACGCTGGAGAAGCTGGCCGCGCTCCGGCCGGTCTTCGGCACCCGTGGACCGGACGCCGACCGGGCGACCATGACGGCCGGCAACTCCTCCCCGCTCACCGACGGCGCGGCCACGGTCCTGCTCGCCTCCGAGGAGTGGGCCGCCGAGCGGCGGCTGCCGGTGCAGGCGTACCTGACCTTCTCCGAAGTCGCGGCCGTCGACTTCGTCCACGGCGACGAGGGACTGCTGATGGCGCCCGCGTACGCCGTACCGCGGCTGCTGGCGCGCGCCGGGCTGACCCTCCAGGACTTCGACTACTACGAGATTCACGAGGCGTTCGCCTCGCAGGTGCTGGCCACCCTTGCCGCCTGGCAGTCGCCGGAGTTCGCCAAGGAGCGGCTCGGCCTGGACGCGCCGCTGGGCGCGATCGACCGCACCCGGCTGAACGTCAACGGCTCCTCGCTCGCCGCCGGTCACCCGTTCGCGGCCACCGGTGGCCGGATCGTCGCCACCCTGGCGAAGCTGCTCGCCGAGCGCGGCTCCGGACGCGGCCTGATCTCCATCTGCGCCGCCGGCGGCCAGGGCGTGGTCGCGATCCTGGAACGGTGATTCCGACTCGTCGGACACTACGGCGTATTGCCCTGATCTCGCCGCTTTGGCGGGTTGAGTATCGTCTCCCCGGACATGTCGATCGATCATGGGGGAAACGCGATGGGCCAGCCCGTACCGCCGACAACCGCCGGTGTCGCACCGGACCACGTCTCCGCTCCGCCGGGCAACAGCTCCGCTCCGCCGGGCCACGTCCCGGCGCCGTACCGTGGGCCGGGCCTCTCCCCGGTGGCGCGGGCGTTGATCGGGCTGGCGCTGCTGCTGCCGGCGCTGGTCGCCTGGCTCTGGTCGTACCTGGTGCCCACGATCTCCACCCTGGTCACCAGCTTCCGGCAGGAGACCCTGTTCGGGTCGTCGGCCGAGTGGATCGGCTACGAGAACTACCGGTACGTCATCGACGACGGTCTCGCCGGCCAGTTCGGATTCGCCCTGCTGCTCGCGCTGCTGCCGCTCGTGTTCGCGCTGCTGGTCGCGCCCCTGCTCGCGCTGGTGGTGGACCGGGCCGGCCGGGCGGCCCGGCTGGTCGCCCGCGGTCTGCTCGCCCTGCCCGTCGCGGCCTACGCCCCGGTCGCGGTGCTCCTCGCCTGGCGGGCCTACCGGCCTGACTCCAGCCCTGGCACCGGTGACGGCGGCTCGCTGGTACGGCTGCTCGCGACGACGACTTTCGGGCTGGTCGTCGCGGTGGCGGCGACGGCGTTCCTGAGCGCGCTGCGGCAGCGGGCCGGGGCTCGCCGGGTACCCGCGCTGCTGACCGTCGGTGGTCTCCTGGCCCTGGGCACCCTCGCCCTCGCGTTGCAGGTCTTCACCGCGCCCGCGCTGCTCACCGGCGGCGGGCGGGAACAGGAAACCACCACGCCGCTGCTCGGCGCGATTTTGACGACCGTGCGGCAGGCGCGACTGGGGCCCTCCGCCGCCACCTCCTGGCTGCTACTGGTGGTGCTCGGGGTGCTCGGCCTCGCGGCGCTGGCGCTGCTGCTGGCGACCCGCACCCGGATCGAGTTCGACGGCTGGTGGGACCGGCCGCCGGCACGCTCGGCCGACTTGGTCGTATCCGCTGGCTCGGCCGGGCCGGAAGGCCGGAGCGACGCGGCCCGCCCGGTCTTCGTCGGCCTTGCGGTACTGGCGCTGGCCGCCTTCGTCGGCGTTGTCGGCTGGGCGCTCGCGCCCTGGCTGGGCCACATCTTCGGGGGCGGCGAGGCGCTGCCTTCGGCGGTGGACGGTACGACCGTCTTCGCCAACACCTGGCTACCACCGCTCGTCTCGGCGCTGGTCTCGGTCGGCCTCGCGGCGCTCGCCGGCTTCGGCATCGGCGCGCTGCGCCCGTTCGGCCGGTGGAGCGAACTGCTCCTGGTGCCGTTCGCACCGTGGCTCTTCGTCGGCGTCGGGCCGCTGGCCGTCGCGCTCTTCAAGCGCACCGCCGAGCTGGACCAGGTGAACTCGTTCCTCGGCCTGATCCCGCCGTCCTGGCTCAGCATCCCGGCGCTCTTCGTCTTCGCGCTCTTCTTCCGTGGCCAGCAGCGCAAGTGGCGGGCCGGCCGTGGGTTCGCCGAGACACTGCTGCTGCCGGCGTTGCCGCTGCTCGCCGCCGCGTTCCTGCTGACCTGGTTGCTCAACGCCGAACAGCCGCTCTGGGCGTATCTGGTGGCGAGCGACGTCAAGCACATGCCGGGGCCGATCCTCATCCAGATGATCGCCGCGCGGTGGTTCACGGTGGACGGGTCCGCGCTCGGCCTGGTCCTCCCGCTGCCGATGCTGATGTTCCTGCTGCTGGCGTTCGCCGTGCTCCAGGTCGGCTACCTGGACCGGCTCGCGATCCGGGTCGGGACGCCGGCTTCCGAGCCGACGCCCGGCCCGGAGCCGACGCCCGGTGCGACCGCCGTGCCGGCCCCGCGCGCCGTCCCGGCCGCCACGCCGGCGCCGGCCCCCGCACCAGGGCCCGCCACGCCGGCGCCGGCCGGCCCGGCGGATGCCGCCGACCCGCCGTCCGGATCCGGCGCGTAGCGGGACAGGCCGGACGTAGCGCACCGGAAACGCCTGGCCGCAGTCGGTTCGTCACTCGTGGCGTCGTACCATCCGTCGAGGATGGTCCGTCCGTCGGGAAAGGGATTTCATGGGTACCGGGATCGAGACGCTTGAGTTCCAGGCCGAGGCCCGTCAGCTCCTCCAACTGATGGTGCACTCGATCTACTCGAACAAGGACATCTTCCTCCGCGAGTTGATCTCGAATGCCTCCGACGCCCTGGACAAGCTGCGGCTGGCGGTGCTCGTCGACAAGGAACTTCAGGTCGACACCTCCGACCTGCACATCGAGATCGAGGTCGACCGGGAGCGGCGCACGCTGACCGTACGGGACAACGGCGTCGGCATGTCGCGCGACGAGGTGGTCGGGCTGATCGGCACCATCGCCAAGTCCGGTACCGCCGAGCTGCTGCGGCAGCTGAAGGAGGCCAAGGACGCGGCGGCCTCGCAGGACCTGATCGGGCAGTTCGGCGTCGGTTTCTACTCGACCTTCATGGTGGCCGACAAGGTGACCCTCCTGACGCGCCGCGCGGGCGAGGAGGGTGCCACCCGGTGGGAGTCCGACGGCGGCGGCACGTACACCGTCGAGTCGGTCGCCGAGGCGCCCCAGGGCACGAGCGTCACCCTGCACCTCAAGCCGGCCGACGAGGAGGACCAGCTCTTCGACTACACCGCCGACTGGCGGATCCGGGACCTGGTCAAGCGCTACTCCGACTTCATCGCCTGGCCGATCCGGATGCGCAAGCAGGCCGTTGAGGGCGAGACCGCGGCGGGCGAGACCGCCGCGAGCGCCGAGGTCGAGACGCTCAACTCGATGAAGGCGCTCTGGGCCCGCCCGCGCTCGGAGGTCGCCGAGGAGGAGTACCGCGAGTTCTACAAGCACATCAGCCGCGACTGGAACGACCCGCTCGAAATCATCCACATGAAGGGCGAGGGCACCTTCGAGTACGACGCCCTGCTCTTCCTCCCGGCGCAGGCGCCGCTGGACCTGTTCAGCCGCGACGGCCGGCGCGGGGTCCAGCTCTACGTCAAGCGCGTCTTCATCATGGACGACTGCCAGGAACTCATGCCGGAGTACCTGCGCTTCGTCAAGGGCGTGGTGGACGCGCAGGACCTCTCGCTCAACATCTCGCGCGAGATCCTCCAGCAGGACCGCCAGATCCAGCTGATGCGGCGCCGCCTGGTCAAGAAGGTGCTCTCGACGGTCAAGGAGCTGATGAACCGGGACGCCGACAAGTACCGGACGTTCTGGACCGAGTTCGGCCGGGCGGTCAAGGAGGGCCTGGTCAACGACTTCGAGAACCAGCGCGCCATCCTCGACATCTCCTCGTTCGCCACCAGCCGCGACCCCGAGGAACTGGTCACCCTCCAGCGGTACGTGGAGCGGATGAAGGAGGGCCAGGAGGACATCTACTACATGACCGGCGAGTCCCGCTCGACGATCGAGAACTCGCCGCACATGGAGGCGTTCCAGGCCAAGGGCTACGAGGTGCTGCTGCTGACCGACCCGGTCGACGAGGTGTGGGTCGACGGCGTCGGCGAGTACGAGGGCAAGCGGCTGCGGTCGATCGCCAAGGGACAGGTGGACCTCGACGGTCCGGACGCGAAGTCGGACGACGAGCCGGGGCTCGACCAGCAGAAGGAGGAGTTCGCCCCGCTGCTGACCTGGCTGACCGAGCGGTTGGCGGAGCAGGTGAAGGAGGTGCGGCTCTCGTCCCGTCTCACCAGCTCGCCGGCCTGCCTCGTCGGCGACGCGCAGGACATGACCCCGACGCTGGAGAAGCTGTACCGCGCGATGGGGCAGGAGGTGCCGCGGGTCAAGCGGATCCTCGAACTGAACCCCGGGCATCCGCTGGTCACCGGCCTGCGCAAGGCGCACGAGCAGAGCACCGGGGACCCGGCGCTCGGCGAGACCGCCGAGCTGCTGTACGGCACCGCGCTGCTCGCCGAGGGCGGCGAACTGGAGGACCCGGCCCGGTTCGCCCGGCTCCTGGCCGACCGCCTGGCCCGTACCATCTGACGACCGGAGGTCCGCGCGGCCCCCGTACCCGGCGCTCGTCCGGTACGGGGGCCGCGACGCGTACGGCGGTCAGGCCGAGTAGACCTCGAATTCCGAGACCTGTCCGGCCGGCCAGCCGGTGTTGCCGGAGAAGACCAGCCGCACGTACCGGGTGGTGGTGGCGGGGAGGTTCACGGTGACGGTGTTTCCCGAGGCCGGGTTGAAGGTGTAGCCCGTCGCGCCGACGACGGTGGTGAAGCCGGACCCGTCGGTGCTGCCCTGCACGGCGATCGTCTGGGTCCGGGCCTGCCAGGCCGAGGGCGGCGGGACCTTGAGGACGAGCCGGCGGATGGCGGTCGCCGCGCCGAGGTCGACCTGCAACCACTGCGGGAAGGAGTTGTTCACACTCTCCCAGTAGCTGTTCGCGTCCCCGTCGACCGCGTTGCCGGAACCGTAGTTCTGGGTGTGCCCGCTCTCCGCGGTCGGCTTGCCCCGGGCCAGGTTGGTGGTGGCCGGGGGCGCGGCGTCCGTCGTGACGGTCACCGTGTTCGACGGCGCCGAGACGTTCCCGGCGGCGTCGCGGGCCACCACGGAGAAGCTGTACGCGGTGGCCGCGGCGAGCCCGCCGACGGTGTACGAGGTGCCGCTCGGCGAGCCGACGACGGTACCGCCCTGGCGCACCTGGTAGCCGGTGACGCCGACGTCGTCGGTGGACGCGGTCCAGGCCAGCGAGACGCTGTTCGCCGTCTTGGCGGTGACGGCCAGCCCGCCGGGAGTGGTCGGCGCGGTGGTGTCGGCGCCGCCGCCGAGCACCGGCGGCGTCGGCCGTACCGAGGTCAGCGCGAGCTGGCCCTTGAGCATCCGTCCGCCGTCAGCGGTGATCCGCAGGTAGTAGTCGGAGGAGCAGAAGGTGCCGTCCTCGTCGAGCGCGCGGATGCCGGAGCCCTGCGGCACCGAGGCGGCGGTCTCGGCGGTCTTGGCGATCTGGTTGCCCTCGTTGTACTCGTCGAACATCGAGATGTAGATGCCCTGGCAGCCGAGGCGGACCATGTTGTAGAAGTGCCGCCAGTAGAAGTCGCCGTGCCGGCGGTGGCCGGAGGAGAGGTCGCCGGGCATGACGCAGGGCTGGTAGTCGATGCCGTGCGCGTTGCAGTCGGCCTGGTCACCGAGGTTGACGTTGTTGTAGTACGAGTCCAGGTCGGCGGGGCTCGCGGCGCGGCCGACCATCCACGGCGAGATCATGTTGAAGGCGTGGTACACGTCGAGGAAGCCGGGGCGGGAGTCGTTGATGCCCTGGCGCCACCAGGTCGGTACGCCGCCGATGACGTAGCAGCCCTGCGCCTTGAACCAGTTGACCACGTCGAGGCAGGGCGCCGGGGCGAACGGCCGGCTGGGCTCGCTGAAGCCGAAGCCCCAGATGCAGACGACGGGCTTGCCGTTCTGGAACGCGTACGCGGACGAGGAGGTGTACGCCCGCATCTTGTTCGTCCAGTCCGTCTTGATCTCGGACTGCATGTTCGTCCAGTCCGTGACGTCGTACATGATGTAGAACTTCCGGCCGAAGCGCTCGGCCGCGCTGCGGACCTTGACCGCCATGGCGTCGCGGGTCGGGCCCTCGTCGCCCATCGGGTTGAACCGCTGCAACGCGGCGGTGTCGCAGCCGTACTGCTGCATCCAGCGGAAGTGGGTGTCCACGGTCTGCTGGTCGTACGAGGAGAAGAGCTGGGCGGGCTGGCCGTTGCCGAGGTTGGGGTACGCCGTGGTGTAGCCGCGGGTGTACTCGCGCATGTCCGGCCAGGAGACGATGGTGGTGTTGCTCGGCGAGGGCGGCTGGAACCGGTCGCGGCTCCAGTGCCACCAGCCGCCGATCGGCGCCCCGTCGCCGGGGCACGAGAACCAGCCCTGGTAGCCGACGGTGATCTTGCCGACGACGTCGCCGGGCGGGCTGGCCGCGTACGCGGGGCTCGACACGGCGCTGGCCAGCTCCGATGCGGAGACGGCGGCCAGTGCGGAGCCCGCGGCGACCGAGGAGACGAAGGTACGACGGGAGAGAGCCATGCCTGCTCCCCTTCCGCGAGGAGTGAGGTCCGTGGAGACGTGCGCACCCGCCCGGGAAGATGTGGGCGCTTCCGCGGGCAGGCCGAGGCGTTTGGGCGGGGTTGTTCCTTTCCGCCCGTGGTGGGGGAACTGGTGCCCGTCATCGTGCCAGTTCTGTTCACGTGATTGCAATACTTCGATCGATGTATGAAACATTGTGGACCACCGACCGCAACTTCTCGACTTGCCCGATCCCGGCCGAGGGCGCGCGGGTACCGACCCGGGAGGAACGGGCGGCGGCCCGGGCGGAGGTGTCGGTGGTGGGTGGCAGAGTGTCGGCGTGACCTCAGCACCCAGGCGCACCGCGTCGCGGCACCTCAGGTCGCGGTACCTCAGCGAGTGGATCGACCGGCCGGCGAGCGAGGTCTACGACTACGCCTCGGACCTGGTCGCCGCCGACCTCGCCCGACTCAAACGGGTCGTCGAGGCGCGTGGCTGAGGCGCGGCCCGCTCACCGACCGTTCCCCTCGTACCAGGCCGCCATCATCAGCGCCCGGGCCAGTCGCGGTCGGGTCAGCACCGCGGTGCTGTCCGCGTACTGGTCGATCCCGCCGACCGGCGGCAGCGCGGCGATCTCCGGGTCCTCGACGCGGGCCAGCAGCGCCGTGGTGAACCGGGCGGCGTCGATGACCGGGTACGGCCGGTCGAAGAAGGGGCGCCGGACCGCGTCGACCGGCTCGGCCAAGCCCAGCCGGTTCTGCCAGTCGCCGGCCGCCTCGTACGCGGCGCAGAGCGCGGCCTGCCGGCGCGCGGCGTCGTCGACGCGCAGCGCCTCGTCCAGCGCGGCGGCGATGCCCACCGCCTCCGGCAGCGCCGCGAAGGCGCTCCCCAACCACTTGCTGTACGGCGGGAACCGGCCGGCCAGCAGCAGGGACAGCCGCATCACCTCGCGGGCCAGCCGCGCCGCCACCACCCGGCTGCCCGGCTCGTCGCCGGCCTCGGCGGCGCGGCCCACGAACGCCTCCTCCTCGGCGATCCGCAGCCACTGACAGGCGAGCAGGTAGCGCCACACGTCCTCCGGATACCGGCCGAGCGCGTGCCGTACCGCGCCCAGCTCGGCGAGCCCGTCGTGGAACACCGCCCCGCCGGTCACCTCGTTCAGTCGCTGGCCCGGCGTGGCCAGCCAGTCGAAGGTGGTGACGCCCCGGCGCGGGTCGAAGCCGAGCCGCTCCTCGCACCAACTTCCCACGTCGGTGATGAGCACGCGGTGCGCCACCGGGCCGTCCGTCGCGGCCATCGTTCGGATCCGGCCCTGCGGCGGCTCGAAGTGTGTCGACCAACCCCGGACCCGCTTCGGCAGCCGCGTCGCCAGCAGCGCCGAGAGCGGTTCGGCGTACCGGTCCACGTCGTCGGCGGTCAGGAACAGTTCCAGCCGGGGTCCCCAGTCGTGGTCCACCGAGCGTTCGGTGTCGAAGCCGAGCACGTCCGATCCGGGACCGAGCCGCGCCGCCGCGTACCGCAGGTCCGGGTACGCCTCGTCCAGCAGCGGACGTACCGCCTCGGCGAAGAACGCCCGGCAGAGCCGCAGCCCCGGTACGAACGGTGGTGACGGTTCCTGGAGGACGGCGGCCATCCGCCCACGCTATTCGCCGGCGGTCGAGAGCGACACCGAGTATCGATCCGCCCCACATCGGCGTCTTTTCGCGGGCCCGCCTAGGGTGCCACGGGTGACGAGCCTGGACTACACCCGCTTCACCACCCTGGCCCGGAAGATCCTCATCGCCGCGCAGCAGGAGGCGCTGGCGGCCGGTAATCCCGAGATCCTCCCGGCTCACCTGCTGCTCGGCCTGCTCGGTCAGCCGCAGTCGCTCGGTGTGCAGACGATCACCGTGCTCGGCGTACCCCTGGAGTCCGTGCGGGCGGCCGGGACCGCCGCGCTGCCACCCGCGGCCGGCGAGGCGCGTCCGCCGCTGCCGTTCGAGGCGTCGGCGCAGCGGGTGCTGGCGCTCTCCTTCGAGGAGGTCGAGCGCCTCGGCCACCGGTACGTGGGGACCGAACACATCCTGCTCGCCCTGCTGGAGGTCGAGAACGGCTTCGGCCCGCTGACCGCGCTGGGGGCGGAGAAGGCGCCGGCCGCGGCCCACATCGCCGCCGTCCACGCCGCGCACGCCGAGCGGACGGCGGCGCAGCCACCGAGCTGACCGGGCGCGCCGCCGGTGGAAGTCGACCGGACGGGCGTCAACTTGCGGTTGACGAAAGCGCATGCGTCAACCTATGGTTGACGCATGACGAATCCTGTCCGCATGACCCGACCGGTCCGCCTCGACGACCTGATCGAGGCGATCACGAAGACCCATCCCACCGCGCTCGAACAGCTCTCCGGCGCGATGGTCCTCGCCGACCACCTCGGCGAGGTCGCGGACCACCTGATCGGCCACTTCGTCGACCAGGCCCGCCGGACGGGGGCCTCCTGGACCGAGATCGGCCGGAGCATGGGCGTGACCAAGCAGGCCGCGCAGAAGCGCTTCGTACCGAAGAACCCGGGCGAACCCTCGGACCTCGACCCAAGCCAGGGCTTCAGCCGCTTTGACGACGCGGCCCGCACCGTGGTGGTGGCCTCGCAGAACGAGGCGCAGGACGCGGGGAACGAGAACATCGGCACCGCGCACCTGGTACTGGGCCTGCTCGACGTTCCCGGGTCGCTCGCCGCGCGCACGATCACCGCGTTGGGCGTACCGCTGGAGACCGCCCGGGAGGCGGCGACCGCGAGCCTGCCCGCCTCGACGGGCACCTCGCCCGACCTCGTGCCGTTCGACGCGTCGGCGAAGAAGGTGCTGGAGCTGACCTTCCGGGAGGCGCTGCGGCTCGGCCACGAGTACGTCGGTACCGAGCACATCCTGCTCGCCCTGCTGGAGTTGGAGGCCGGGAACGGTCTGCTCACCGGCCTCGGCATCGACAAAGCCGGCGCCGAGGCGCACATCACGGCCGCCCTCGCCGACGAGGCGGCCGAGCGGCCGGACGACGCGGAGTGATCCTCGCCCGCCCGCCGGCGCCCCGCGTACGGGCGCCGGCGGGCGGTGCGGGCTGCGTCGGGGCGTCGGCGGGCGGTGCGGGACAATACGGCACGTGACCCAGAGCGACGCGGTACGCCCGCAGATCCCGAACGTGCTTGCCAACCGGTACGCCTCGACCGAGCTGGTCCGGCTCTGGTCGCCGGAGGAGAAGATCCGGATGGAGCGCTGGCTCTGGTTGGCCGTGCTCCGGGCGCAGCGGGACCTCGGCGTGGCGGTGCCGGACGGGGTCGTCGAGGCGTACGAGCGGGTGCTGGACCGGGTCGACCTGGACTCGATCGCGGCCCGCGAGCGGGTCACCCGGCACGACGTGAAGGCGCGGATCGAGGAGTTCAGCGCGCTCGCCGGCCACGAGCACATCCACAAGGGGATGACCTCCCGCGACCTCACCGAGAACGTCGAGCAGCTCCAGGTCCGTTCCTCGCTGGAGCTGATCCGGGACCGGGTGGTCGCCGCGCTGGCCCGGCTGGCCCGGCTCGCCGTCGAGCACGACGAGCTGGTCATGACCGGCCGCTCGCACAACGTCGCCGCGCAGGCCACCACGCTGGGCAAGCGCTTCGCCTCGGCGGCCGAGGAGCTGCTGATCGCGTACGAGCGGCTGGAGGACCTGATCGGCTGGTACCCGCTGCGCGGCATCAAGGGCCCGGTGGGTACGGCGGCCGACCAGCTCGACCTCTTCGACGGCGACGCCGACAAGGTGGCGGAGCTGGAGCGGCGGGTCGCCGAGCACCTGGGCTTCGCGCGGGTGCTGGACAGCGTCGGCCAGGTCTACCCGCGCTCGATCGACTTCGCGGTGCTCTCCGCGCTGGCCCAGGTGGCCGCGGCGCCGAGCAGCCTGGCCACCACGATCCGGCTGATGGTCGGCCAGGAGCTGGTCACCGAGGGCTTCCGCCCGGGCCAGGTCGGCTCCAGCGCCATGCCGCACAAGATGAACACGCGCTCCAGCGAGCGGGTCAACGGCTTCGCTGTGATCATCCGCGGGTACCTCTCGATGGTCGGCGAACTCGCCGGCGACCAGTGGAACGAGGGCGACGTCTCCTGTTCCGTGGTGCGGCGGGTCGCCCTGCCCGACGCATTCTTCGCCGCGGACGGGATGTTCCAGACCTTCCTCACCGTGCTCGACGAGTTCGGCGCGTACCCGGCGGTGATCGCCCGCGAGCTGGACCGGTTCCTGCCCTTCCTGGCGACCACGAAGCTGCTGGTCGCGGCCGTACGGCGGGGCGTGGGCCGGGAGGTCGCGCATGAGGTGATCAAGGAGCACGCGGTGGCGGTGGCGCTCGCGATGCGGGAGAAGGGTGCGACCGAGAACGACCTCTTCGACCGGCTCGCGGCCGACGGGCGGCTCGGGCTCGGTCGCGCCGAGATCGACGCGCTGGTGGCCGACCGGGCGGCCTTCGCCGGGGCCGCAGCCGCGCAGGTACGGGCGGTCGCCGACCGGGTCGCCGCGGTGGTCGCGGCCCACCCCGAGGCGGCGGTGTACCAGCCCGCACCGATCCTCTGACCGCCGGCCCGTCGACCGTCGCCCCGGGCCCGGGCCCGGGGACCGTCGGCCCCGCGTCGACCTCCGGCCCATGCCGGCGGGCGGGCGGACGCCGGGGCATCTCAGTTGTCCCGGGGCGTCGGCTCGCCGGCCGCGCCTCGCAGGTCCGGGGCGGTGGCCGGGTTCCCGACGCCGGGCGGCTCGGGGCCGATCGTCGCCTCGTGCGCGATCTCGGCCGCGACCTCGGGCTTGTCCGGCGGCAGCGCGTCCGGGGCCTGGAAGACCACGACCGCCGTGCCGTACGCGCAGAGTTCCATCCACATCTCGCCGACGTCGCGGTGGTCGAAGCGCATGCCGATCACCGCGTTCGCGCCGAGCCGCCGCGCCTCCTCGCCGAGCAGGGCCACGGCGTCGGTACGCCACCGGGTGAGGTTCTCGGGTGCCTTCGGGTCGTACGCCCCACCGCGAAGGTTCTTGACCCCTTCGCGATAGGGATTACGGGTCCGGGCGACCGACGACACGACTTCACCCAGAATCGCTCTGATCTCATATCCAGGAAGATGGTCCATCGTGACGACCAGCACGTATTTAATGCTGGCAGAGGCGCCCCCCGGACAATTGTGAGCTTCGTTCACATCACCGCATCCCGCAAAACCGTACGGGGAGCCGAAAACCGCACGGCGCGGACGGGCGGGGCGTACCCGTCCGTCCGCGCCGCACCCCTGCGGGGGTCTCGTCGATCTAGGGCAAATCGCGGTGATTGGAGATCATCTAACGAGGATTTGCCCTAGATCGCGGAAGAGGTGGTCGCTACACGCCGGAGACGGACGTGATCCATGCCCGGTTGTACGCGACGCTGCCGTAGTTCTGGATGCTCACGCCGTCGGCCGTCGAGGCGACGCCGACCTGCGCCCCGTTGTAGAACTGCGGACCGCCCGAGTCGCCGCGCCAGGCGTTGCCGTTGATCGCGGTGCTCCGGATGGCCCGCCCGCCGGCCGCGTCGGTGACGTTGGTGCTGGTCACCTGCACGCTGGCGGTCTTCAGGGTGGTCGAGGCGCCGCAGCCGCTGTAGCAGGTCATGCCCCAGCCGTAGATGGAGTTGGTGGAGCCGACCGGCGGGTAGCTGCTGGAGAGCGTGACGTACGACGTGTTGATCGCGGTGGAGAGGTAGAGCAGGGCCAGGTCGCTGCGGCTGTAGGTGGCGCTCACCGAGCTGGTGACGCCGCCCGAGGTCCGGTTGACGCTGCCGACGCGCACCGACATGGTTCCGTTGAGGCAGTGCCGGGCGGTGAGCACCCAGCGGGACGCGATGATCGTGCCGGAGCAGGTGAACGAGCCGTTGGCGAAGACCGCGGCGGCCCACGGCGCCGAGGAGACGGTACCGCCGCCGATGATGGGCTGCGGGCCGGCCGGTGCGGCCGCGGCGACCGAGGGCGCGACGAGCGCGCCGGTCAGGCCGGCGGCGAGCAGCGCCAGCGTGAGGCGGATGCGCATGGGGGCTCCTTCGAGGGTTGAACCCGGGTTGCGGGTCGAGGTGAAGCCCGGGGCGGCTGGGATGGCCCGCCCACGGATCCGGACACGAAGCGCGCGACGTAGGTAAGCCGGCGCCCGACGCCACACGCTAAGACGTTCATCAATGATTCTCAAGGCCCCGCGTGGCCTTTACCCGATTCACCGATATCTCCCTGGGAGTACCCGGCCGGGCGGTAGGGTGCCGACCGACGGGTGTCGGCCGAGATGCCCATTCCGGGCGGGCCGTGGCCGCTCCGCTTAGGGCGTGCCGTGCGTCCGCCCCCGGGTCACCGAACCGCGGGCGCGGTCCGCCCGGCAACCGCTGCCCGCCCACGAGGACCGCCCAGATGTCGTACCTGCCCGTGACGCTCACCGCGCTGGCCGTGGTCCTGCCGGTCGAGTTGTCCGATCGCGCCTTCGTCGCGATCCGGGTCCTGGGCGCCCGCTTCGCCCCGTTGGCGGTCTGGCTCGGTGCGGTGGCCGCGCTCGGTCTGCGCTGCCTGGTGGCGGTCGGCGTCGGTGGCCTGCTCGCCCGCCTCCCCGGCCGGCCCGGGGCGCTGGTCGCCGCCGGGCTCCTCGCCGCCGCGGCGGCGCTGCTGCTGCGCGGCGCCCGGCAGGCCGACGTCGACCGGGCCGAGGCGGAGCGGGGGTACGCCGACCGGGTCACCCTGGGGCGGCATGGCTGGCGTGCCGCCGCGGCCAGCTTCCGGATGCTGCTCGGCGCCCGCTGGTACGCCCACTCGGCCCTGGTCGTGGCCGGCCTGGTGGCCGCCGGGCGGCCCGCGTCGCCGATCCTGCTCGGCGCGGTGCTGGCGAGCGCCATGGTCGCCCGCGTGGCGGTCACCCGGGCCCCGGCGCGGCCCGGGGTGGCGGTCGCCGGTGCGGTGCCGGGCACCGCCGACGAACTCGTGGTCCCGACGGCGCTGCCCTGGCCGTACGGCGGGCTCCTCCCCGGCGCTCCGTCCGGCCGGGGGCGCCACGTCCGGCCGTCCGGCCCGGGGTCCCGCGGCCGGCCGCCCGGCCGGCTCCGGTTCGCCGGGTACCGGAGCGTGAGCCGCCTCGCCGCGCTCCGGTACCTCGGTGCGGCGGGCTGCGCGGCGCTGGCTACCATGACCGTCGTCGCCGGGCTGCTGTGAGCTGTCCCACCGGCTTTTCCCGGCGCGCTCCGCCGCGGGTGCGATACCGCCCACAGGGTTCGTCCAACGGGACCACCGGGTGCGTCCGCCGGTCCATCTGCCAGGTAGGCTGGCTGCGCTCGCCCATTTGTGGGCCGGCACCCAGCTGCGCACACAGTCAGGAGTGCCCTGTGCCTCGCGTCGTCGTCGACGTCATGCTCAAGCCCGAGATCCTCGATCCCCAGGGCCAGGCCGTCGCAAACGCGCTGCCGCGGCTTGGCGTCAGCGATGTCTCGTCCGTGCGCATCGGGCGCCGGATCGAGATCGAGTTCACCGGCGAGCCGGACCTGGAGCGGGCTCGTGAGATCGCGGACAAGCTGCTGGCCAACCCCGTGATCGAGGACTTCTCGGTCCGGCTGGCCGACGCGGCCGACACCGAGGGCGCGCACCCGTGACCGCCCGGATCGGTGTGGTGACCTTCCCTGGTTCGCTCGACGACGGGGACGCGGCCCGTGCGGTGCGGCTGGCCGGCGCGGAGGCGGTACGGCTCTGGCACGGCGACGCGGACCTGCACGGCGTCGACGCCGTGGTCCTGCCCGGCGGCTTCTCCTACGGCGACTACCTGCGTACCGGCGCCATCGCCCGGTTCGCCCCGGTGATGGAGAAGATCATTGAGGGCGCCCGGGACGGGCTGCCCGTCCTCGGCATCTGCAACGGGTTCCAGATCCTCTGCGAGGCGCACCTGCTGCCCGGGGCGCTGACCCGCAACCAGCACCTGCACTTCCGCAACCGGGACCAGTGGCTGCGCGTCGAGGCCACCGGCACCGCCTGGACCAACGTCTTCCAGGCCGGCCAGGAACTGCTCATCCCCGTCAAGAACGGCGAGGGCTGCTACGTCGCCGACCAGCGCACCCTCGACGAGCTGGAGGCGACCGGGCGCGTGGTCGCCCGGTACCTGCGCGGCAACCCGAACGGCTCGCAGCGCGACATCGCGGCGATCACGAACGAGGCCGGCAACGTGGTCGGCATCATGCCGCACCCCGAGCACGCGGTGGAGGCGCTGACCGGTCCGTCCCTCGACGGCCTCGGCTTCTTCACCTCGATCCTCAAGCACCTGGCCGGAGCACCGGCATGACCGGTGCGGCCACCGACCGGTTCCACCCTCGACGTCATGGCGACGAGTGCAGCGAGGAGACGTCATGACCATCCAGTCCGACACCGAGTCGAGCGAGGCGAACGCCGTGTCCACGCCGGCCGAGCAGCCCGCCCACCCCGAGTCCGAGAACCCCGTACCGGCCGTCCGTGACGGCGGCTCCGCGCCCGCGGGCGACGACATCGCGATCACGGTCGACGGGTACCTCGACGGGCCGGACACGGTGCAGCGCGCCACCGCCACCCCGGACGAGCTCCAGCCCTATCCGGAGCTGGGCCTGCGCGACGACGAGTACGAGCGGATCCGGCAGATCCTGGAGCGCCGGCCGACCCAGTCCGAGCTGGCCATGTACTCGATCATGTGGAGCGAGCACTGCTCGTACAAGTCGAGCAAGGTCCACCTCCGGCAGTTCGGTGAGAAGGCACCGCCGAGCGACCGGCTGCTCGCCGGGATCGGCGAAAACGCCGGCGTCGTGCAGATCTCCGACAAGCTCGCGGTGACCTTCAAGGTCGAGTCGCACAACCACCCGAGCTTCGTCGAGCCGTACCAGGGCGCCGCGACCGGCGTCGGCGGCATCGTCCGCGACATCCTGGCGATGGGCGCCCGCCCGGTCGCCGTGATGGACCCGCTGCGCTTCGGCGCCGCCGACCACCCCGACACCGCCCGGGTGCTGCCCGGCGTCGTCGCCGGCGTGGGTGGGTACGGCAACTGCCTCGGCCTGCCCAACATCGGCGGCGAGGTGGTCTTCGACCCCACGTACCAGGGCAACCCGCTGGTCAACGCGCTCTGCCTCGGCGTGCTGCCGGTCGACCGGCTGCAGAAGAAGGAGGCCGCCGGCGCCGGCAACGTCGTGGTGCTGATGGGCGCCAAGACCGGTCGCGACGGCATCGGCGGCGTCTCCGTGCTCGCCAGTGCCACCTTCGACGACGGCAGCGAGCAGCGCCGCCCGTCGGTACAGGTCGGCGACCCGTTCACCGAGAAGCTGCTGATCGAGGCATGCCTGGAGCTCTACGACGCCCAACTCGTCGTCGGCATCCAGGACCTCGGCGGCGCCGGGCTGACCTGCGCGCTGACGGAGACCGCGGCGGCGGCCGGCACCGGCATGCGGGTGTGGCTGGAGCGGGTGCCGCTGCGCGAGCCGTCGATGCAGCCGCACGAGATCCTGGCGAGCGAGTCGCAGGAGCGGATGCTGCTGATCGTGGCGCCGGAGAAGCTCGACGCCGTGCTCAAGACCGCCGAGAAGTGGGGCGTGCTCGCCACCGCGATCGGCGAGGTCACCGCCGACCAGGGCGACGGCCGGCCGGGCCGGCTGCTGATCACCTGGAACGACCACACCGTGGTCGACGTACCGCCGGGCTCGCTGGTCGACGACGGTCCGGTCTACGCCCGCCCGATGCGGGAGCCGGCCGACCTGATCCTGCTCCAGGCGGACCGCGCCGAGACGCTGCCGCGCCCGGCCAACCCGGACGCGCTGCGCGAGACGCTGCTCCGGATGATCGCGTCGCCGAACCTCTGCGACAAGTCCTGGGTCACCGAGCAGTACGACCGCTACGTGCTCGGCAACACGGTGCTCGCCCAGCCCGAGGACGCCGGCGTGATTCGCGTCGACGAGGAGACCAACCTCGGCGTCGCGCTCTCGGTCGACGGCAACGGCCGGTACGCGCGCCTCGACCCGTACCACGGGGCGAAGCTGGCGCTCGCCGAGTCGTACCGGAACGTGGCGGTCAGCGGCGCGAAGCCGGTGGCGGTGACCAACTGCCTGAACTTCGGCTCGCCGGAGGACCCGGGCGTGATGTGGCAGTTCGCCGAGGCGGTCCGCGGTCTCGCCGACGGCTGCGCCGAGCTGGGCATCCCGGTCACCGGCGGCAACGTCAGCTTCTACAACCAGACCGGCGCCGCGGCGATCCACCCGACCCCCGTGGTCGGCGTGCTCGGCGTGCTGGACGACGTGACGCAGCGGGTACCGATGGGCTTCGCCCCGAGCCCCGGCGGCGACCATGACCTGATCTTCCTGCTCGGCGACACCGCCGTGGAGCTCTCCGGCTCCGAGTGGGCCTGGGTCACCCACGAGCACCTGGGCGGCGTCCCGCCCCGGGTCGACCTGGACCGTGAGCGGGTGCTCGGCGACCTGATCGCCGACGCGTCCCGGCTGGGGCACCTCCGGTCGGCGCACGACCTCTCCGACGGCGGTCTGGCCCAGGCTCTGGTCGAGTCCTGCCTGCGGCGCAACGTCGGCGCGCGGATCGCGCTCCCACCGGAGTTCGGCGGGGGCTCGATGCCGTTCGTCTACCTCTTCAGCGAGTCCACCGGCCGGGCCATCGTGACCGTGCCGCGCGGGCACGAGAAGGCGTTCACGGCGCTCTGCGTCGAGCACGGCCTGCCGTGGACCCTGATCGGCGTCACCGACGCGGCCGGCGGCGAGCTGGAGGTACGCGGGCAGTTCACGATCGGCCTCGACGAGCTGCGCGGAGCCTTCACCGGTACGCTGCCCCGGCTCTTCGGCGGCGCGACCGAGGAGCAGCAGCGCGACATCGCCGGCGCGGCCCTGGTCGCCGCGACCCGGTCCACCGGCGCGCCGGCCACCCTCGCCGACCTTCCGACGGCGACGCCCGAACCGACGACACCCGAGCCGGCAGCCGCCGAACCGACGACACCCGAGCCGGCAGCAGCCGAACCGACGACACCCGAGCCGGCAGCCGCCGAACCGGCAGCGGCCGGTCCGGGAGGGGACGCCGAGGCAACGCCCGCCACCGCGACCGGCGACGCGGCGGCGGACGACCCCGCCCCGGCGGCCGACGCCGTGGCGACGGACGCCACCGGTACGGGGACGGCGGGCGCCGAGGAGACGGCGACCGGCCGAGCCGACACCGAGGTGACGGAGGCGGCGGAGACAGCGGCGGTCGAGGTGGCGGAGGCGGCCCCGCCGCAGCCCGGTGCCACCTCGGCCACCGGAGCCCCGACGACCCCGGTGACCGCGACGCCGGCCACCACCACCCCGGCAGAGGACACGGCGGCGGACGATGCGCAGGTCGCGAAGCACCCAGCCGCCGACGCGCCGCCCGCCCGGGATAACGACTGAGGCGTTGGTCGCCGCGATCCAGGGCCAGCCCGGGGCGGGAGCCCGCTTCGAGTGGGGTCTCGTCGGCGCCACGGAGCTGGGGCGCGTCTGTGCGGCGCTGGTCGTCGTCGACGTGCTCTCGTTCACCACGTCGGTGGATGTCGCGGTCGGCCGGGGGATGCGGGTGCACCCGTTCCCCTGGGGCGCCCAGGCGGCCGAGTACGCCCAGCGGCTGGGGGCGGTAGCGGCCGTCGGCCGGGCCGCGGTCACGCGGGAACACCCCTGGTCGCTCTCGCCGGCGGCGCTGAGCACCGCGCCGGTCGTGGACGACCTGGTACTGCCCTCGCCGAACGGCTCCGCCATCTGCGCGGCGGCCAGCACCACCGGCGTACCGGTGGTCGCGGCCAGCCTGCGCAACGCGCCCGCCGTCGGGGGCTGGCTGCGCCGCCAGGGGTACGGCACGTCGCAGGCCCCGGTCGGGGTGATCGCGGCGGGGGAGCGCTGGCCCGACGGCTCGCTGCGCCCCTGCGTGGAGGACCTGCTCGGGGCGGCGGCGGTGCTCGACGCGCTGTCCGGGGTACCGGGCGGGCTCTCGGTCGAGGCGGCGATGGCGCTGGCCACGCTCGCCAGCGCCGGTGACGTGCCGGCGGCGGTACGGGCCTGCGTCTCCGGGCGGGAACTGGTCGAGCGGGGCTACGCGGGCGACGTCGAGCTGGCCGTGCAACTGGGCGTCTCGCGGGTGGTGCCCGTCCTCACCAACGGTGTCTTCTCCGCCGGCTGACCCTGCCGTTCAGGGCTCCAGGAGCACCTGCTCCAGCGCGTGCCGGCCGATCGCGGCCATCTCCGGATTGTCGTGCGAGTGGACCGCTATCGCGCTGCCGATGTTCAACGCCCAGCCCCGGGCCCGGTCCCAGGTCTGCCGGTCGACGGCGGCGAGCCGGTCCAGGCGGTCCCGGAACGCGGCACGGCCGGCCGGACCGAAGACCATCCAGGCGGCGGCGAGGTCGGTGGCCGGATCGCCGCCGGTGAGGTCGCCGAAGTCGAGTACGGCGGCCAGCCCGGCCCGGCCGTTCTCCGGGTCGTACCGCAGCAGCAGGTTCGCCGGGTGCGGATCGCCGTGCAGCCAGAGCGTGGGGCCGGTCCAGGGCGGCGCCGCCACCAGCCGTTCCCAGAGCCCGTGCAGCTCGTCGGAGTGCGGCAGCAGTCCGGAGGCGAGGCGCTCCGCGACGGCCGGGCCACGGTCGGCCAGCGGTACGCCCCGGACGGGGTTGCGCGGGGCGTCCGACGGGGCCGGCACGTGCAGCCGGGCCATGAACTCCGCCAGCCCGGGGGCGAGATCGTCGCGCCCGACCGGCGGTACGTCGGCGGCGGTCCGGCCGGCGTGCCAGCGCGTGATCGTCCAGGGCCAGGGATAGCCGTCGGACGGCTCGCCGACGCGTACCGGCTCCGGCACCGGTACGTTCAGCCGGCGGGCGAGCCGCGGCAGCCAGCGCTGCTCGTTCAGGACCAGTTCGACCGCCACCCGCCGGCGCGGCAGGCGTACGCAGTACTCGTCGCCGAGCCGGTAGACGGCGTTGTCCCAGCCGTTGCCCACCTGGGTCAGCGGGCCGGCCAGGTCCGGATGCTGCGCCTCGACCAGTCGCGCCACCAGCTCGGCGTCGCTGGCGATGTCCGCCGGAGGTGTCCGCATCGCGACATCATCGCGTACCGGCCCGCGCGGGGGTCACAGATTCACGGCGTCCAACTCGGCGTAGCAGGTGTCGTGGGCGAACCGGATCGTGTTCGTACCGGGGTGCAGCGCGACGTTCACGGCGACCACGGCCCACTGGTCCCAGCCGTAGTTCGGGTAGCTCACCCGCCGGGGCGCCGACCCGTTCACGGTCACCGCGTGTCCGCACGGCGTCTCCGTGCCGTTGGCGGCCCGCACGTACATCCGGTACGTCCGGCGCTGGGTGGCGGTGACGGTGAATTCGAGGTAGCTGCCCGGGTTGTCGAGGTGGCCCACCTTCAGGTTCCCCGACGCGTTGACGGTGGCGACGGTGACCGCGTCGACGAGCGTGTTCGTACCGCTCTCGGCCTCGGTACGGCTGGTCACCCGGCCGGTCAGCGCCGCGTACCAGGCGACGGCCATCTTGGAGTATCCGCCGTTGGACGGGTGCACCCCGTCGGCGAGCAGGTCGGCCGGGGTGAGGGCGGCGTGCAGGTCCACCAGGCGGACGCGCTTGCCAGCGCCGGCCTTGGCGGCCACCATCGGCGGGATCGTGGCGTTGTAGGCCCGGGTCAGCGCCTCCCGTGGCGCGTCCGCGAAGGGCACGATGGTCGAGACAAGGATGTCGGCGGCGGGCACCGCCGCGCCGAGGTGGTCGACGAGGGCCGAGAGCCGGCTCGGCGCCTGGCTCGGCGCGTAGTTCTGGATCACGTCGTTGGTGCCGACGTGCAGCAGCACCACGTCCGGCTGGTAGCTCGTCATCCAGGCGGTGGCCTGGGCGTCGATCTGGTCGATGCGCCAGCCCGGATGCCCCTCGTGGTCCCGGTCGCCCAGCCGCTCGGGGCCGGCGAACTGCGAGCCCACGAAGTCGACGTAGCCGCCGTCGGCCCGGAACAGCTGCCAGAGGTCGGCCCGGTAGCCACCGGTACCGTCCAGCCCGTCCGTGATCGAGTCGCCCAGCGGCAGTACGGTCAGCGCCCGCTCGGCGTCCCAGAGCTGTCCCCTGGTGCCGTCGCAGGTCCACTGCCGCACGGCGGCGGCGGGCGCCGTGGAGGCGTCGGCGACGTCCAGGCAGAGCCCGCTGACCGCGGAGACGATCGTGTACGCGTCCCGCCCCACGCTCACCGCCCGCCACTGCTGCGCCCTGGTGTTGTTGCAGGTCCACTGCTGGAGGCGTACGCCGTTGGTGGTGGAGCTGCCGGGCACGTCGAGGCACATGCCGCTCTGTTCGCTCGTGAGGGTGAGGTAGCCGCCGGCGACGGCGGTGACCTTCCAGTTCTGCGGGTCGAGCGAGTTGCAGTTCCACTGCTGGAGCTTGGTGCCTGAGGTGACGGAGCCCCCGGTGACGTCGAGGCAGTGGCCGCTGACCGCCGCGCGCAGGCGGTAGGTGCGGGTGGCCGCCAGCGAGGTGGGGGTGGCGGTGGCCGGGCCGGTGGCGAAGAACGCGGCACAGGTCCCGTCGGCCTGCCGTCGGGTCGCCAGCTCCAACACCCGGGTACCGTCGGCCGACGGTACGAGGCTGGAGCTGTAGTTGCTACAGACGATCTCCTCGTGGTCCGGCTCGGGCGAGAACTCGACGGTGACCGGGGCGTCCACCTCGGACCAGGCGCCGGCGCCGTTCGCGGTGTTGACGAGGACGGTCGAGCCGCTGTTCGGGCGCATGATCCGGCCGGTGGCGTCTTTCACGAGGCCGCCGATCAGCAGGATGCGGCCGTTCGGGCCGCCGCCGGGCGCCCAGGCGACGGTGGGGGCGTGGAAGAGGCGCCGCCCGCCGACGGTCTGCGTCACCGTACCGGGATCGCCGGGGTCGCCCCAGTTCCAGCCATCCGCCGAGGTGCGGTATCGCACCACACAGGAGTCGGGCAGGCCGCTGCCGCAGACCTCGTACGACATGAAGTAGCTGCCGTTCGGAAGCTGGCGTACCCCGGCCATGCCCGGCCGGTAGCTCGTCGTGGCCGTGCTCGGGATCGCCACCACGTCGCGCGGGCCGCTCCAACTCGCGCCGCCGTCGGTGGAGGTCACGACGGCGAGAACCTGGTCGTACCCGGAACCGGGCCGGGCGTCGTCGGAGTAGTAGCAGTTGAGGTAGCCGCGGGCGTCGACGGAGAGCTCCGGCTCCCAGAGCCCGCGTCCGGCCGGCACGGTGCTGGGCGCGCTCGCGCAGCTCGACAGGTAGCGCCAGCTGCGGGCCCGGTCGGTGCTGCTCCAGACCCGGATCTCGGGTACCCGGCCCGGGGCGTCCGGCAGGCCGACCGTGGTGGCGTAGAGCAGGGTCCCGGCGGGCTGCGTACCGAGCTGTCGCGGCAGCTCGAAGAGGCTCCCGCAGCAGGAGCCGCGCCCCTGCGCGGCCTGCGGGTCGCTGAGGGTGCCGACGCGCTGGAAGCTCGCTCCCGCGTCCGCGCTCTCGAAGAAGGCGACCGAGTCGGTGACCCCGCCGGACGAGGAGGTCGAGACGCTGGCGACGAGCGAGCCGTTGGCGGCGCCGGAGTGCTCCAGCCTGATCGCGCGCGGGTACATCGCCTGGTCGCTGCCGAGCCGCTGCCCGGCGTCGGCGGTGACGTCGGCGCCGGCAGTGACGCTGGCGCCGTTCGTGGCGCCGGAGTTCGCCGTGGCCCGGGAGCCGTCCGCGTTGGCGGCGCTCGCGGCGGCCGGGCGACCGGGGCCGGACGGGCCGTCCGGCGGGGCGGCACCGGCCGCGCCCGGCACGGCCAGCGTCGCGGCCAGCGCCAGCGCGGTGACGCCGGCGTACGGCCGACGGGCCGGGCTCAAGATCTGCGACATTCCGGTCTCGCCTCCCCCTGTCTGACCGGCGCGCCACGGTGGACGGTCCACCCGGGACCGACCGGCCGGGGCAGCCGGGTCCGGAGGAAAGCTACCGACGCGCCGGCCCGGGTGGACGGGGAGAAGCTGCCAGTTCCGGCGGCCCGTGCCGGCAGCGCCTCGGCCACGACCCGGGGCACGACCGGGGCCGCGCGGTCGGCGGCCTGGTGGTTCGGGTTCAGCACCACCGCGTGGTCGTGCGGCCCGACCGGCTCCGGACCACACCCGGCCGGACCGCCACCGGTTGCCGGGACGACCCGCCACCGCACGGCGGCCGAGACGGCGATGGGGTGACCGGAAAGCCCGGTCACCCCATCGGAGGTTCTGTTCGCGCGAGTGTTCAGTCGTCCAGCCAGTCGACGGTACGCCGGCCGGAGCGGCTCTGCGGCGGTGGCCCGTCGACCCGGGTCCGGTCGTCGGCATCCCGCTGGTCGTCGTAGTAGCCGCCGCCCTGCTGGCCGTACCCGCCCCCGCCCTGCTGCCCGTAGCCGTCGCCACGCTGCTCGGGGACCCGGCCGTAGCCGCCGCCCTGGGCGTCGTACCCGCCGCCGGCGCTGGGCTGGTCGTACCGCTGGTCGCCGTACCCGCCGCCGCCCTGCTGGCCGTACCCGTCGCCGGCCTCGTAGCCGCCGCCGGCACTCGGCGCGCCGCCGTACCCGCCGCCGCCCTGCTGGCCGTAGCCGCCGCCCGCGTTGGGCTGGTCGTACCCACCGCCGCCGCTGCCGGCGTCGCCGTAGCCGCGCGACGATCCGGGCTGGCCGTAGCTGGTCTCGTACGGGTCGGCCGGAGGCGCGTACTCCTCCGCGCCGCCGCCGGTGTAGCGGCCGGTGGGCTCGTCGTACCGCTGGTCGCCGTACCCGCCGCCGGCGCCGCCACCCGGGTAGCCGCCCGAGGCCGCCCCGGCGGGTGCGCCGTAGTCCCGGCCGCCGCCGTAGCCGGCGCCCGAGCCCGGCGCGTTGCCGTACGGGCCGCCGGAGGAGGGCGCGTTGCCGTAGCCGCCGCCCGGGGCGCCGTAGCCGGCCCCGGAGCCCGGCGCGTTGCCGTACGGGCCGCCGGAGGAGGGCGCATTGCCGTAGCCGCCGCCGGCGGCGTAGTCGGGCTGGGTGGGGGCGCCGGCGTTGCCGTACCCGCCGTCGTCCCAGCCGCCCTGCTGGGCGCCGCCGTACGCCGGCCCCTGCGGACCGCCCTGGGGCGGCAGCGGCGCGCCGTACGGGTCGGGGAACTCGTCGTCGACGAGCGGGCGGTTGTGCATCATCGTCGGCGCGTCGGCCAGCGACGGCCCGGCGACCATGGTGGCGTCGGCACCCGCGCCGGCCCGGTTCGCCACCCGGGTGGCGTCGCCGCCCCGGTAGCCACGGCCGCCGCCACCACCAGCGTTGTTGCCGTCGTCGTCGTCCTCGTCGTCGTCCTCGTTGTTCTCCTTGCGGCGCATCCAGAGCAGGACGATGGCGCCGACACCGAGCGCGACCAGCAGGCCGCCGAGGACGATGAGCAGCCAGGCCATGCCGCCGGAGCCCTCGTTGCTCGCCGGGGTCTGCGCGCCGGCGGAGGGGGTGGCGCCGTCGGCCGCCGAGCCGTCGTCCGACGGGAGGGCCTCGTCCTCGGTCGGGACGACCTCGTCCTCCGTCGCGGCGGCCGAGGCGGACGGGGAGGGCGAGATGGCCAGCCGGATCACCTGGCCGGTGATCCGTTGCCCGGCGTTCGCGTTGATCTGGAGGCTCTTGGTCGGGCTGCTGCCCTTCCGCGCGCCGATCACGAGTTGTCCTGGCGAGATCGGGTTGCTGGCGGTGCCGGTGAACTTGAAGGTGCCGCTGCCACCCGTGGTCATGAGGATCGGCTGGTGTTGGCCGTCGTTGAGCGCCACGCTGGCGCCGGAGACCGCCGCACCGGACGAGTCGACCACCTTGCCCGACACCTCGGCCACCGTCTGCGGCGCCTGCTGCTTGGCGATTAGCGTCACCGTCGCGGTTTTCGGAGGGCCGCCGAGGAGGCCCTCTGCCTTGACGGTGATGGTGGCGGTCTCGTTGGAGCTGGCCGCCGTGCTGTATTTGAAGGTCGCGGTCTTCGTGCCCGAGCCAGCCGACTGGACCTGACATCTGGCGGTGCAAGCCAGCTTCGAGTTGCTGGAGCTGACCGAGATGTCGGGCGATCCGCCGTCGGCGTCGACGGTGTAGCTCACCTCGACCGTCCCGCCGAACTCCACCTGGCTCGGTGAGGCCGAGACATCAGTGATGCTGGGCGCGGCCATCGCTGGTGTGGCCGGTACGGCGAGTAGGGCGCTAGCAGCCAGCGCTACGACCACACCGGCCCGCTGCCGCCAGGCTTTTCGGTGTGTTGCCACGTCCACCGCCTTCCGGGCTGGATTTCCGGCTACGCTTCTGTGGCCGGAAATCACTACCGTACGAGTACACCGTCGGCAACTATGCCTTGTCCGGACGGATCCGCGCGACCCAGGGGCAGCGCCAATTGCCACACCTGCGAGTCGTATCGTCCGGATGTGTCCTCTCCGCACAATAAGTCCTCAGCTCTCGACGCCGTGCTGGCGGTGCTCGACTCGGGGGGTGCCCCCGAGGTCAAGCTGCTGCGGGACGCGGTCCGTGCCCTGCTTACGGAGCTGACCCGGCGCGCGCCGGGCCGATCGGTGGAGGTGCGGGTTCCACCTTACGGTGCGGTTCAGTGCGTCGCCGGGCCACGACACACCCGCGGTACGCCACCGAACGTCGTCGAAACAGACCCCGTCACCTGGGTCCGGCTGGCCACCGCGCGGCTGGCCTGGGCGGACGCGGTCGCCTCGGGTCGGGTACGGGTCAGCGGCATCCGCGCCGACCTCGCCGCGTACCTCCCGCTGACCGACGGGACCGGCCACTCGACCGACGGAACCGGTCGCGCCGGTCCGACCCGCGACTCCGAGTGACGGTGCGCTACGTAAAGGTGGCTCTCGGTGTAAGTCTGCGGCTCGCGTACACTGTTGCGCGACGGACGTGTGCGTTCACCAGCAGCTAGAACCCCAGTAGCCCAGATGAACCCCCAGTAGTCAGTTGAATCTGAGCCGAACAGCATGAGGGAGCGGCAGGTGCCCCGAGGTGACGGGCGGTTGAGCCACGACCTGGACCCGCAACAGCCCGGCCCGCAGGACGAGTGCGGCGTGTTCGGCGTCTGGGCTCCGGGCGAGGAAGTGGCGAAGCTCACGTATTTCGGTCTTTATGCCCTCCAGCACCGGGGGCAGGAGGCGGCCGGGATCGCGGTCAGCGACGGTTCCAGCGTCGTGGTCTACAAGGATCTCGGTCTGGTCGCCCAGGTCTTCGACGAGCCCACGCTGGCCAGCCTGCGCGGCCACCTCGCGATCGGGCACACCCGCTACTCCACGACCGGCGGTTCGACCTGGGAGAACGCCCAGCCGACCATCCGCGCCACCACCGCCGGCACCACGATCGCGCTGGCCCACAACGGCAACCTGGTCAACAGCGCCGAACTCGGGCGGGAGGCCGCCGCGCGCGGCATGGACCCGGACGGCTCGACCTCCGACACGGCCCTCGTGACGGCGCTGCTGGCCAGCCGGCCGGATCTCTCGGTCGAGGCGGCCGCGCTGGAGGTGCTGCCGACGCTGCGCGGCGCATTCAGCTTCGTCTTCATGGACGAGACCACCCTCTACGCGGCCCGCGACCCGTACGGCGTACGGCCGCTGGTGCTCGGCCGGCTGGAGCGCGGCTGGGTGGTGGCGAGCGAGACCGCCGCCCTGGACATCGTCGGCGCCAGCGTGGTGCGCGAGATCGAGCCCGGCGAGCTGCTCGCGATCGACGAGGACGGCCTCCGCTCGGCCCGGTTCGCGGTACCGGACCCGAAGGGCTGCCTCTTCGAGTACGTCTACATCGCCCGCCCGGACGCCACCATCGCCGGGCGCAACGTGCACGCCGCCCGGGTGCAGATCGGCCGCCAGCTGGCCAAGGAGCACCCGGTCGAGGCGGATCTCGTGATCCCGGTGCCGGAGTCCGGCACGCCGGCCGCGATCGGCTACGCCGAGGAGTCGGGGATCACCTATGGCGCCGGGCTGATGAAGAACGCCTACGTCGGCCGCACCTTCATCCAGCCCTCGCAGACGCTGCGCCAGCTCGGCATCCGGCTCAAGCTGAACCCGCTGCGCGAGAACGTACGTGGCAAGCGGCTCGTGGTGGTCGACGACTCGATCGTGCGGGGCAACACGCAGCGCGCCATCGTCCGGATGCTGCGCGAGGCAGGCGCGCTGGAGGTGCACGTACGCATCTCCTCCCCGCCGGTCAGCTGGCCGTGCTTCTACGGCATCGACTTCGCCACCCGGGCCGAGCTGCTCGCCAACGGGCTGGACAACGAGGGGATCCGCCGGTCCATCGGCGCCGACACGCTGGGTTACGTCTCGCTTTCCGGCTTGATCGCGGCGACCGAGCAGCCGAAGACGCGGCTCTGCCGGGCGTGCTTCGATGGGGAATACCCGATCGGGTTGCCAGCCGGGAACCTGATCGGTAAGCACGTACTCGAAGGTGTGGGTCGCCGCGTCGCCGGCCAGTCGCCGGACGCGGAGCGCCCGCAAGGCACCGGGACGGAGCTTCCCGGACCAGACAACCATCCGGTCGCCGCCAGCCCGGGCGGCGCGCACCCGAGCCATCGCCAATAGCACCGACCGGTGCGGCCCATGCCGTGGGCCACGAGCCCGGCCCGGTTCCACGACCGGGCGGGGATCGCCACAGACAGTCGAGCGACCCTCGACCGCTACCCGACGCGGCCAACCGCGGGAAACACTAAGGGGAGAACCGTGACGCACGTGACTGAGCGCAGCAGCGGAGGCAGCGGGTCGTCCGGCGGCGAACGCCAGCCGTGGACGGCCGGGTCGGGCCGCGCTGGCCGCTCCGGCCGCAAACGCAGCGTCTCGTACGCGGACGCGGGCGTCTCGATCCACGCGGGTGAGCGGGCGGTCGAGCTGCTCAAGTCGAAGGTCAAGGGGACCCGGCGGCCCGAGGTGATGGGCGATCTGGGCGGCTTCGCCGGCCTGTTCCGGCTCGACACCACCAAGTACCGCAAGCCGATCCTCGCCTCCTCCACCGACGGGGTCGGCACCAAGCTGGTCATCGCCCAGCAGCTCGACATCCACGACACGGTCGGCATCGACCTGGTCGCGATGGTCGTGGACGACCTGGTCGCCTGCGGCGCCGAGCCGCTCTTCCTGCTCGACTACATCGCCTGCGGCGAGGTGGTACCGGACCGGGTGGCCGAGATCGGCGCGGGCATCGCCGACGGCTGCCGGTACGCCGGCTGCGCGCTGCTCGGCGGCGAGACGGCCGAGCACCCGGGGGTGCTGAAGCCGGACGAGTACGACGTCTCGGCCACCGGCGTCGGCGTGGTGGAGGAGAGCGAGATCCTCACCCCGGAGCGGGTCGAGGTCGGCGACGTGGTGATCGCGATGCGCTCGTCCGGGCTGCACTCGAACGGCTACTCCCTGGTCCGGCACGTGTTGCTGGGCGCCGGCCGGATGCGGCTGGACACCGTGATCGAGGACTTCGGCCGGCAGCGCACCCTCGGCGAGGAGCTGCTCACCCCCACCAAGATCTACGCGCAGGACTGCCTGAAGCTGATCGCCGAGGCCGAGGTGCGCGCGCTGGCGCACGTCACCGGCGGCGGGATCCCGGGCAACCTGGTCCGGATCCTGCCTGACCACGTGGACGCCGTGGTGAACCGTTCGACCTGGAAGCCGCAGCCGATCTTCGATCTGGTGCAGGCGAAGGGTCGGATCGACGACTCGGAGATGGAGTCCACCTTCAACATGGGGGTGGGCATGTTCGCCATCGTCTCGGCCGAGGACGCGGACCGCGCGCTGGCCTGCCTGGCCGGGCGCGGGGTCGACGCGTGGCAGGTCGGAGAGGTTATCGAGGGCACCGGAGAGGTGCAGATGATCGGCCAGTACACCCGGGGTTGATCACGATGCGGTGATCGACCGCTCACCTGATCAGGGCTTACCCGAGTGGCCGTCGCGACCTAGCCTGAGGGACACCCTCAGGTACGGGGAGGAGGGCCAGGATGGCTGCCCCAGAACGACCGATATCCGGAATGCGGGGTATCGCCACCGTCCCCGGCTACGTGGTCATGCAGCCGACCACGCTCTGCAACCTCGACTGCGTCTACTGCTACCTGCCGCTGCGGTCGACGGACCGGCGCATGTCCGTTCCGGTCGCGGCGGCGGTGGCCGAGGCCGTGAACGGGTGGGCGCGGGCCGGGCGCTTCTCGGTGGTCTGGCACGGCGGTGAGCCCTTGGCGGCCGGGCGCGAGCACCTGGCCGCCCTGCTGGCCCCCTTCGACGCCACGGTCGAGCACCACGTGCAGACCAACGCGACACTGATCGACGACGCCTGGTGCGAGTTCTTCCTCGCGCACCGGATGCGGGTCAGCGTCAGCGTCGACGGGCCGGCGAGCCGCAACGCCGAGCGGCGGACCCGCGGCGACCGCCCGGCGTATGAGCGGATCATGCGTGGCGTCGAGGCGCTGCGCCGCAACGGCATCCCGTTCTCCGCGCTCTGCGTGGTGACCCGGCCGGAGCCGGGACTCGCCAGCGAGCTCTACGACTACTTCCTGGGCCTCGGCTGCGACGTGCTCGGCATCAACATCGAGGAGATGGAGGGCGTCAACACGCGGGTGAACGCCCATCCGGTCGGGGCGGTGACGGGCTTCTGGGCCGAGCTGGTGGCGGCCTGGCGCCGCGACCCCCGGATCCACCTGCGCGAGGTCGAGTGGTCGCTGCGGTACGCCGCGGCGGTCCTCGACGACACCGCCGACCAGCTGCTGCCCCGCCGGCTCGACCCGATCCCGACGGTCGGTCACGACGGCTCGGTGATCTTGCTCTCGCCCGAGCTGGCCGGCTTCTCCGATCGGCGGTACGGCGACTTCAGCAGCGGTAACGTGCTGACGACACCGCTGCCGGAGGTGCTGGCCACGGCCGCCGAGACGCCCTGGGTGAGCGAGTTCCTCGCCGGGGTGGAGGCCTGCCGGAGCCGCTGCCCGTACTTCGGGTTCTGCGGCGGCGGTCACGCGGCCAACCGTTACTTCGAGCATGGGCGTTTTGATGGTACGGAGACCAACCACTGCCGTAACAGCAAGATCCGCCTACTGGAGGGAGTGCTGGACCATGCCCGAGGCTACGAGTGCGCGGCGAGTTGACCGATCCGAGAGCGACGGGGTGCCGTCCCGGGACGCGGTCGCCGAGCGGGTACGGCACGCCCGGCGCGGGCTGACCGAGCTGCTGCGCGAGGCGGAGGACGCACGGCGGCGGCGGGCCGAGGTCGGCGCGGCGGGGGAAGGGGCGGGCGCGGTCTGCGCCTGGAACCACTTCGAGAACATCCCGACGTTCTACAACTGGAACAACCGGCCCCGCTGAGCGCGGGGCGGTGACGTCGATCCGACGGTGGCCGTGGGCGCCGTCCGGGTGTCGGGGTAGCCCGCATCGCGATGGGGGCAACGGCCCGGGACGGCCGTCGCGGCATCGCCGCGACGGCACGGTCGACGTTGTGTCGCGTGGTCGACGTGTGCTGCGCCACCCGGCCGGGCTGTCGTCCCGTCGCGCGGGGTTACCGGCGCGCGCCCCGGGTCGGGGGCGGTGGGATCAACACCCGTGCGCACACACCTGAGCACGCGGACGGTACCGCGTGCTCAGATGTGACCGGAGGTCAGCGGGCTCGGCGTCCCCAGCTGTCTGGGTCGTCGTCCACGTCGTGGTCCTCGTCATCGTCGTCGACGTAGTCCTTGTAGTCGTCGTCGAAGTCGTGGTCCGACTTGCCGCTGCCGCCGAGTTCTCGCTGCAAGGCGGCGAGGTCGGTGTTCGGGGAGTGATACTTCAACTCCCGGGCCACCTTTGTCTGCTTGGCCTTAGCACGGCCGCGCCCCATGGCTCGACCCCCTCGCACAGAATTCGGGGCAGCCCGAAGGCGGGCCCCGATGACGTCAGGCATCTCTCGTGGCTCTTACGGTACATGGGGATGCCCAGGTTCGGCACCTCGGGTTACCGCTGGCCGTACCCGCGCGTCGCAAGTGATCCGGCCACTACGAATTGTAGCGGGTAAGGACCGTATAGGCAGATCGGTCGTGACGGGCGGTTCGTCGCGAACCGCGGCGGGTGGGTCGATCGGACCCTACCCGCCCCAGTCGGATCGAAACGTCACCAGCGAGCGCGCGTAGCGGCGCCGGCGTCGTCCTGGAGCCGAGGAACGCGCCGCGAAGCGGTCGCGCCCCGCAGGCGAAGGACGATCGCCCTCGGGCGCCGCGAAGCGCGCGAGCGCGGTAACTCAGCGTAGGTGGATACCGCGGAGCCGACCGATCTCGGCCATCCGGCGCTCGGCGAGCCGGTCGGCGGCGACCGCCGGCGGTACGCCCTCGTCGTCGGCGAGCTGGAGGATCTGCCGCGTGACGTCGTAGATGCGGGTGGCGCGCAGCTTCGCCCGGTCGAAGTTGAAGCCCTCGATCTCGTCCGCGACCTGGATCACGCCGCCCGAGTTGACCAGGTAGTCCGGCGCGTAGAGGATGCCCCGGTCGGCCAGCACCTTCTCGATGCCGGGGTGGGCGAGCTGGTTGTTCGCCGCGCCCGCGACGATCTTGGCGCGCAGCGCCGGCACGGTGTCGTCGTTCAGGGCCCCGCCCAGCGCGCACGGCGCGTACACGTCGATGTCGGAGGCGACCAGCGCGTCCGCGTCCTCGACCAGGTCGACCTGCGGGTACGTGGCGCGCGCCCACTCCAGCGCCGCCGGGTTCACGTCGGTGGCGACCACCGACGCGCCGTCGTCCAGCAGGTGGCCGGTGAGGTACTTGCCGACCTTGCCGAGGCCGGCCACGCCGACCCGGCGTCCGGCCAGCGTCGGCGAGCCCCAGAGGTGCTCGGCCGCGGCCCGCATGCCCTGGAAGACGCCCCAGGCGGTCAGGATCGACGAGTCGCCGGCGCCGCCGTGCTCCACGCTGCGGCCCGTGACGTAGCGCGTCTCCCGGGCGATCACGTCCATGTCCGGCACGTAGGTGCCGACGTCGCAGGCGGTGTAGTAGCGGCCGCCCAGCGACTCGACGAAGCGGCCGTACGCCCGCAGCAGCGCCTCGGACTTGATCTGCTCCGGGTCGCCCCAGATGACTGCCTTGCCGCCGCCGAGGTCGAGCCCGGCGAGCGCGTTCTTGTACGCCATCCCGCGGGAGAGGTCGAGCACGTCGCGCAGGGCGTCGTCCTCGCTCGCGTACGGGTAGAAGCGGGTACCGCCGAGGGCGGGGCCGAGCGCGGTCGAGTAGATCGCGATGATCGCCTTGAGGCCGGTCTGCTTGTCCTGGCAGAAGACGACCTGCTCGTGTCCGCTCGTCTCCTGGTCGTCGGTGCTGGCGAATACGCCCATCACTGCTCCTGAGGTCGGTGTGCGTCCTTGTGGGACGCGGCCCTGCGGTGGCCGGCGGGGTGACGCCGGTGTGCAGCCGAGCCTAGTAGCGCACCGGTCGGGATGCCGAGGCCGGCCGACGGTGGACCAGAAGCTGGAACTTCCGGCGGGCGAGCCGGGAGAAACCCCCGCAAGCCCGGCGCCGTGACGTCGTACCTCGGACTCCCGACCACCGACATCGGCGCCGATCGGAGATGCTGACGAAAGCGAGGTTCCGTTTCGTGGGAGGATCGCGCCGTGCCGTCGCTCTTCGCTTCATACCTGCGGGTGTACGAGCCGTTGACCGCCTTCGACCGGGATCGTCAGCTCTTCTGGCGCCGGTACGTCCGGGAGGGCCGGGCCGTCGCGCCGCTGGAGGGTCCGGGCCGCCAGCGTACGGCCGTGATCGAGGCGCTCGGGGCGGGCTGGACGCGCCTGCCCGACCTGCCGGACGAGGCGTACGTCCTGGAGGCCGACGACACGCTGCTGGTCTGCCCGTGGAACCTGCGGATCCGGGTGGCCGAGGCGGCGCTGAGCGCCCGGGACGGGGTGCCGTCGGTCCTCGCGGACGCCTTCGTGCCGCCGGTCCTCGCCGGCCAGGCCAAGGCGGTGGTGGAGGACTGGCGCAGCGGGGCCCGGGTGCTGGAGCACGGGGTGCCGCGGGTGCACGAGCAGATCGCCACCTGGGGCGTACCGCTGCGCTGGTTCGTCTTCATCGACGCCCAGGAGCGCGAGTTCACCACCCGGCCGGGTCGTCGCGTGCTGCGATACCGCACCGAGATCTCCAAGGCGCGGCGGCGCGCCTCCCGTGGGCTGTCGGTGCTGCGCAAGTCGGTCGGGGACGCGCCGATCACCGAGGCGGTCGAGGAGGGCGCCCGGTGGCTGGAGGAGTTCCATCCGCGCTCGGTGGTCGAGCTGGACTACGGCGGACTGGTCGATCTGCTGCCCGACGAGACGCTCGCCGAGGACGACTCGCCCGCGTTGGTCGCCGGCGGCCTCGCGGCGCTCGCGCGCGGCGACGCCGAGGGGGCGACCGAGGCGTACGAGAAGCTGGTCGCGCGCTGGCGAGCAGTGCAGTTGCTCGAACGCTGCAACTGATCCGGACACCGGATCGGCTACGTATGTCCTGGTTGGGAGCGCTACCAACATGAAGGCTATTCGTAGCTATTGCGTCACGAAGCGTGAGTATGAGTCCGAATAAGCCACTTTCTGGCATAGAAAAGCCGTATAAATCGGTCTTGGTTCATCCGTCCATCCAGGGACGTTAGGCCGTTCGGCCCATGTCGGACATCGGGGACTAGCCGGACGATGGGAGACGCGTCGGCCGGCGGGACCCCGGCCGATGTCTATAGGTACCTGTGGAGGAGTGACCGATGGCATCGCGTACGCACGAACCCGAGCCGCTACTCACACCGGCCGAGGTCGCGTCGATGTTCCGTGTCGACCCGAAGACCGTGACCCGGTGGGCGAAGGCGGGCAAGCTCAGCGCAATCCGGACGCTGGGTGGCCACCGCCGATACCGGGAATCGGAAGTTCGCGCTCTGCTGCAGGGGCAGATTCCCCAGCAGCGCCAGGGCGACTGATCGACAGTCAGCGGCGAACAAGCTCCGAGTCGGGGGCGGAAGTCGTACGGACCATCCGTACGGGTTCCGCCCCGATTTCGTTCCCGGCGTCGCCCCGCGGCTCCCGGCCCGCTGAGGAAACGGCCGGCGGCCGTCGTTCAGGCCGGTTCTCCGGCCGCGGGCCGTCGTTCAGGCCGGTTCTTCTCCGGCCGGCGGGAACGGCGGCTCGGCCGGTATGCCGGCCGTGAGCGCCGCGAAGGCCGCGCGCCGCAGCTCCGCCATCGAGCGGGAGTTCTCCCCGGCCAGCCAGACGTGCAGCGCCACGTCCCACGAGGTCACCGCCGCACCGGCGACCAGCAGCGGGTACGGGTCCGTGCTCGGCAGCCCGGTACGGTGCGCCACGAAGTCCACCAGCGTCTGGCGGAGTTGGTGGTTGAGCATCAGGTACATGCCGACCAGCGCCGGCTGCTCCTTGAGTAGCCGCAGCCGCTGGTTGAGCTGCTCCTGCTCGTCCCGGTCGAGGTCGAGCGCGTCGAGCACGGCCCGCACCGCCTCCAGCGGAGGCGTACCGGTCGGCGCGGCGGCCAGCGCGGTGCAGAGATGGTTGATCCGCTGGTGGCCGACGTCGCCGAAGAGCACGTGCTGCTTCGACGAGAAGTACCGGAAGAAGGTGCGTACCGCCACGTCCGCCTCGGCGGCGATCTCGTCGACCGTGGTCTGCTCGTAGCCCTTCTCCGCGAAGAGCCGCAGCGCGGCCTGCTCCAGCGCCGCCCGGGTCTCCTGCTTCTTGCGCTCCCGGCGGCCCGCTGGCGGCTCGCCGAGAATCCCGAGGTCCGACGTCGTCACCCCCACATCGTGGCACGAACCTAGAACTGGCATCATCTGTCATGTGGCATGGAATGCCAGTTGGCGCTTGATGCCATGCCGCATCGCCTTGGGGAGGGGCAGATGTTCGCAGCCATCGGGCGCGTCGTCGTCCGCAGACCGTGGTTGGTGATCCTCGGCTGGCTGGTGGCCGCCGCGGCGATCATCCTGACCGCGCCGAGCCTCGGCTCGGTGACCAACTCCGACCAGTCCGCGTTCCTGCCGTCCGACAAGGAGTCCGCCCGCGCCGCCGCGCTCGCCGAGCGGGCGTTCCCCGAGGCGAACGGCGCCAGCGCGGTGATCGTGGTCGAACGCGCCGACGGCGCCGCCCTCGGCGACGCCGACGTGGCCCGGCTCGGCGGGATCACCCAACGGCTCAACGCCGAGAAGGCGCCGGCCACCGCCGGGGTCCTCTTCGACCCCCAGCAGCAGGCCGCCCCGAACCGCCGGGTCGCGCTGCTCGCCGCCCAGTTCACCGGCGCGCCCGAGGAGCAGCGGGTGCAGGACGCCGTACGCGGGCTGCGCACCCAGGTCACCGGCGCGCTCGACGGGACGGGGCTGCGGGCCGGGGTGACCGGCGAGGCCGCGATCGTGCTGGACAACAAGCAGTCGTTCGCCGACGCCGAGAAGATCGTCACCATCGCCACGGTCGGCCTGATCGTCGTCCTGCTGTTGCTGATCTTTCGTAGCCCGATCGCGGCGCTGCTCCCGCTCCTCGCCGTCGGGCTCGTTTTCGGCGTCTCCACCGCCCTGGTCGCCGCCGCGGCCACCGTCTTCGACTTCGAGATCGGCCAGGAAATGCCGATCCTGCTCACCGTCGTGCTCTTCGGCATCGGCACCGACTACATCCTCTTCCTGCTCTTCCGCTACCGGGAGCGGCTGCGTACCGGCGACACCCCGGCCGAGGCGATCGTGGCGGCGGTCGACCGGGTCGGTGAGGCGATCTTCTCGGCCGCGTTCGCGGTGATCGCCGCCTTCGGCGCGCTGGTCCTGGCCACCCTCGGCTTCTTCACCACCCTCGGCCCGGGGCTCGCCATCGGCGTCGCGGTGATGCTGCTCGCCGCCCTCACCCTCGTACCGGCGATCGTGGCGCTGCTCGGCCGCCGGGTCTTCTGGCCCTCCCGCAAGGCCGACCAGGCTCCCGCGCGTACCCGGTTCGCCGCCGTCGGCGCCCTGGTGGCGCGCCGCCCGGTGGCGGTCATCGCGGGCGCGCTGGTGCTGCTCGGCGCGTTGGGCGCCGGCGCGCTCACGGTCAAGGCCGACTACGACCCGATCGGGCAGCTCCCGCCGGACACCGAGGCCACCCGGGCCTTCGACGACCTGCAGCAGGGCTTCCCGCCCGGGGCGCTGCAACCCACCAACGTCTACCTGAGCGGCGACCGGCCGCTGAGCGAGGCCGAGATCGGCGGGTACGTGCAGACCCTGCGCGGGGTGCCGGGGGTGGCCTCGCCGCTGCCGGTGCGGACCTCCGCCGACGGCCGTACCGTCAACGTGCCGCTGGTCCTCGCCGAGCCGCCGTTCGAGCCGAAGGCGCTCGACCTGGTCTCCGGACCGCTGCGCGACGCCGCCCGGGCCGCGGCCCCCGCCGGGACGACGGTACTGGTCGGCGGGCAGAGCATGGCCTATGCCGACGTGCGGGACACCACCGAACGCGACCTGCGGGTCATCTTCCCGGTCGCCGGCATCCTCTTCGTACTCATCCTCGTCGGCCTGCTCCGCGCGGCGCTCGCCCCGGTCTACCTGGTGGCGATGGTGGTCCTCGGCTTCGTCGCCACGCTCGGCGCCACCGCGCTGCTCTTCCAGGGCGGGCTCGGCCGCAACGGACTCTCGTTCATCATCCCGATCATCCTGTACCTCTTCGTCACCGCCATCGGCACGGACTACAACATCCTGGTCACCGCGCGGCTGCGGGAGGAGATCCGGGAGGGCCGGTCGGCCCGGGACGCGGCGGCGCTGGCGGTCGAGCACGCCGGCCCGTCGGTGGCGGCGGCCGCGCTGATCCTGGCCGGTACCTTCGGCGCGCTGCTCGTCTCCGGCGTGCCGTTCTTCGTGGAGATCGGGTTCGCGGTCACGCTCGGCATCGCGCTGGTCGCGTTCGTGGTGTCGATCCTGCTCGTACCGGCGGTGACCGCGCTCGCCGGCCGGGCCGCCTGGTGGCCGGGCACCCGCGCCCGCGCCGGCGAGCCCGTCCCCGCCGAACTGGAGCGCACCGCCGTCTGAGCGATGCCGGTCCGGCCCCGGGGCCCCTCGCCCGCACCGGCGAGGGGCCCCGGGCCGTACCCGGCGCGGAACCCCTCGGCGGTGGCCGGCCTCAGGCGACCGGCGGGTGGCCGCCGTCCCCGTCGACGACCTCCTCCGGCTTGCCGTCCTCGTCGCGGTCGACCATCGTGACGTCCACGGTGCCGTCGCCGGTCGTGTCGAACTGGAACAGATCGGCCTTGCCGTCACCGTCGGTGTCGACCACCCACACGTCGGTCTTGCCGTCGTTGTTGGCGTCCGCCCGCAGCAGCTCGATCCGCTCGTCGCCCCGGGTGTCGACGGTCTCCTGCGACTCCACGGTGTCCTGAACCTCGCTCATGAGGTGAAGCCCTTCTGTCGTCGGTCGAAGCCTTGCTGGAGTTGCGATTACCCGGGATTGGACCACGGCAATACCCCGCGGCGGGTACCCGGGCATGCCGCCGGCCGGGGACGCTGCATAGGGTCGCCACCATGAGCGAGCGCAGCGAGCGAATCGGTGGGCGCGGTGCGGGCGAACCCCGTGGCGGCGCCGAGCGGAGCGAGGCCCCGGCATGACCGACAGGTTCGTGGTCGTCGGGGCCGGCACGATGGGGCTGGGCATCGCGTACGTGGCGGCCGGCGCCGGGTACGAGGTCGAGCTGGTCGAGGTTGACGCCGGTCGGGCCGGTGCGGCGCGGGAGACGCTGGGCGGGCTCTGGGACCGGGCGGTCGCCCGGGGCCGGATCACCGAGGCGGCGGCCGGGCAGGCGCGCGCCCGGGTGAGCGTACGGCGGGAGCTGGCGGAGGTCGCCGACCGGCCGGACGTGCTCGTGGAGGCGGTGCCGGAGCGCGCCGACCTGAAGCGGCGGGTGCTCGCCGCCGCCGAGGAACGCCGGCCCGCGCTGCTGGGCAGCAACACGTCGAGCATCGCGATCGGCGAGCTGGCGGGCGCGCTGGCCGCCCCGGAGCGCTTCCTCGGGCTGCACTTCTTCAACCCGGTCTGGGCGATGGCGCTGCTCGAGGTCGTGGTCGGGCCGGCCACCGCCGCGTCCACCACCGACGCCGCCGTCGCGCTGGCCGGCCGGCTGGGCAAGGACCCCGTCGTCGTACGGGACCTGCCCGGCTTCGCCACCTCCCGGCTCGGCGTGGCGCTGGGGCTGGAGGCGATCCGGATGGTCGCCGACGAGGTGGCCAGCCCCGCCGACATCGACAAGGCGATGGTGCTCGGCTACCGGCACCCGGTCGGTCCGCTGGAGCTGACCGACCTGGTCGGACTCGACGTACGGCTCGACATCGCCCGTACGCTCCAGGCCGCGTACGGGGACCGGTTCGCGCCGCCGCCGTTGCTGGAGTCGATGGTGGCGCGGGGCCTGCTGGGCAAGAAGACGGGACAGGGGTTCTACCGGTGGGAAGGCGGGGTACGGCAGTGAGTCGACCGAGCGCCGGAGGGCTCCGATGAGCCTGCGCGTCGAGGAGCGGCCCGACCGGCTGGTGGTGACGCTGGACCGGCCCGAGAAGCGCAACGCGATCGACGCGGAGCTGGTCGCGGCGCTGCACGAGGTCTGCGGGCGGCTGGAAGCCGAGCCCCGGTTGCTGCTGCTCACCGGCGGCGCGGACGGGATCTTCGCGGCCGGCGCGGACATCGCCCAACTGCGGGAGCGGGGGCGCCTCGACGCGCTGGCCGCCATCAACTCCGCCCTCTTCGCCCGGATCCGGGCGCTGCCGCTGCCCACCGTCGCGGCTGTCGACGGGCCGGCGCTGGGCGGCGGCGCCGAGCTGTCGTACGCCTGCGACCTGCGCGTCTGCACGGCGCGCGCGTTCTTCGGCCAGCCCGAGGTCCGGCTGGGCATCCTCGCCGGCGCCGGTGCCACCCACCGCCTGCCCGCGCTGGTCGGCGAGGCGCGCGCCAAGGAACTGCTCTTCACCGGCCGGCGGGTCGACGCCGCCGAGGCGCTGCGGATCGGGCTGGTCAACCGGGTGGTGGACGAACCGTCGGAGCTGCTCGACGCCGGGCACGAGCTGCTCGACGAGATCGCCAAGGGCTCGCCGCTGGCGCTGCGCCTGACCAAGCTGGCGGTCGACGCGCCGGCGGCGGCGCACCCGGCGCTCGACCTGGCGAGCCAGGCGGTGCTCTTCGAGGACGAGGAGAAGCGGCGCCGGATGACGGAGTTCCTCGACCGCCGGCGCCGCTGACGGACGACCTCCCCGGGCGGGCGGCCCCGGGCGTGTTCCGGGGCCGCCGCTCAGCGGTCGGCGTACGGGTTCACGTCGGGGGAGACCACCGGGTCGGGGAAGAGGACCCGGTCGGCCGTACCGTCGTGGTCGGTGTCCAGCGTGATCTGGTCGGCCAGCCCGTCGCCGTCCAGATCGGTGCGGATGTAGTCGGCCCGGCCGTCGTGGTCGAGGTCGCGCACCCAGTTGTCCATCCGGCCGTCGTGGTCGCTGTCGGTGGAGACGGAGTCGATGACGCCGTCGTGGTCGAGGTCCCAGCCGACCGAGTCGATCCGGCCGTCGGCGTTGCTGTCTCCGGTCACCCGGTCGACGGTGCCGTCGTCGTCGAAGTCCGACAGCGTGGAGTCCAGCCGGCCGTCGTGGTCGCTGTCGACGTAGCTGGTGTCGGCGATGCCGTCGCCGTCCCCGTCCCGCTGCACCAGGTCGATCGTGCCGTCGCCGTCGTGGTCGGTCAACACGTCGATCGAGCCGTCCTCGTGGTGCAGCGCGATCGAGAGCCCGCCGTACGGCTCCGGCTCGTACGGCTCCGGCTCCGCGCCCGGGTCGTCGTCGGGCCCGAAGCCCTGGTCTCCGGCGTCGAGGTGGACGTGGCCGACCAAGGTCGGGTCAAGGTTCTCGCTCATCATCGGTCCCTTCCGGTCAGCGGGGTGCGGACTCGGGTAGGAACCTACGCGCCGGACGGCGGCGCGATTATCCCCAGAAGATGCCAGCCGGCCCGCCCCCGAGGGGACGGGCCGGCTGGTGGACGACCGGTTGCCGCGTTGCGGTGCGCTAGTGCGCGATCTCGACGCCGGCGGCGGCCAGCGCCTCGATCACCTGGGCCGACTCGCCGTACCCGATGACCAGTACCGCGTCCGCGCCGGAGCTCTTGATGTCGTTCGCGCTCGCGGTGAAGTCGACCCGGTCGGTCTTCGGGTCCGGCGGCGGGGTGTAGGTGTAGAGCTTCACCTTGTCGCCGCCGAACCCGGCCCGTTCCAGCTCGGCGCGGACGTTGCCCTGCAGGCCCTCGCCGTACGAGTCCTTCCGGGCCACCAGGGCGATCTTGTGCGGCCCGTCCCGGAGGATCACGTCGGCGAGCGCCCGACCCTGCAGGATGTCCGACGGGGCGGTACGGAAGTAGAGGCCCTTGTCGTCGACGGTGCTCAGCCCGGCGTCGGTGTTGCAGGGGGAGAAAAGGATCAGACCCGCGGCCACCACGTCGGGCAGTACCGCGCGGGAGATGCCGGAGGCACCGGCGCCGATGACGACGTTCACGCCGTCCTGCGCGTGCTTGCGTACGGTCGCCTTGGCCACGTCGGGGTTCGTGCCGTCGTCGCCGTCGAGCCAGACCACCGGCTTGCCGAAGACCCCGCCGGCCGCGTTGATCTCCTTGATCGCCAGGGCCGAGGCGGCGGCCAGCGGCGGGTACGCGAGCGCCAGGTCACCGGTGCGCGGCAGCAGACCGCCGATCTTCAGCGGGTCGCCGGAGTGGCTCTTGCCCTCGCCCTCCTTCTTGCCCGACGGCGGCGAGCCCGTGCTCGCGGTCGCCTCGTCGCCGGCGCCGACGAACTCCGTCTTGCCGTCGTTGATCTGGTCGTTCTTGTCGAAGTGCAGGGTGGCGTAGCTCGCGGTCGAGGGCTCGCCGGCGTCGGTGAAGCCGCCGCGGGTGATCGAGACGCCGCGGTACTCGATGTCGACGCCGTTGCGGGCGAGCGGGAGGCAGGTCGCCGGGGAGTCGCAGCGCTCGCCACCGTTGGTGACGCCGTTGATCTGCTTGGCGATCTCCGCCGGCTTGTTGCTGCCGGCGAGCTGCGCGGCGAGCGCGCTGATCACCACGGCGTCGTAGGTCTCCCCGGCGTAGAGGAAGCCGGTGAGCTTCGAGTCCACGCCGAGCAGGCGGCGCTTGAAGTCCTCGGAGAGCGGCGTCAGCGGCGTGGTGCCCTTCATGCCGTCCAGCAGCCCGGTCTTCTCCTTGAACTCCGCGGCGAACGTGTTCTGCATGTTGCCGTCG
Organism: Micromonospora sp. NPDC049559; assembly: GCF_040676675.1. Taxonomy (NCBI): domain Bacteria; kingdom Bacillati; phylum Actinomycetota; class Actinomycetes; order Micromonosporales; family Micromonosporaceae; genus Micromonospora; species Micromonospora sp. NPDC049559. The sequence goes on along the minus strand of NZ_JBFAPK010000001.1, from coordinate 296,145 downwards.
GTGCCGTAGAGGCGAACCGCGCTGGTCGTCGTCTCCGCGCCCTGATCCGGCCCGCAGGCGCTCACGGTGAACAACAGAGCCGCACCGGCGACCAGAGCGGCGCTGCGCGAGCCGCGTGACACGAGCATGGTGGTCCTTCCCCTCCCCGAGGTCCGCTGCGCACACTAGCGCGCCGGGGCGTTCTAATGTCAGAGCGCCCGCATGTCAATCGCGTACCGGTAGCTGATATTTGGCGGAACGACTGTCGCACCGCGTGGTGACCAGGGTTGCTTGACGTGGCCGCATACCCTTCCGCACGTGACGGACGTACCCCAGGAGGCCCTCGACGACGCCGCCGCCGTGCTGCACTCGGCGCTGGCCGGCGACACCGACGCTGTGGTCGGCACGTTCGACGCGGTCGTCGACCGCGCCGGCGTGGTGGGGGCGTACGAGGTGGCCTGGTACCTCGCGGCGACGATGGTCGGCGACGGCGTACCGGACGGAATGTGGACGCTGGACTTCCCGGGCATCGAAGAGGCGGCGTACGACGCCCGCTGGGTGGCCCGGTTCGTCAGCGCGTACGCCAACCGCGACGTCGACACCGGCGAGGCGCTCTTCGGCGCGGCGCTGGCCGACGGGCAGCTCTCCGACTGCCTGTTGACGCTCGCCGGCTCGGCCGTGGCGACCCTGCGCCACCGCGACCGCCGCTGACCACCGGGACCGGGATCGGTCGGCGCGACCTGTGGTAGCTCTGGTCGTATGCCCGACGCGATGCTCAGCAAGATCCGGAAGCTGCTGGCGAAGGCGGAGGACCCGGCCTGTACCGCCGCCGAGGCCGCGGCCTTCACCGCCAAGGCGACCGAGCTGATCGCCCGGTACGGGGTCGACCAGGCGCTGCTCGCCGCCCGAGACCCCGCCGTCGACCCGGTCGGCGACCGGGTGGTGGAGGTGGTGGCGCCGTACGCGCTGGACAAGGCGGGGTTGCTCGCCGCCGTGGCCGCCCCGCTGCGCTGCCGTACCGTCCGCCGCCGCGCCGGCACCGGGTTCGCCATGCACCTCTTCGGCTTCGCCAGCGACCTCGAACGGGTGGAGATCCTTTTCACCTCGCTGCTGGTGCAGGCCGCGCACGGGCTGGCCGGTACGCCGGTGCCGGCGGGCGACCACCCGGCCGCGTTCCGGCGCTCCTGGCTCGCCGGGTTCGCGGCGGCGGTCGGCACCCGGCTGCGGGAGGCCGAGACGGCCGCCGCGGCCGAGTCGGGCGCGCCCTCGGTGGCGCTGGTCCTCGCCGACCGGTCCGATCGGGTCGAGCGCCGGCTCGCCGAGGTCTACCCGCGGCTGCGTACCGCCAGCGCGCGCCGCCTCGTCGGCGGCGGGCTCGACCTGGGCGCGGCGGCCGGACGCCGGGCGGATCTCGGCGGTACCAGGCTGCGGTCCGGGCGGAGCACGCCGCTCGGCGCGTGACGGCGGTCCGCCCCGGCCGCGCCGCCACGGGTTCGTTCAGCCGTCCCGCCATGGCCGCGTTCGGCCGTGCTCCGGCACGGGGCGCGTCAGCCGCCGCTCCGCCCACGGGTGGGTTTCGGCGGGTGCGGCTGCGGGTTCGTTCAGCCGTGCTCCGCGGTCTCGACCGCGTCCGTCTCGACCGCGTCGGCGTACCGCGACAGCAGCTCCTGCCAGCCGGCGGTGAGCGCCTCGCGGTAGCCCTCGGCCGCCGCGCCGTGCCGGTCGAAGTTGCGGTGTTCCAGCTCGACCAGGGTGCGCTCGCCGCCGGCCGGGGTGAACCAGACCTCGACCTCGCTGGCCTGCGCCGGGTCGGGGACGGGCGCCCGGTCCGGGCCGATCTGCCAGACGAAGACCAGCCGGCGCGGCGGCTGCCAGGCGAGCACGCGTCCCCAGTCGGTCCGGAAGCCGTGCGGCCCGATCTCGTAGGCCATGCCACCCTCGCGCGGTTCGATGCCGATGTCGGCCAGTGCCTGCGGACCCGACCAGGTGTACTCCTTCACCCACCAGCGGTCGAGCCGGTTGGTGAAGACGGCGAAGGCCCGTTCGACCGGCGCGGAGACCAGGAGCCTGCTTCGTACCGAGTACCTGCCTACGGTCTGTTGGATGCGGCCCGGACTCGTGATCCCCTGCCCCATGGGCGGACCCTACCGGCTGCCGTCTCGCTGCGCAGCTTTACGATCACTCTTGGGGATCATTCGAGGTGACGGCTGAGGATCGGCCCAGGTAACGGCTTTCCCGGTTCCGGGCGCGCCCGGACCCTCGCGCCCCCGGGTCAACGGCTGGGTCGGCGTAACCCTCGCGCTCCCCGGGTCACGGCTCGTTGTCACGGCTCGTCCGGAGTGACCTCCGCCAGCCGGCGCTCCAGGTAACGCCGCTCCGCGTCGGTGCGGGTGAGAGCCAGGGCCTCGCGGTACGCGCCGGCCGCCTCCGCCCGCCGGTCCAGGCGGCGCAACAGGTCCGCCCGGGTCGCCGGCAGCAGGTGGTACCCGGCCAGCGCGCCGCTCGCGGCGAGCGCGTCGAGCAGGGGCAGGGCCGCCGCCGGCCCGTCCGCCATCGCGACCGCGACCGCCCGGTTCAGCTCCACCACCGGCCCGGGCGTGAGGTTGGCCAGCTCCCGGTAGAGCAGCGCGATCTCGGTCCAGTCGGTCTCGGCGGCGTCGGCCGCCGTGGCGTGGCAGGCGGCGATGGCGGCCTGGAGCTGGTACGGGCCGGTCCGGCGCCGGCGCAGGGCCCGGTCGAGGATGCCGGTGGCCTCGTCGATCTGCGCCCGGTCCCAGCGGGTGCGGTCCTGCTCGTCCAGCGGTACCACCTCGCCGGAGGCGTCCAGCCGGCCCGCCCGCCGGGCGTCGTGCAGCAGCATCAGGGCCAGCAGCGCCTGCGCCTCCGGCTCGTCCGGCATCAGCGCGGCCAGCACCCGGGCCAACCGGATCGCCTCCGCCGTGAGGTTCCGCCGCACCAGCTCCGCGCCGGCGCTGGCCGAGTACCCCTCGTTGAAGAGCAGGTACAGCACGGCCAGCACCGCCGAGGTGCGCTCGGGGAGCAGGTGGTCCGGCGGTACGCGGAACGGGATCGCGGCGTTACGGATCTTGTTCTTGGCGCGGACCAGCCGCTGCGCCATCGTCTTCTCCGGCACCAGGAAGGCGCGGGCGATCTCGCCCGTGCTCAGCCCGGCCAGGCTGCGCAGCGTCAACGCCACCCGGGCCTCGATCGGCAGCGCCGGGTGGCAGCAGGTGAAGATCAGCTCCAGTCGGTCGTCCGGCACGCCGCCGTCGGGTAGATCGAACGGCGGAACCTCGTCGGGGTTGGTCATCCGCGCCATCTCTCGCAGCTTGGTCGCCTCCACGGCGGTACGCCGCAGCCGGTCCAGCGCCCGGTTGCGGGCGGTCGTGGTCAACCAGGCCCCGGGACGCTCCGGCACCCCGTCCCGGGGCCAGCGCTCCAGCGCCTGCGCGAACGCGTCCTGGGCGCACTCCTCGGCCAGGTCCCAGTCGCCGGTGTAGCGGATCAGCGTCGCCACGATCCGGCTCCACTCCGAGGCGTACACGCCCGCCACCGCCTCGGCGATTTCGGCCGGGTCGGTGCCCGTGCCCGGCGGTGGGGCCGCCGCCGGAGAGGTTCCCCCGGCGGCGGCCGTCGGCCCGGTCACTCCGTCCAGAACGGCCGCACCTCGATCTGCGCGACCCGCGCCATCGGGTGCTTCGCCGCGATCTCGATCGCCTCGTCCAGATCGGCCGCCTCGATCACGTCGAAGCCGCCCATCTGCTCCTTCGTCTCGGCGTACGGGCCGTCGGTGACGAGCAGCTCGCCGTCGCGGACCCGTACCGTGGTCGCGTCGCTGGCGGGCCGGAGCCGGTCACCCATGAGATGGGCACCCCGGGCGTCCATCTCCCGCACCCAGGGCTCCGGGTCGAGTTCCGCCGGGTCGGCGTCGATCGGTCCGTCGGTGGCGATCAAGAACAGGTACCTCATCGGGTTCTCCTCGGTGCTGTCGTCCCGCCTCCGTCGGGCGGTTCGTCGGTACGACGAACGGCGTAGCCCGAGATCTACCGGCGGCTCCGAAAATCTTGATACGACGCGGCCCCGCCAGGGGCCACCCCGTACCAAGATTGCAGCTCAGGAGGCCACGGCGACCAGTTCCCGGTGGTGCCTCGGGGTCTCGATCTCGTCGAGCAGCGCGACCGCGAGGTCGGCGTACGAGAACGCGGGCATCCCCTCGGCGGTCGGGAGCAGTCGCCCGTCGCCGGTGCGGTACCGGCCGGTGCGGGGCGCCTCCGTGTCCAGGAACACCGGCGGCGGCGCCAGCACCACCCAGTCGAGGCCGACCGGGGCGGTCCGCAGCACCTCCAGCCCGGCCAGGTGCCCGAGGGAGAACACCCGGTGCGGCGTGGGAAAGTCGGGCGCGTCGTGGACGAGCACCCCCGGCGCGGTCTCCAGCACGGTGCCGATGCCGATCGCCACCAGCCGCCCGACCCCGGCGCGGGGCAGCCCCGCCAGCAGCGCCCGCGCGGCGGCGGCGTAGAACTCCTCGGCCGGTACGTCGAGCCGGGTGGCCGCGTTGACCGCCGCGTCGTGCCCGGCGGCGACGGCCGCGACGCTGCCCGCGTCGGTGACGTCGCCGGAGACCAGGGTCACCGCCGGGCCGGCAAGGTCGGCGTGCCGACCCGGGTCGCGGAGCACCGCGGTCACCCGGTGTCCCCGCTCGACCGCCTCGGCCACCGCCCGCCGTCCGGCCCGCCCGCCGGCCCCGAAAACCACGATCGCGCTCACTGCCCCGCTCCGATCCGACCGGGCCGGCGCACCTGATCGCCGGCCAGTTGGGCGGGACGCTAGCGGCAGGGACCCGGGTTTCCGCAACGGTAGTGGCCCGGACCAGCGGCGGTTCCCGGCCGGACCAGCGGCGGTACCGGCCGGGAGCAGCGGGCGTGGCCGAGCCGCCGGAGGTTACGTACCTTGGGGCGGGTGCGGCAGCCACTCGACCCCGACCTCTTCGCCCGATGCGCGACCGTCCGTACGCCGATACAGATCGGCGACAAGTGGACCTCGAAGATCATCACCTGCCTGCTGGACGGCCCGCGCCGCTTCACCGAACTCCAGGTGCCGCTGCGCGGGATCACCCCGAAGGTGCTGACCGAGTCGCTGCGGGCGATGGAACGCGACGGGCTGGTCACCCGTACCGTGTACGACGAGATCCCGCCCCGGGTCGAGTACGAGCTGACCGCGCTCGGCCGTACCCTGCTCGGACCCATGGCCGCCTGCTGCGCCTGGACCCGGGAACACCTCCCCGAACTGCTCGACGCCCGGGCGGCGTACGGCGCAAGATGATCAACACTCTCCGCTGCCCCGCCGATCATGGAGTTGTGGTCGACGTTTTGCCCGGGATGTGCTGCTTCGTCCCCGCCACAACTCCATGATCGGCGGGGAGTCGTAGGGGCGGGCGGCGGGCCCACGTCGCCCACCGCCACAGCCACTCCAGCGGGCCGTTGCGGTACCGCGCCAGCCAGAGGGTGGACCAGAGCCACTGGACCGCGAGAATCGGACCGGCGATCAGGAACACCGTCGCCACCGACCACTGCTCCGGCCGGCCGCCGACGAACCGGCTCACCGCCAACACCAGCACCGTCGCGGTCAGGTAGTTGGTCAGCGCCATCCGGCCCAGCGGCGCGAAGACGACCCGCAGGGCGGCCCGCAGCGGGGTCCGGAGCAGGACCAGCAGCCCACAGACGTAGACCCCGGCGAGCAGCAGCCCGCCCAGGGCCATCGGGCGGATTCCGGCCGTACCGGTCGACCGGGCCTGCCACCACAGCACCGGCGCCGCCACGACCGTGAGGACCAGGCCCAGCACGGCGGGTACCCGGGTCGACCGTCCCATCCGGGCGATCACGCCGTACCGGGTCAGCGCCGAGCCGAGCAGGAACAGCCCGGCCACCAGGGTGAAGCGGCCGTCGCCGAGCAGCAGCGCGGTCGCCAGCAGGAGCGGGCCCAGCGCCGCCACCGCCCACCGGGGCAGCCAGCTGGCGGGGAGCAGGACCAGCAGGCCCATGACGGCGTACGTGGAGAGGATGTCGCCCTGCCAGAGCAGGAGCAGGTGCGCCAGGCCGACCGCGAGCAGCACCAGCAGTCGGCGTACCAGGATCAGCCGGGGACGGATGGCGCCGCGCCGCCCGGCGGCCCGCTCCCCGACGGCGCCTTCCCGCGCGGCGCGTTCCTGGGCCGAGGCCAGTAGCAGCGAGAACCCGACGCCGAAGAGAAAGGCGAAGATCGGAAAGAAGCGCTGCTCGACCAGCAGCCCCAGCCAGGCGTGCCCGCTGTCCAGGCCGAGCGCGGGACCCGGGGCGATGACCGCCCGACCGCGATTGGCGATCGGCTGCGCGTTGGCCAGCAGGATGCCGCAGAGCGCGAAGCCGCGGATCACGTCGAGCGCGGCGATCCGGCGGGAGTCGTGAGGTGACATGCGGCCCATCCTGTGGAGCCGGGACGCCGCCGGCATCGGGCCGAAGCACGGTACGCGCGGCCGTCGACCGTACTTTCGGCCGGTTCGGCGCGGACGCGGATTTCGTAGCCTCGGCGGGATGGATCCTCGGGATTGGCTGGGCCGCCGCTTGGGCGACCTCGGGCTCGCCGGGCTCACCGGCGCGGCGCTCGCGCTTCAGGCGGTCGCGATCGCGCAGAGCTGGGGCGCCGGCTACTGGCCGTTCGACTGCGCCGCCGGAGCGGCGACGTGCGCGGCGGCGCTGCTGCGTCGCCGCCACCGGTCCGGCGCGGCGCTCGCCGGCCTCGCCCTCGCGGCGGTCGCCGTCCTGGTCGCCGGCACCGCCGCGCTCCCCGCCGAGCCGAGCCCCGCCATGGCCCTCAACCTCTCGGTCCTCGTCGGCTCGGCGGTCCGGGCGCTCCCCGTACCGTGGGCGAGCGGCATCGCGGGCGGCGGGCTCGCGGTGGTCGCCGGTACCTGGCTCGCCTTTCCCGTCGACGGCGGCAGCCGGGCCGTGACGTCCTGGAACGCGGCCGCGTGGCTCGCGGCGCTCGCGGCCGGGCTGGGGCTGCGGCTGCTCGACGCCCGGCGGCGGGCCGTCGCCGAACGGGTACGCCGGGACGAGCGCCTCAACCTCGCCCGCGAGCTGCACGACGTGGTCGCCCACCACATCACCGGCATCGTGCTCCAGGCCCAGGCCGCGCAGCTCGCCGCCGGCGGGCGTTCCTGGGACGACGTGCCTGCCGGCGGCGACGTGCCGCCCGAGAACGGCGCGCCCGACGTGCCGCCCGGGAACAGCGCGCCCGACGTGCCGCCCGGCAGCGGCGTTCCCGACGTGCCGCCCGGGAACAGCGCGCCCGACGTGCCGTCCGGGATCGACGTGCTCGTCGGCATCGAGCGGGCCGGCTCCGACGCGCTGGCCGCGATGCGGCGCGTCGTCAGCCTGCTGCGCGACGCCGACGACGCGCCGCCGGCCACCGCCGCCCCGGAGCGGATCGGCGAGCTGGTCGAACGCTTCGCCGCCCATCACGGCAGACCCCACGACGACCCCCACGACAGACCCCACGGCAGGCTGCGCGGCGGGCCGCACGGCGGGCCCAGCGTGCGGCTCCGCATGCCTGACGACGAACCGGAGTGGCCCCCCGAGGTGACCAACACCGTGTACCGGGTCGTCCAGGAATCGCTGACCAACGTCGCCCGCCACGCCCCGCAGGCCCGCGCGGTCACGGTCGACGTCACGCGGGAAGGCTCGGCCCTCACGGTCGAGGTGGCCGACGACGGCCCGCCGGTCCGGGCCCGGGCCGACCACCTCGGCGGGTACGGCCTCGTCGGGATGCGGGAACGCGTCGAGGCCCTCGGCGGTACGCTCCGCGCCGGACCGAGGGCCGGCGCCGGCTGGTGCGTACGGGCCACGCTGCCCGTACCCGCCCGGGAGGCCCGATGACGATCAACGTGCTGCTCGCCGACGACCAGGCGATGGTACGGAGCGGCCTGCGGCTCATCCTCGAAAACCAGCCCGACATCGGCGTGGTCGCCGAGGCCACCGACGGCGTCGAGGCGGTCGAGCTGGCCCGGCGGCTCCGCCCCGACGTCTGCCTCGTCGACATCCGCATGCCCCGCCTCGACGGCATCGAGGTCACCCGCGCGCTGGCCGGCCCCGGCGTCGTCCACCCGCTCCGGGTCGTCGTGGTCACCACCTTCGACCTCGACGAGTACGTCTACGGCGCGCTGCGCGGCGGGGCCGTCGGCTTCGTCCTCAAGGACGCCGGCCCCGCGCTGCTCGTCGAGGCGGTACGGGCCGCCAGCGTCGGCGACGCGCTGATCTCGCCGGCCGTCACGCTGCGACTGCTGCGCCACGTGACGGCCGGCGGGGCGCCCACCCGAGGATCGCGGCGCCAGCCGGTGCGGCCACTCTCCGAACGGGAGTTGGAGGTGGTGCGGGCGATCGCCACGGGGCGTACGAACCAGGAGATCGGCGCCGAGCTGTTCATCTCGCTCAGCACCGTGAAGAGTCACGTCTCCGGCATCCAGACCAAGCTCGGCCTCCGCAACCGCGTCGAGATCGCCGCCTGGGCCTGGGAGAACGGCGTCGTCCGAGGTGGGTAGAAGTAGAGGTCCGGTCGTGCCAACCGCAGCCGCTGAACCTGCCTCCGGATGTAGTCGGGCCTGCCGACGCCTATCCCAGCAGGGTCAGGGCCTTCGCCACACCCGGATCCCGCCCGGCGGACAGATCCGCGGCGGTCATCGGCGCCAGATGGTCAGGGGCGACGCCGATGGTGTTGATGATTTCTCGGTTCGCGCCGATCTCGCGGAGACTGGGCAGGGTCAGCTCGCTGTTGTCGTCCAACCGGTACGGCAGGGTCGGGCCGGAAACCAGGCCCGCGGTGCGGGTACCGACCAGGGTGCCGAGGTGGAGATCTTTGACCGTGCTGGCGAACGAGTCGCAGGCCGAGGCGCAGTTGCGATCGGTCAGCGCGACCAGGGGGAGGTTCAGCAGCGGTACCGTGTCGTCGGGGTGGTTGGCGGTGCAACGATCGCGCACGTCGCACCAGTAACTCGTGGTCTTGCCGTGGACGAAGGCGCCCAGTAGCCTTCCGAGCTCCGACCCGGAACCGCCGCCGTTGCCCCGCAGATCGAGGATGATCCCGCGCAGGGTCGTGTTCCTGCGCAGGTCCGCGATCGCATTGAGCGCCTGGTCGGCAACCCCGGGAAAGAAGCCGGGAATCGTGACGTAGGCGATGTCGCCGGGCAGCAGCTCCGCCTCGGCCTTCGGTTGTTGTTGCGAAAACGCGGCCGGTGTCACCGTCATGGTGAAGGTCTCACCGGTGACTGGGCGTCGCAATGTGAACTGCAGCGGGCGCCCCGGTGTCGGCGTCGTGAGCCAATCAACGACACCGCCGGTCACCATCCCGTTGAGGATCAGCGGTACCCCGTTGACCGTGGCCACCTCGTCGCCCGGCTTGATCCCGGCGCTCTCCGCGCCGCTGCCCGGGGCGACCGCGGTGACGAAGATCGGCGCGGTGATGGCCGGGTCGATGCCATCGGGACGCAGACCGGAGAACTTCAGGCCGAGCAGGCTTCGCTGCTGGGGCAGGCGGTTCCAGTTGGCGTGGTTGTCGCCGAGAGCGGCCACCATGCCTCGCAACGTCGCTTCCGCGACAGCCTGCCGCAGTGCGGAGTCCTCCGGCAGCTTCGCGCCGATCTTCTGGTAAGCACGACTGAACTCGGCCCAGTCGGCGTCCCTTCTACCGGTCAAAGCTGGCACCGTAGCCTGCGACTGATCCAGTCTGCGGCGTTGCAACTCCTGGGTGAGCGCGGCGAAGGCCGGCACCAGCAGGGTGCGGTCGTCCAGTACCGAACCGCTGTAGTAATGGTCGAAGATGCAGTAGTACGCCTGCTCGATGGTGGTGATCGTGGTCGGCTTCGACAGGGTCGGCTGCGAGGTGGCCGGCTGCCCGATCGGTCCGGTGGGGGCGGCGCAGACCGGTGGGCGGCTGGACGCTTCAGCGGTACTGGACGGGGAGACCACGAGCGTCGCGGCGTAGCCAACGAGCGCGGCCGCCGTCGCCGTGCCGGCCGCGATCCGTAGCTTGTTCTTCATGCCGCCCACGATCGCGGTCGTGCCGTTGCGGGGGCGTGAACGCAACCGTTAACGCCGCCGTAGCGGCGCCTCTGCTACAGAGCCAGCCGGTGCGGCCACTCTCCAAGCTCGGGCTCCGCCGCCCGCCAGCCGAGTGCGCCCCATGATTGTTAGCTGTGAACCGGTGCCTTCGGGCTCCGATGGCACCGGAACGGAACTAACGATCAACGGCCGCCCGGCAGGCGGACCATCTGGGTGCGGTACGCCGGGCTGCGCCGGGTCCGGCCGCGACCGTCGACACCGCGCCAGCCCTCGCGTACGAATCACGGGTCACCGGCGCGGCACCGTGCCGGCGGCAACCAGCGCTGACACCGGCCGCTCAGCTCTTTTCTCGTTCCTGGTAATCGATCGGGTCCGAGCCGACAAGTACGTGTGACGGCCCGGACTACGGAGGTGCGATGCAGGAACGGAAAGAACGCTTGAGCGAACTCTTCCGTCGGCATGCCGACGACATTCACGCGTACGCGGCCTGGCGAGTCGGTCGCCACGACGCCGCCGACATTGTGGGCGAGGTCTTCCTGACGGCCTGGCGGTCGCTCGACCGCGTACGCGTGGGTCAGGAACGCGGCTGGCTCTTCGGGGTGGCCCGCACGGTCGTCCTCGCCCGCCTGCGGAAGGGCGTCGCCACGGCGCTGCTGGGCGAGCGCCTCGCCGCGTACGGCGACCCGGAGCTGCCGGAGGACCGGATGGCCGAGGAGGTCGCGCGGCGGGACGAGGTACGCCGCACGCTGGAGTCGCTCCGGGAGAGCGACCGGGAGGTGCTGGTCATGGCCTTCTGGTTCGACCTGCCGCCGGGCGACGCGGCCCGCGCGCTCGCCATCTCCAGGGCCACCTACGCCGTACGGCTGCACCGCGCCCGGGCGCGTTTCCGGCAGGCGTTCGAGCGGTCCCCCTCGCCCCGGCACGCGCCACGGCCGACGCCCGCCGCGCTGTGAAGCGCCACGTCGGCCCCCACCCACATTGGACATCCCAGGAAGGAACCCTGATGAACACTGACGACATGCTGCGCCGCTCCCGGCCACAGCTTCCCGGTTGGGCGGCGAGTCCCGCGGGCCGGCAGACACTGGAGTCGCTGACCCGGGAGCTTCCGGTGTCGGCGTCGGTGGTGTCACCCGCCCGCCGGCCGCTGCTGGGCTGGTCGATCGCCGGAACGGCGGTGCTCGCGGCGGCCGCCGCGGTGGCCGTGGCGCTGCCGGGAACCACCCCGGCACCGGCACCCCGGACGCCCCCGCCGGCGGCGGCCGGACCCGGCGCGTCGCCGTCCGCGCCGCAGCTGCTCCTGGCGGCGGCGACCCAGGCGGAGCGGACGCCGGACACCGGCCGGTACTGGCGGGTCAAGCAGCTCGTGACGGTCCGCACCGTCCGGATCGGTACCGGCGCCAACGGCTACGACCTGGCCGAACGGCAGCTCCTGGAGAAGTGGGAACCGCGCAACCCCGGCGAGCGGGGCTGGTTCGGTTACCGGAGCCTGGGCGTGCGTCCCGCCACCGAGGCGGACGAGCGGGCCTGGCGGGCGGCGGGGTCGCCGACGCGGTGGAATGTCGGACCGGCCGACAGCCCGGACCGGAAGGACGTGATCCTGACGACGGCTCCCGACGCGGGCACGCTCACCCGCGCGCAGGCCACGGGAGCCACGTACCTCGGTGACCTCGGCGGACTGGACGTGGCCGGCGTACGGGCTCTGCCGACCGACCCGGCCGGACTGCGGCGCTGGGTCGACGAGCGGTTGCAGCGCGGGATGGGGATCGCGCCGGACAGCCCGGACAACGCCCCCGTCGCCTTCGACGTCCTCACCCAACTGCTGGTCGACGTACCGGCCCCGGCGGCGGTACGGGCGGCGGCATACCGCGCGCTGGCCGGAATCGAGGGCCTGCGCGACTGCGGTGAGGTGAAGGACGCCAACGGGCGGCCGGGACGCTGCGTCGGACTCGACGCGGGGGTGCACAGCCCGAAGACTCAGATGATCATCGACCCGGACGCGCACACGATGCTGGCCCGCGAACGGAGTTCGGGCAAGCGCGCCGACGGCAAGCCGATCAAGTGGGACAACACGGTGGTGCTCGTCGCCGAGTGGTCGGACGCGACGCCGCAGATCCCGACCCTGCCCTGACCGACCGATCCACTCCGAGTACCCGAGGAAGCCTGATGCGTTACACCCGATGGCTGGCGGCCACCGTCGGCCTCACCATGCTGGCCGGTCTTTCCCCGGCCGCCGGAGCGGCCGGGGCGGCGGACCCGTCCCCGGCCGGCAAACCGGGCACGGCGGCGGGCCCGTCCCCGGCCGGCCGCACCGGTCCCGATGCCGGTGCCGGCGCCACCGTGACCCTGCTGACCGGCGACGTGGTGGAGCTGCTCTCCGCCGAGAAGATGAACGTGCGGCCGGGCGCCGGCCGGGAGCGCGTCACGTTCCTGACTCAGGAACACGACGGCCACCGGTACGTGATCCCGAGCGACGCGGCCGGCCTGATCGCGGCCGGCCGGCTGGACCGGCGGCTGTTCGACCTCACCACCCTGACGGCACTCGGCTACGACGACGCGCGGAGCCAGCGCCTTCCGCTGATCGTCCGCGCCGAGCCGTCGTCCGGTACCGCCCGGACCCGGGCCTGGGCGGCCGCCCAGCGGGTCGACGTCACCGGCGAGGTGCCCGCGGTCGGCGCCGTCGCCGTACAGGCGACCAAGAAGGACGCCGGCCGCTGGTGGTCGGCGCTGACCAAGGGACGTACCTCGCCGACCTTCGCCGGGGGAATCCGCTCGGTGTGGCTGGACGGGAAGCGACAGGTCAGCCTCGACCGCAGTACCGCCCAGATCGGCGCCCCCGCGATGTGGCGGGCCGGCTTCACCGGCAAGGGGGTGAAGGTGGCGGTGCTCGACACGGGCATCGACGCCGGCCACCCCGACTTCGCCGGGCGGATCGTCGCGAACCACAACTTCACCGAGGTACCCGAGGCGGGCGACGTGATCGGCCACGGTACCCACGTGGCGTCCACGATCGCGGGCAGCGGCGCCGCCTCGGGCGGCCGGTACCAGGGGGTCGCGCCGGACGCCTCGCTGCTCGTCGGCAAGGTCTGCGAGGACCGCGGCTGCAGCGACTCGGCGATCCTCGCCGGCATGCAGTGGGCCGCCGAACAGGGCGCCGACGTCGTCAACATGAGCCTCGGCGCGCCCGACACCCCCGGCACCGACCTGATCGAAGAGGCCGTCAACCAGCTCAGCACCCGATACGGCACCCTCTTCGTGGTCGCGGCCGGCAACGACGGTGCCGCCGGTCCGGGCAGCGTCTCGTCGCCCGCGACCGCCGACGCGGCGCTCGCGGTCGGTGCCAGCACCCGGTACGAGAACGTCGCCGCCTTCTCCAGCCGGGGCCCCCGCGTCGACGACGGCGCCAGCAAACCGGAGATCGTGGCGCCGGGGGTCGACATCGTCGCGGCCCGCTCGTCGACCGCGCCGGTGCCGCCGGTCGACGAGCAGACCCCGGCGTACACCGCGATGAGCGGTACCTCGATGGCGACGCCGCACGTCGCCGGGGCCGCCGCGCTGCTGGCCCAGCGCCGCCCCGACTGGTCCGGAGCGCGCCTGAAGGCGGCGATGGTGAGCACCGCGACGTCCTTCACCGACGTCGACCGCGACGCACAGGGCGCCGGCCAGCTCGACCTCGCCGCGCTGCTCGGCCGGTCCGTGCTGCCCGACACGGGCAGCCTGGACCTGGGGCTGCAGTCCTGGCCACACGGCGACGACCAGCCCGTCAGCCGGCAGGTCACCTACCACAACGACGGGACGGCGCCGGTCACGCTCGACCTGAGGGCCACGCTCACCGGGCCGGGCGGCGTCGTCCCGCCGACGTCGATGCTCGCCGTCAGCCCGAGCCGCATCACCGTGCCCGCCGGCGGTACCGCCGCCGTGACGGTCACCGTCGACACCCGGGTGAAGACGCCGGACGGCCGGTACGCCGGACAACTCGTCGCGAACAGCGGCGGAACCAGCGGCGGTGGAGCCAGCGCTCGTACCCTGCTGTCGGTGATGCGCGAGGCCGAGCACCACGACCTGAAGCTGCGGGTGCTGGACCGGGACGGGGCCGCCGCCCAGGCGTACCTCGGACTGGCCACCTCCTGGTCGACCGACGTGAGCACGCCGGCCTGGGAACCGGGCGGGCAGGTGCTGCGGCTGCCCGTGGACGACTACACGATCGGCGCCCAGATCGTTACGGCCGAGGGAACCGACGCGGAGACCTGGACCCTGCTCGCGCTGCCGAAGCTGCGCCTGACCGGGGACACCGAGGTCGTGCTCGACGCCCGTGCCGGCAAACCGATAACGGTCGGCGTGCCCGAGCCGACGGCCGAGTTCGCCCAGGCCTCCACCGGGTACCGGCTCGCGGCCGTGGGCTCCGGGCTCGACACCACACTCTCGGTCAGCAACCTCAACCGGGGCCCGGACAACATCTACATCGCCCAGCTCGGCGCGGTCGCCCCGGGTGAGCGGTTCCGGTCCGACGTCTCGGCGCGCTGGCTGCGGCGCAGTTCGGACGGTCGGTTCCTGAACAGTCCGTACAGCTACAACGCCATCTGGCCGCGCATGGGCGGCGTCCCGAACGGCTTCGCGGCGCGGCTGCGGGCGGAGGATTTCGCCACGGTACGCACCCGCTTCAACGGTCCGCAGGGGCACTACGGCAACGACGGCGCCCAGTCGACCGGGAGCAGCGCGTCGTTCGTCTACGTCACCGGCCAGACGACGCTGCCGGCGAAACGGACCGACTACTACTACGCCCCGGCGGAGATCCCCTGGTTCCAGGTGTTCACGGAGACCGCCACGTACCCCTCGGGACCGAGCCTCAACGCGGTGTCCAGCAAGGACCACGGCTACCGCGCCGGTCAGATGTACCAGGAGGAGTGGAACGGGGCGGTCTTCGGGCCCGGCTTCGGCCACCAGAACCCACGCTCACCCCAGGGCGTGGTCCGGAGCCCGAACGACGAACTCCAGGTGAACCTCAGCGCCGTGGTCGACCCGGTACCCGGGCGGTCGGGGCTGCCGAAGTACCGCACCGACAGCGGCCGGCTGCGGCTGTACCGCGACGGTCAGCTCGTGGCCGAGAACCCCGCCACCCCCGGTTCCCTGACGAACGACCTGCCCAGGGCCGCGGCCACCTACCGGCTTGAGCAGGAGGTCGACCGGCACAGCTACTCGCCGGTCACGCAGCGGGTCTCGGTCGCGTGGACCTTCCGCTCGGCGCACGTCGCCGCCCCGCTGCCGGTCTCCGTCATGGCGGTGCACTTCGCGCCGGCGCTGGACGAGGCCTACCGCGCGCCGGCCGGGCAGCCGTACCGCATCCCGGTCCGGGTCGAGCACCACAACCCCGCCGACGGCGCCACCGTCACGAGGCTGACGGTCGACGTCTCGTACGACGACGGCAAGACCTGGCAGCCGGCCACGGTCACGGGCACCGGTGACAACCGGGCCGCCACGGTCACCCACCCGGCCGGCGCGGGCCACGTCTCGCTGCGGGCCACCGCCACCGACTCGCTCGGCGGCAAGGTGGAGCAGACGATCCTCCGGGCGTACCTGCTGCGGGGCTGACCCGCGACCGGCAACCCTTCGACGTGCCCGTGGTCTCCGGCTCGGCCCGGAGACCACGGGCACGGGCGCACGTACCCGCCGTTCTGGCTCGTCAGCCGCAGTTGCCCCAGGTGGTCCGGCCGGCGCCCACCCACATCGTGCCGTTGAGGATGTCGCCCTCGTACATGACGCAGGTGTCCACCGCGGAGCGCTGGACCGCGGCGTAGTACTTGTAGTTGCCGGACTGCTCGGCCCAGGAGCTGCCCTCGACCCGCAGCCGCGCGTCGACGCCGGTCGCCGTTCCGACGGCCACCGCCTTGAGCGTGACGACGCAGTTGTACCCGCTCGCGCCGTTGTACATCAGGTAGACGTCGCCCACCCTGCTGCCCCCGGAGGAGATGGTCCGGTGGCCGTCGGAGGCCTGGTACCAGGACCCGCCGAAGTCGTTGTTGCAGGCCTGGGCCGGCGTGAAGGGGTTCGTCGCCGCGCGGGCCGGGGTACCGAACGCCGCCACGGCGGTGACCGCCGAGAGAATCGAGACCGTCACTCGTCGCGCCAGTACGCGCACATCGTCCTCCAGAACTCCGGCGCGAAGATCGCGCCCTTATGGGACGCGGTGACCATATCCGATGATCAACGGGCGGCTTCCGACCCGGTCTCGTGATCGGTCGACCGGGCCCGTACCGACGACAGGAGCAGCTCCGCGACCATGGCGGGCCGCGTGACCATCGCCAGGTGGTCGGCGTCCCGGCGCCGGACCAGGTACCCGGACTCCTCCGCCAGCTCTGCCGCGGGCTCGTACGCGGCGCTCAGCCGGAGATAGACGCGCCGCGCGGAGTCCCATGCCCCGCCGGACTCGGGCAGCACCTCGGAGACGACTTCCCACGGCAGTTCGGGCGCGTCGTGCAGCACCCGGCGCCGCTGCTCGGGATCGGGCAGCAGACCGTCGAGGGATCCGGTCGGGAACCACGCGCCCCACCTCGGCAGCCGGCCCGACGCCGCCACCTTCCGCAGCCATGCGGCCCGCTCGGGCGGCACCGACCCGACCCAGCTGCTGCCCGGGTACGGCAGGCGGGCGTCCACGAAGACGACGTCGAGCCGATCACCCCCGACCGCCTCGGCGATGCCGGGCAGGTACGCCCCCGCGCGGCTGTGACCGGCGACGACGCTGGGCGTACCACCGTCGACGCTGGCAACCGCCGCCGCGCACACCGCCGCGTGGAAGGACGGCGCATCGAGGCAGGGGCGGAGGTCCGGCACCGCCACCCGCCACCCCGCCGCTTCGAGGTACGGCCGCAGCGCGTCCCACGTGGACGGGGTGAGGAGCGGGCTGTGGACGAGCAGCATCGTCGGCTCAGCGGGCACGGTCCCATCCTCGTGCCTCAAGCCGGCCCCGGCACCGGGCGAACGCCGGCCTCGTGGATCGGTCGACCGGGCCCGGGCGGACCGCCGACCTTGAACCGAGCCTCGATGCGGAGGTCCCCTGTCCCGCCCTCACCGTCGTGGATCTGCGCCTGGTGGTGTGCCGTGACCTGTACACCCTCACTTGTGCTCCGTGCTGGGCGTGCGCTGTCTGCCGGGGAGTCGAACCCCCACGCCTGCCCTCGGCGCACCAGGAGGAACCGGATTTCACCCGCCGGTCCTCGGGTTCGCGCACGCCTCCACGTCGGCTACCTGCTCCGCATCCTGTTCTCAGTCCAGCAGGTCGACCTCCCAGTTCGTCCGCTGGATGAGGGTGTCGACCTCGCGCAACTGCCGCGCGAGGTCGTCGGCCTGTCCGCGCAGCTCGGCCACCGGCAGCGCGGGGATCATCTTCAGCTCGGACCGCAGCTGCCGGAAGCCCCGCTGACCGTCTCCCGCCGCGGCGTCAGCGGCGGACGTGACCAGACTGTGCCGCAGGCGCAGGACGTCGCGCCGAGCGAGCGCGTCGGTGAGCGTGCCACCGTCGACCGTGGTGGCCGCGTTGGTGCGGTTGATCCGCCGGATCAGCGCCTCCAGCTCACCGAGCACCTCGCCGGCCTCGGCGAGCAGCGCCGCCGGGTCCTCGGCCGGTGCCTCGCCTTCCTGGTAACGCGCGCTCGCGGCGACGCGGGTACGGAGTTGTTCGACGCGCCGCGATGCTTCCGCGCGCAGCGCAAGGGCCTCAGCGAGCTTCACGCCGACCAGTATGGCCAGCAAGGATCATCACCGCTTCCCCATTTCGCCGCGGTAGACCCTCGCCCGTCCCCCGTTTCGCCGCGGTGGACCGCGTGGTGGCCGCTCCGGACGGGGACCATCGGTCATGATCTGCAACAGCTCGGGTACGACGACCAGGTCGGGCACGGCACGCCGTCGAGGTGCATCGTGCGGGCGGGGAACCGGACGGCGTCGTGAATCCGGTGGATTGAGACCGCAAGATCACCAGCTGGCTCTTTCCGGCTGCAAAAGCAACAGCGCCGACCGGCGTTTCCGCTGGTCGGCGCTGTGCTAAGCCCGGCGAAAGGCTATGTGGCCAGGGGCGGGGTCGAACCGCCGACCTTCCGATTTTCAGTCGGACGCTCGTACCAACTGAGCTACCTGGCCGGGATGGTGCTCGGGTCATCTTACCCGTCCGGTGGGTGAGCCGCCGACCGGGTTAGCTGTCCCGAAACGCAGAACGCCGCGCGTATGGCACGCGCGGCGAGCGGCGCTGGCGGTCCTGACGGGACTTGAACCCGCGACCTCCGCCTTGACAGGGCGGCGAGCACTCCAACTGCTCCACAGGACCTTGCAACCGGCCGAGCCGGAATATTACTAGTCTTGCTACCCCCGGCCGGGCCGGGGGGTGTCACCGTGCCCCCAACGGGATTCGAACCCGTGCTACCGCCTTGAAAGGGCGGCGTCCTGGGCCGCTAGACGATGAGGGCGGCCCCGCCATCATTGCACACTGGCAACTTGTGCGGCTGTGCTCCCATCCGGCCCCGCCGGAGGCTTCGAAAGCATACGTGATGCCGACCCGCCCAACCAAACCGGTATCGCCCCGGCCCGCCACCCGCCGCTGAGCTGCGGCTGGGCCGCTCCCGGCGGGTGTTGGGCAATCGTGGTACGAGCGGGCCCCTCGGGGGGCCACCCCGTACCAAGATTTATGAGCAGGCGGCCGGGGAGATCATTTGAGCAGGGTTACGCCGTACCGGCGCTTCAGCTCGCCGATCACGGCGGGGCAGGCGGCGAGGGTGGCGCTGCGGTCGCCGCCCCCGTCGTGGAGCAGCACGATCGAGCCCGAGCGGGTGGTCGTGCTGATCCGTTTCGTGATCAACGGCGCGCCGGGCTTGTCCCAGTCGCGGGGGTCCACGTCCCAGTGCAGCGGGACCATCCCGAGCGCCTTGGCGACGTGCACCACGGACGGGGTCCACTCGCCGCCGGGTTGCCGGTAGAAGGGGATCCTGACCCCGGGTACGGCCCGCCGGATCTCGCGGTTGGTCTGGTCCAGGTCGGCCCGGATCTGCGCCTCGGGCTTCTTGCCCAGCCGCAGGTCGTGCGCCCAGCTGTGGTTGCAGAGGGTGTGCCCCTCGCGCACGATCTGCGCCACCAGCTCCGGGTTCTTGCGGACCCGGGTACCGACCAGGCAGAACGTCGCCTTGACCTGCTGGGTGCGGAGCTGTTCCAGGATCTTCGGGGTCCAGGTCGGGTGCGGCCCGTCGTCGAAGGTGAGCGCCACCGCCGACACGCCGGTCAGCCGCCGGGTGCCGTGCGGCCCGATCTTGGGCCGGGGCGCGGGCGGCTTGCCCGGCTTCGCGCCGCCGCCCTTCGGCGCGCCCTCCTGACCGGCACCAGGACCGTCCGGCGACCCGGGCGCGGGGCTCGGCGACCCCGCGGCGGCGTCGATGGTCCTGCTGCGCCAGGAGGTGGTCTCCTCGGCCGGTAGGTCGCCGAGCGGCCAGATACCGAGAAGCAACACCAGCGCGGCCAGACGGGCCGCGAAGGCGGCATGTCCCGGCACGGTGAGGCGAGCCGCAATAGCGGCGTGTCGCGGCATGGATATCACCCGAGGGGGCTTCGGGAACAAGGCGAACCCACGCTAGCGGAAACGAATACCGATCGTGTTCCCGGACGCCGTGCCGTCCATGCGCATCGCGGAGGGGGTATGCGACCTTCAGGACGGCGGGGACGTCACCGATCCAGCGATCTCCGTACCGCCACGGCCAGCGCCAACGCCTCCTCCAGGGTGCCCGGCCGCAGCACCCCCGGCGGCAGCGCCGGGGGATGCCAGCCGGGCCCGGCGGCGAGCACCAGCAGCGGTCGCCGCCGGCTCGCCAGCAGCGCCGCGAGCGGGCCCGGATCGGCGGTGGCCGGCGCGTGCGACCAGACCGCCACGGCCGCCGGCCCGGTCCGGTGTACGGCCCCCAGCAGGGCCGCCGCCGGTACCCGGGCGCCGAGCAGCCGGCAGCCGACGCCGACCTCGGCCAGCGCGGCGGCCAGCGCCTCCAGCGGCAGGCTGTGCTGCTCCTCGTCGGCGCAGGCGAGCAGGATGCGGGCCGGCCCCGGCCCGAGTACCGCCCGCCGGGCCGCGCCGGCCAGCGCCTCCGAGACGCAGCGCGAGACGAGGTGCTCGACCTCGACCAGGGCGCCGGTGGCCGCGTGCCGCTCGCCGATGCCGGTGAGCACGGGCCGGACCAGCCCGTTCCAGGTGGCGACCACCCCGTCGGCCAGGATCGCCCGGTCGAGGGCGTCGCGCATCGCGGCCGCGTCCAGCCGCATGGCGGCCCGGGCCAGCCCCCGGGCGGCGGGTCCGGCCCGGCCGACCGGGATGGCGAAGCCGCCGCCGGCGCGGCGCGTACCGGGCTGCTGGCGGTGCGCCGTGGCCTGCTCCGGTACCGGCGGGTCGGGCGGGCGGCGGGCCCAGCGGGCCGCCTCGGCCGGGGTGACCCCCTCGGCGGTCAGCCGGCGCATGACCTCCAGGCGGTCGAGGTCCTGCGGGGTGTAGCGACGGTGGTGGCCCGGGGTGTGCTGGCTCGGGCCGAGCCCGTAGCGCTGGTGCCAGGTGCGCAGGGTGGTGACGGCGATGCCGAGCCGGCGGGCCACCGCCCCCGCGCTGAGGGCGTCATCGCCCAACCGACCGCTCCGGTGCCTCCTCCAGCGACGCGCCGGTCCCGACCGACCCGGCGGCCGCCGGTTCGTGCGAGCCGAGCCGCGTCGCCGGGCCCGCCGGTTCGCCCGCGTCGAGCCGGGCTGCCGGGCCCGCCGGGTCGCCGGCCCGGTGCCGGAGCAGCCGTTCGGTCACCCCGCCGAGCCACGGCGCGTACCGCTGCGGCTCGGCGTCGATCTCGGCGAGCAGCCCGGCCGGGTCGACCCAGCGCAGGTCCGCGATCTCGGTCGGGTCCGGCCGTAACGGGTCGCCCGGGGTGAACCGCCCGAACAGCACGTGGTCGTACTCGTGCTCCACCCGCCCGGTGACCGGGTCCTCGGCCCGGTACACGTAGACGCCGACCTCGGTGAGCGGCACCGGCCCGGCGCCCAACTCCTCGCGTACCCGCAGGTTCGCGGCGTCGGTGAGCGACCCGCCCGGCGGCGGGTGCCCGCAGCAGGAGTTGCCCCAGCGCAGCGGGAAGCGGGTCTTGCCGGCGGCGCGCTGCTGGAGCAGCATCCGCCCGTCGGGCGCGACCAGCAGCACCGAGAAGGCGCGGTGCAGCCGGCCCGGTGCCTGATGCGCCTCGTCGACGGTGGTGGCGCCGGTCGGCCGCCCGGTCTCGTCGACCAGTTCGACCAGGTGTGCCTCGCGGGAAGACGTCATCGAACACCTCCGGTCACCCGGGCGGCGGCGAGCTTCCCGGAGATCAACACCATCGGTACGCCGACGCCGGGCTGCGTGCCGGAGCCGACGAAGACCACGTTGGACAGGGTGCGGTGCAGGTTGCCGGGGCGGAAGGGGCCGGTCTGGCCGAAGCTGTGCGCGGCGGCGAACGGCGTACCGGCGGCCATTCCGGCGTCGGCCCAGTCGGCCGGCGTGACGATCCGGGAGACCTCGACGCCCTCGGCGAAGCCGACGTAGCCGCGCCGCTCCAGCGTCGCCATGAGCTCGTCCGCGTACCGCCGGGGCAGGTCGCCGCGCCAGTCCAGCGGCCCCGCCTCCAGGTTCGGTACGGGCGCGAGCACGTAGTAGGTGTGCCGGCCGGCGGGCGCCAGCCCGGGATCGCTCCGGCTCGGGTTGGTGACCAGCAGGGACGGGTCGGTCATCAGCCGGCCCTGCTTGATCACCTCGTCGAAGGTGCGCCGCCACGCCCGCCCGAAGTGGATGTTGTGGTGGGCCGCCCCCCGGTACGCCTGTCGCGAGCCGACGTGCAGCACGACGCAGGAGGGCGAGTAGCGCAGCCGGCGTACCCGGGTGGGCGGCAGCAGGTCGCGGTAGGCGATCGGCAGGTCGGGGTTGAGCACCACCACGTCGGCGGCGATTCGCTCGCCGTCGGCCGTCAGTACGCCCGTGGCGCGGTCGCCGCTGGTCTCCACCCGGCTCACCGTGGTGCCGTACCGGATCTGCACGCCGTGCTTCTCGGCCGCGCCGGCCATGGCCCGAGCCACCGCGTGGATCCCGCCCCGGGGGAAGTAGACCCCGGCGACCGAGTCGAGGTAGGCGATGACCGTGTAGATGGCGAGCGCGTCGTGCGGGGCGAGGCCGGCGTACATCGCCTGGAACGAGAAGATCCGCCGGGTCCGCGGGTCGGCGAAGAACTGATTGATCTTGCTTTGCAGTCGCCGGAACGCGCCGGCCGCGAAGAGCCGCAGCAGGTTGGCGGTGAGCAGGTCGCGGGGCGAGTCGAGGTTGCGGTCGATGAAGTCCGCGCGCTCCAGCCGCCACAGCCGCCGGGCGTACTCGACGAAGCGCAGGTAGCCGTCCGCCTCGCGGGGTCCGCAGACGCGCGAGATCTCGGCCGCCATCCGGGCCGTGTCCGTGATCACGTCGAGGGTGGAGCCGTCCGGGTAGTGCGCCCGGTAGGCGGGGTCGAGTAGCTCCAGCTCCACCCAGTCGGCCAGCTCCTCGCCGACCGCCGCCAGCGCGTCCGTGAGCAGCTCCGGCATGGTCAGCACGGTCGGCCCGGTGTCGAACTCGTACCGCTCGGCACCGCCCGGCGCCGGCAGGCTGAGCCGCCCGGCGCGCCCGCCCGGTACCGGTTCGCGCTCCAGCACCGTGACCTGCCGCCCGGCGCCGGCCAGGTGCAGCGCGCAGGCCAGGCCGCCGAGTCCGGCGCCGACCACGACCACGTGGTCGCTGCGTCCGGTAACGGTGCGCATGCCCTCACCCCCTTGGGATCCTCACATCATGCCCGCCAATGCGTCGCCGTCACAGGGAGTCGGGCGAGTGTGACCGTACGAACCGACCGGTTTGCCGGGTCGGATCGGCGGTACGCGGGCGGCAAGGCCCGTGGTCGCGCTGCCGGAATGTCCGCGCAGCGTACCGTAGAGTGTCAGTTGCGTCGATTAGTGCATCGATCAGCTTGGAGGGGAGACGGTGCGGACGGATCTCACCGCTGCCTACGAGCGCTGCCGCGAACTGCACCGGCGACACGGGCGCACCTACTACCTGGCGACCCGCCTCCTGCCCGCCTGGAAGCGGCGGCACGTGCACGCCCTCTACGGCTTCACCCGGTACGCCGACGAGATCGTCGACCGGACCGACCAACTGCCACCCGCGGCCCGCGCCGCCCGGCTCGCCGAGTGGTCCGACCGCTTCGTCGCCGGGCTGCACGGCGCGGCCGTCGACGATCCGCTGCTGCCGGCCGTACTGCACACCATCGCCGCGTTCGACCTGGACACCGCCGACTTCTCGACCTTCCTGCGCAGCATGGCGATGGACCTCACGGTCACCTCGTACGACACCTACAACGACCTGCTCGACTACATGGACGGCTCGGCGGCGGTGATCGGCAGCATGATGCTGCCCATCCTCGGCAGCTCCGACCGGGCCGCCGCCCGCGAGCCGGCCCGCCAGCTCGGGCTCGCCTTCCAGCTCACCAACTTCATCCGCGACGTCGCCGAGGACCTGGAGCGCGGCCGCGTCTACCTGCCCGGCGAGGACCTCGACAGGTTCGGGGTCACCCGGGACGACCTGGTCACGGCCGCCGCGCGGCGCGCGGCGAGCCCACGGATCCAGGAGCTGATCGAGTACGAGGTCGGCCGCGCCCAGCTCCACTACGCGGCGGCCGCCCCCGGGGTGGTCCTGCTCACCCCGGGCTCGCAGACCTGCATCCGGACCGCGTACCAGCTCTACGGCGGGATCCTCGACGAGGTGGCCGCCGCGGACTACGACGTCTTCGCGCGGCGCGCGGTCGTACCGAACTGGCGCCGCGCGGTCGTGGCCGCCCGGGCGCTGCTGACCGCGCCGGGCACCCCGGTCGTCGTACCCGGGCCGCGCCCGCCTGCGCTGGCCCCGCGCCCGCCGGCGGCGACCGGCTGACGGCGGGGCGGATGGTCGCCGCCGCGGCGGGTGCGCCATGCTGTCCGGGTGACGGAAGACAGGCAGGTCGACGTGGTGGTGGTCGGGCTCGGGGTCGGCGGCGAGGAGGTGGCCGGCAAGCTCGCGGCCGCCGGTCTCACCGTCGTCGGGATCGAGCGCGGCCTGGTCGGCGGCGAGTGCCCGTACTGGGGCTGCGTGCCGACCAAGATGATGATCCGGGCGGGCAACGCGCTCGCCGAGGCGCGCCGCGTCGACGGCCTGGCCGGCAGCGCCCAGGTCGTCCCGGACTGGGCCCCGGTGGCCAAGCGGATCCGCGAGGAGGCCACGGATACCTGGGACGACACCGTCGCGGTCGAGCGCTTCACGGGCAAGGGCGGGCACTTCGTCCGGGGCACGGGCACTATCGAGGGGCCGGGGCGGGTCCGGGTCGGCGACGACGTCTACCAGGCGAACCGCGGGATCGTGATCGGTACCGGCAGCGCCCCGGTCGTCCCGCCGGTGGACGGGCTGGCCGGCACGCCGTACTGGACCAACCGCGAGGCGGTCGAGGTCGAGGAGCTGCCCGAGTCGCTGGTCATCCTCGGCGGCGGGGCGATCGGCGTCGAGCTGGGCCAGGTCTTCGCCCGGTTCGGCGTACGGGTGACCATCGTGGAGCACAGCGGCCGGCTGCTCGCGATGGAGGAGCCCGAGTCGTCGGTGCTGGTCGCGGCGGCGCTGCGGGCGGACGGCGTGGAGATCCACACCGGCGCGCTCGCCGAGCGGGTACGCCACGACGCGGACGGCTTCACCGTGTACCTCTCCACCGAGGCCGTGGTCACCGGCGAGCGGCTGCTGGTCACCACCGGCCGGCGGGCCCGCCTGGCCGGGCTGGGGCTGGAGTCGGTCGGCGTCGACCCCGAGCAGCGGAGCCTCCCGGTCGACGAGCGGATGCGGGTGGCGGACGGCATCTGGGCGGTCGGCGACGTCACCGGCCACGGCGCGTTCACGCACGTGGCGATGTACCAGGCCGGCATCGCGATCCGGGACATCCTCGGCCAGGGCGGGCCGGGCGCCGACTACCGGGCGCTGCCCCGGGTCACCTTCACCGACCCGGAGGTCGGCGCGGTCGGCCTGACCGAGCAGCAGGCCCGGGAACGGGGCATCTCCGTGCAGGTGGGGCTGACCGAGCTGCCGGGCTCGTCCCGGGGCTGGATCCACAAGGCCGGCAACGAGGGCTTCATCAAGCTGGTCGCCGACGCCGAGCGGGGCGTACTGGTCGGGGCGACGTCGGCCGGGCCGGTCGGTGGCGAGGTGCTCAGCGCGCTGGCGGTGGCCGTGCACGGGTCGGTGCCGGTCGAGTCGCTGCGGCACATGATCTACGCGTACCCGACGTTCCACCGGGCGATAGAGGCGGCTTTGCAGGATCTGCGGTAAGAGGGCTGCAAGCGGGACGGCAAGGGTGGCAGGATCCGGTTAAGTTCTTGCAGCCCCTTGCCGTACGATTGCGGGCGTGACGAGAAGGCTCACCGAGGTCGCGAAGAAGGCCGGCGTCAGCGAAGCCACGGTGAGCCGGGTGCTCAACGGTCGCGACGGGGTCTCCGAGGCCACCCGTACCGCCGTGCTGACCGCGCTCGACGTGCTCGGCTACGAGCGGCCGACCAAGCTGCGCGGGGAGCGGGCCCGGCTGGTCGGGCTCGTCCTGCCCGAACTGCAGAACCCGATCTTCCCGGCGCTCGCCGAGGTGGTCACCGGCTCGCTCGCGCAGCGCGGCTTCACCCCGGCGCTCTGCGCCCGCACCATCGGCGGCATCTCCGAACCCGACTACGTGGAGATGCTGCTGGAGCACCAGGTCTCCGGCGTGATCTTCGCGGGCGGGTCGTACGCGCTCGCCGACGCCAAGCACGACCACTACCGCCGCCTCACCGACCGGGGACTGCCGGTCGTGCTCGTCAACGCCGGCGTCGACGAGCTGGACTTCCCGCGCGTCTCCGCCGACGACGCGGTCGCCGTCGAGCAGGCGTACGGCCACCTGCGCTCGCTCGGCCACGAGAAGATCGGCATGGTGCTCGGGCCCGAGGACCACGTGCCGTCCCGCCGCAAGCTCGCCGCGATGGCGCAGGTCGCCGGCTGGTCCGACGGCGAGGAGTACGCGGTGCGCTGCAATTTCTCCATGGAGGCGGCCCGCGTGGTGGCGCCCCGGCTGATCGAGCGCGGCGTCACGGGCATCATCTGCGCGAGCGACGTGCTCGCCCTCGGCACCATCCGCGCGGCGCGCCGGCTCGGCTGCGCGGTACCGGCCGACATCTCCGTCGTCGGGTTCGACGACTCGGCGCTGATGACCTGCATCGACCCGCCGCTGACCACCGTGCGGCAGCCCATCGAGACGATGGGGCAGGCGGCGGTGGACCTGCTCGTCACCCAGATCGAGGGCGTCGGGGTGCTGCACGACGAACTGCTGTTCGAGCCGGAGCTGGTGGTGCGGGCGTCCACCGCGCCGGCCCGCAAGCGGTAGTCCGCACCGTCCCACCCCCACCCGATCACCGGGACCGCCGTGTGTAGCGGCGGGCTCGGGGTATCCGGCTGCCCGGACGAGGTGGGGTGGTCTAGTGGATTCGTACCCTCCGGTGGAGGCCCACGGCCTGATCGGCGACCTCCAGACTGCGGCGCTGGTGGCGTCGGACGGCACGCTGGACTGGTTCTGCGCCCCCCGGTTCGACTCGCCCAGCCTCTTCGCCGCACTGCTCGACCGGCACAGAGGTGGTCACTTCCGGGTGTCGCCCGAGGGTGTCGAGTACACGTGCAAGCAGCTTTACCTGCCCGGAACGCCGATCCTGATCACCCGCTTTCTCAGCACGGACGGCGTCGGGGAACTGGTCGACTTCATGCCCGTCGCCGGGGATCGCCCCACCGACCGGCACTGCTTGGTGCGGATGTTGCGGGTGGTCCGAGGCGCCATGCGGTTCCGATTCGAGTGCGAACCCCGCTTCAACTACGGTCGGGATCCGCACGAACTCGAGATGCACCTCGAAGGACAGCTTTTCCGCACCTCCGCGTACTCCCTCACCATTAGCGCGGTGCGATACCCGGACACCCGGCTCAGGGAACGGACAATCCACCGGAGCGAGGAGAGCGGCGTAAGCGTGACCTTCACGCTGCGCGAGGGCGAGCAGTCGGGTGTGGTCGTGGAAACCGGAGTGTCGCCTGACCCCCCGCGCCTTTTCACCCCCGCCGAGGTGAGCGACATGCTGGTGCGGACGCGCGAATTCTGGCGGGAGTGGCTCGCCCGGTCCCGGTACAGCGGGCGTTGGCGGGAAATGGTCGAGCGGTCCGCGATGACGCTCAAGCTCATGACGTACGCACCGACCGGCGCGGTGATCGCCGCCCCCACCGCCGGGCTGCCGGAGCAGATCGGCGGGGAACGCAACTGGGACTACCGCTACACCTGGATCCGCGACGCGTCGTTCTCCGTGTACGCCCTGCTCAGGCTGGGCTTCACCGACGAGGCGCGGCAGTACCGACGATGGGTGGACGACCGGATCCGGGACGCCGAGGAGTTCGGCGTACCGCTCCAAATCATGTACCGCGTCGACGGCTCGCCGGATCTCACCGAGGAGGTGCTGGACCACCTTGAGGGGTACCGGGGATCCGCACCGGTGCGCGTGGGCAACGGTGCGGCTCGGCAACTGCAACTCGACATCTACGGCGAGGCCCTCGACGCCCTCCATTTCGCCGACACCCACGGCCTGATGGGTTCGCACGCGGAGTGGCTGAGCACGGTGCGGATGGTGGACTGGCTCTGCGAGAACTGGGACCAACCCGAGGAGGGGATCTGGGAGACGCGCGGCGGCCGCCGGGACTTCACCTTCGGGCGCCTGATGTCCTGGGTGGCCCTCGACCGCGCGGTCCGCCTCGCGCACCAGCGCGGCCGGCCGGGTGACACCGGTCGATGGGTGAACGCCCGGGACCAGATCTACGAACAGATCATTAGTCGCGGATTCCATCCCGGGCGCGGTGCCTTCGTGCAGCACTATGCGAGCGATGTCCTGGACGCCGCGCTGCTCGCCATGCCATCGGTCGGATTCGTGGCACCGACCGACCCGCTGTGGCAGTCGACGTTGACGGCCATGGACGCGGAACTCGTCTCCGACAGCCTCGTCTACCGGTACGACCCGGCCGCCTCGCCCGACGGCCTTCCCGGTCGGGAGAGCACCTTCACCATGTGCACCTTCTGGTACGTCGAGGCGCTGGCGCAGTCCGGACGTCTCGACGACGCCGCGCTGGTGCTGGAGAAGATGTTCACCTACAGCAGCCCGCTCGGCCTCTACTCCGAGGAAGTCGCCCCGACCGGCGAGCAGACTGGCAACTTTCCCCAGGCGTTCAGCCATCTCTCGCTGATCAGCGCCGCGCTGGGCCTCAACCGGCTCCTCGACGCCCGCGGCTGAGCCACCCGCCGCTGAGCCACCCGCCGCTGGGCCGCCCCGGCCGCTGAGCCGGCCGCCGCTGGGCCGCCCCGGCCGATGGTTCGTCCCGTGCTGCCCACCTTGTCGGTGTCACGGCTCCCCGGTCGACGCGGGAACCCGGCGGGTCGATCGAGTCGGGTGGATGGGGTGGATTGCGGGCGGATGGCCCGGGCGGAGAGTAGTCGCAGTCTTTCTAATTCTCGTTGACTTCTTGCGGCAACCGGTTCGTGTTTGTATCGTCATCGCCACGAAACACGACACGTACGAGAGCCACATCACATTCCCGCGCGCACCACCCGAGGAAGGGTGTTCGTCCCATGACCAGATCCAGGCTGCGCAGAGCCGTCGGCTTCCTGCTCGTCGCCGGGGTCGGCCTGTCCCTCACCGCCTGCGGCGGTGGGTCGGACGAGCCGAGCGACGGCAAGATCACTCTCACGATCAACGGCCTCCCGCCGGCGACCGAGGCGGCCACCCACCAGCGGTTCCTCGACAACGTGGCCGAGTTCGAGCGGCTCAACCCGGATATCAAGGTCAAGCCCGTCGAGGGCAAGATGGACCCGAAGACGTTCTCCGCGAAGCTCGCCGGCGGCCAGCTCGAAGACGTCTTCTACGTGTACTTCACCGACCCGCAGAGCCTGATCGCCAAGCGCCAGGTCGCGGACATCTCGAAGTACGTCAGCGAGTTCCCGGTGGTCCAGCAGGTCCGGCCGGACATCATGAAGGTCTTCTCCGGCCCGGACGGCAAGGTCTACGGCCTGCCGTACAAGAACTACTCGCTGGGCCTGCTCTACAACCGGACGCTGTTCACGAAGGCCGGGCTGGATCCGAACAACCCGCCGAAGACCTGGGCCGACGTCCGTACCGCGGCGCAGAAGATCGCGGCGCTCGGCAACGGTACGGTCGGGTACGGCGACTACAGCAAGTCCAACACGGGCGGCTGGCACTTCACGGCCGAGCTGTACTCGCTCGGCGGGGACGTCGCCGTCAAGGAGGGCGACACCTGGAAGGCGGCCTTCAACAACGCCCAGGGCAAGCAGGTCCTCCAGCAGCTGAAGGACATGCGCTGGACCGACAACAGCATGGGCAGCCGCCAGCTGCTGGAGTGGGCCGACCTGCTGCAGATGATGGGCTCCGGCAAGCTCGGCATGTACGTGGCGACGGCCGACAACCTCCAGACCATCGTCAACCAGTACAAGGGCAACTTCGCCGACTACGGCCTCGGCCCGATCCCCGAGGGCAAGGGCACGCTCGCCGGTGGCGAGGGCTACATGTTCAACGCGAAGGCCTCGCCCGAGAAGATCCGGGCCGGGCTGAAGTGGCTGACCTTCTGGTTCACCAGCCCCGACCGGTTCGAGGCGGAGAACAAGTGGATGGCGGAGACCAAGCAGCCGGTGGGTCTCCCCGAGCCGCAGATCTTCACGGGTGAGGCCGCCGCCAAGCAGGCCGCGGCCGACAAGAAGTACGCCAACGTGCCGCAGGAGAACTACGCGCCGTTCGCCGCGGCGGCCAGCAGCATCCCGATCAAGCTGGAGCCGCCGAACGCCCAGCAGGTCTACGCGGTGCTCGACGTGCCGATGCAGAAGGTGCTGACCGACCGCAACGCCAACATCGACGCCCTGCTGGCCGACGCCGAGAAGCAGGTCAACTCGATCCTCGCCACGGTCAAGTAGGCAGACGATGGGCCGCCGGCAGAACACCGTCGCAACCCAGCACGCGGTGGCGTACCGGGCCGCCGCCTCGCCGGGCACCGCCGTACCGCCGGCGGTCCACCGACCCTCGACCCGCCGGGGGCGTCCGGACCGGACGCCCCCGGCGGGCGGGGCCCGGCTCCGCCGGAAGATCCAGGACAACCTCCTGGCGTACGCCTTCATGGCCGCGGGGCTGGCCTGCTTCGCCTTCTTCTCCTGGTACCCGCTGGTCCGGGGCGTCGTGCTCAGCTTCCAGCAGGTCAACTTCGTCACCGACCCGTACTGGGTCGGGCTCGACAACTTCAAGGCGATCTTCGACGACCCGCTCTTCTGGACCGCCTGGAAGAACACCATCTACTTCACCGGGCTGGCGCTGATCTTCGGCTACCTGGTCCCGCTGGCGATCGCGGTGCTCCTCAACGAGCTGCGCCACTTCAAGGGCTTCTTCCG
The DNA here is from genome assembly GCF_040676675.1 of Micromonospora sp. NPDC049559. Lineage (NCBI taxonomy): Bacteria > Bacillati > Actinomycetota > Actinomycetes > Micromonosporales > Micromonosporaceae > Micromonospora > Micromonospora sp. NPDC049559. Next base: position 265,526 of record NZ_JBFAPK010000001.1, on the reverse strand, counting down.
GATCGCCGTCTACCTGCCGGTGATGCTGCCGCCGATCGTGGTGGTGCTGCTCTGGCAGTACTTCTACGACCCGGGCAAGGGCCTGTTCAACTCGCTGCTCGGCGCGGTGAACCTGCCGCAGTCGCAGTGGACCCAGGGGTCGGGCAGCGCGATGATCTCGCTGGTCCTGGTCTCGACCTGGGCCAACCTCGGCGGCGCGACGCTGATGTACCTGGCCGCGTTGCAGAGCATCCCCGGGGAGCTGTACGAGGCCGCCGAGCTGGACGGCGCGTCGGTCTGGGGCCGGCTGCGGCACGTCACCTTCCCGCAGCTGCGCTTCATCATGCTGGTCCTGCTGCTGTTGCAGATCATCGCGACGATGCAGGTCTTCATCGAGCCCTACCAGCTCACCGGCACCACGAACCCGGACACCATCACGGTGATGGTGCTGATCTACCGGTACGCCTTCACGGTGAACCACGACTTCGGCATGGCGGCGGCGATGAGCGTACTGCTCTTCGTGGTGCTCGCCGTCTTCTCCGCCATCTACCTGCGGCTGACCCGCCGCGCGGACTGAGAGGTCACGCCATGAGCAACCGAACTCTCATCTCCGACACGGAGCTGCGGCGGGGCCGCTCCCGGGTGGTCTACTTCGCCACGCTGGCCGTGGTGACCATCCTCTTCGTGGCGGTCTTCGTCTTCCCGCTGTACTGGATGGTGACCAGCGCGCTGAAGTCGCCGGCCGAGTACGCGCTGACCCCGCCGACGTTCGTGCCGCAGTCGTTCGAGCCGGGCACCTACGCCGAGGCGTGGGACCAGTTGCAGATCGCCCACTACTTCACCAACACGGTGCTGTACGCGCTCGGCGGCTGGCTGATCCAGCTCGTGGTCGACGTCGCGGCGGCGTACGCCCTCTCCAAGCTGCGGCCGATCCTCGGCCGGCTGGTGCTCGGGCTGATGCTGGCGAGCCTGATGCTGCCCGCCTCGGCGCTGCTGGTGCCGGCCTACCTGACCGTCAGCGACCTGCCGATCTTCCACGTCAACCTGCTCAACACCCCGTGGGCGCTCTGGCTGCCGGCGGCGGCGAACGCCTTCAACATCTACGTGCTCAAGCGGTTCTTCGACCAGATCCCGGACGACCTGCTGGACGCCGCCAGCATCGACGGCGCGGGCCGGCTGCGGATTCTCTGGAACGTGGTGCTCCCGCTCTCCCGGCCGGTGCTCGGCGTGGTCTCGATCTTCGCGATCATCGGCATCTGGAAGGACTTCCTCTGGCCGCTGCTGGTCCTCCAGGACCCCGAGTCGCAGACGCTGAGCGTGGCGCTGAGCCGGCTCGCCAGCGTCAGCCAGGTGCCCCCGACGGAGATGATGGCCGGCCTGGTCATCGCGAGCGTACCGATGATCATCGTATTTTTGATCTTCCAGCGCAGCATCATCAGCGGGCTCTCCTCCGGGGCCATGAAGGGCTGACCCGGCCAGTCCGGCCGACCCGGACGACGCCCCCGGCGAGCCGGACGGCGTTCCCGGCGACCCGGACGGCGGGGCCGGCCGATCCGATACCGACCAGCAGAAAGCAGGTACCCGTGTCCAGAGCAGGCAACCGTCCATGGTGGCGAGACGCGGTGATCTACCAGGTCTATCCGCGCAGCTTCGCGGACGCCAACGGGGACGGCATCGGCGACCTCGCCGGTATCCGCGCCCGGCTGGACTACCTGGCCAAGCTCGGCGTCGACGCCATCTGGTTCGGCCCGTGGTATCCCTCGCCGATGGCCGACGCCGGCTACGACGTCGCCGACTTCCGCGACATCGACCCGGTCTTCGGCACCCTCGCCGAGGCGGAGGCGCTGATCGAGGAGGCGCACGGGTACGGCATCCGCTCGATCGTCGACATCGTGCCGAACCACTGCTCGGACGCGCACCCCTGGTTCCAGGCCGCGCTGGCGGGCGGCCCCGGCGCGCCCGAGCGGGAGCTGTTCTGGTTCCGTCCCGGCCGGGGCCCCAACGGCGACCAGCGCCCGACCGACTGGGTCGGCGAGTTCGGCGGCGAGACGTGGACCCGTACCACCAACCCGGACGGCACCCCCGGCGACTGGTACCTGCACCTGTTCACCCCCGAGCAGCCCGACTTCAACTGGAACCACCCGCGAGTGCGCGCCGAGTTCGAGGAGATCCTGCGGTTCTGGTTCGACCGGGGCGTGGACGGCATCCGGATCGACTCGGCCGGGCTGCTGGTCAAGGACCCGGCGCTGCCGGAGACGGTACCGGGCCAGCAGCACCCGTTCCGGGACCAGGACGGCGTGCACGAGATCTACCGGAGCTGGCGGCGGATCGCCGACGAGTACCCCGACCGGGCGCTGATCGGCGAGGTCTGGATGCCAAACCGGCAGCGCTTCGCCAACTACCTGCGCCCCGACGAGCTGCACACCGCCTTCAACTTCGACTTCCTCGGCTGCGCCTGGGACGCCGCGAAGCTGCGCGAGTGCATCGACGGCACGCTGGCCGCGCACGTACCGATCGACGCGCCGGCCACCTGGGTCCTCTCCAACCACGACGTCACCCGGCACGTCACTCGCTACGGCCGGGAGGACACCACCTTCAGCTTCGCCACCAAGCGCGAGGGCACCCCCACCGACCTGGAGCTGGGTACCGTCCGCGCCCGCGCCGCCGTGCTGCTGCTGCTCTCGCTGCCCGGCGCCGCGTACGTCTACCAGGGCGAGGAGCTGGGCCTCTGGGAGGTCGAGGACATCCCGTACGAGCTGCGCCAGGACCCGATGTTCCCGCGCTCGGGCTTCGTCGACCCCGGCCGGGACGGCTGTCGGGTCCCGCTGCCCTGGTCCGGGGACGCGGCGCCGTTCGGCTTCAGCCCCGAGGCGGCGACGGGGAAGCCGTGGTTGCCGCAGCCGGCGGAGTGGAAGGACCGCACCGTACAGGTCCAGACCGGCGACCCGCGCTCGATGCTGGAGCTGTACCGGGAGGCGATCCGGCAGCGGCGCGCCGAGCCGGCCCTCGGCGACGGCGAGCTGCGCTGGCTGCCCGCGCCGGAGGCGGTCCTCGCGTACGCCCGAGGGGACGACTTCGCCTGTGTGGTGAACCTCTCCGCCGCGCCGGTACGGCTGCCGGCGCACCGCGAGGTCCTGCTCGCCAGCGGCCCGCTCGACGGCGACCTGCTCCCCGTCGACACGGCCGCCTGGCTCCGCACCGGGAAGCAGATCTAATGTCCTCGATATCGTCCGGCGCGTGCCACCTGGCACGGGTACGCGTCGGGGCGCGGACCGCCGGCCCCGCCAGCCGGGCGGTCCGTACCGCGTCCGGCGGCGCGGCCGTACGCGCCGGTGGTGGGTACGCCGACCCCACCGCCGGGGCGTACGCCGCGCCGCCGGCAGGGCGGCGGGGAACGGAGGTCGGGAGGACCGACTGACAGCGGCTCCACGCACCACGACACAGCGGCTCCACGCAGCAGAACAACGGGGGAACTGGCCAACCTGACGAAAGCGAGAGCACAGCCGATGGCCAACCACTGCGCCGGCGCGCCCACGTCCGGCACCGCTCCCAACATCCGTACCGCCGCCCGAACCCCGCGCCGCCGCGCCCGCGCCGGGCTGGCGGCCCTGGCCGGCACCGCCCTCGCGGCGGCCTCGATCACCGTCCTCACCGTCGGCTCGGCGACGCCCGCCGAGGCCGCCGGGCTCTCCCCGTTCGACATCGTCGGCCGGGGCGCCACCGTCCCGTTCGTCGAGCACGAGGCGGAGGAGGCGGCGTACACCGGCACGAAGATCGGGCCGGACCGCTACTACGGCACGCTCCCCTCGGAGGCGTCCGGCCGGGAGGCCGTGACGCTCGACGCGGTCGGCGAGTACGTCGAGTTCACCCTCACGAAGCCCGCCAACGCGGTCACCTTCCGGTACAGCCTGCCGGACAGCCCGTCGGGGACCGGGCGGGACGCCACCATCGACCTGCGGGCGAACGGCTCGCTGGTCAAGACCGTCCCGGTCACCTCCCGGTACGGCTGGTTCTACGGCGGCTACCCGTTCAACAACAACCCCGGCGACAGCAACCCGCACCACTTCTACGACGAGACCCGGACCATGTTCGGCTCCACGCTCGCCGCCGGTACGAAGGTGCGCCTCCAGGTCAACTCGACCGCGCAGTCGCCCAGCTTCACCATCGACCTGGCCGACTTCGAACTGGTCGGCGGGCCGATCACCAAGCCGGCCGGGGTGCTGGACGTGGTGACCGACTTCGGCGCCGACCCGAGCGGCGCCACCGACTCGACTGCCAAGTTCCAGGCGGCGGTGGACGCCGGCCGGGCCCAGGGGCGGGCGGTCTGGATCCCGCAGGGCACCTTCACCCTCTACGACCACGTGGTGGTCGACGGGGTGACGCTGCGCGGCGCCGGACCCTGGTACAGCGTGCTCGGCGGTCGCGACCCGGTGAACCGCAAGCGGGCGGCCGGCATCTACGGCAAGTACGTGCCGGGCGGCGGCTACAGCGGGGAGATCCGCCCGCACGAGGCGAACGGCCCGAGCCGCAACGTCACGCTGCGGGACTTCGCCATCATCGGCGACATCCGGGAGCGCGTGGACGAGGACCAGGTCAACGCGATCGGCGGGGCCATGTCCAACTCGGTGGTCGACAACGTGTGGTTGCAGCACACGAAGGTCGGCGCCTGGATGGACGGGCCGATGGACAACTTCACCATCCGCAACAGCCGGATCCTGGACCAGACCGCGGACGGGGTGAACTTCCACTGGGGTGTCACCAACTCCACGGTGACCAACACCTTCGTCCGCAACACCGGCGACGACGCGCTGGCCATGTGGGCGCAGAACGTACCGAACGTCAACAACTCGTTCACGTTCAACACCATCGGCGTGACGGTGCTGGCGAACCACCTGGTCACGTACGGCGGGCGGGACATCAAGATCACGGACAACGTGACCGCCGACTCGGTCACCAACGGCGGTGGCATCCACATCGCCAACCGGTACCCGGGGGTCAACGGCCCGACCGCCGTCGCCGGCACGATCACGGTGGCCCGCAACACCCTGATCCGCAACGGCAACTCCGACTACAACTGGCGCTTCGGCGTCGGGGCGATCTGGTTCGACGCGCTGAACGGGCCGATCCAGGGCGCCACCATCAACATCACCGACACCGACATCCTGGACAGCTCGTACGCGGCGCTGCACTGGATCGAGGGGACCAGCAGCGGGATCAACCTCACCAACGTACGCATCGACGGGGCCGGCACGTACGCGCTCCAGGTGCAGGCGCCGAGCCAGGTCTCGTTCACGAACGTCCGGGCGACCAACATCGCCCAGTCCGTACCGATCCACAACTGCGTCGGCAGCGGCTTCCAGATCACCCAGGGCGCCGGGAACTCCGGCTGGTACACGTCGACGCCGTACTGCGGCCCGTGGCCCGAGCCGCGCTGGGGTGGCGGGCCGACCACCCCGCCGACCGGCAACCCGACGACGCCGCCCACCACGCCCCCGCCCACGACGCCCCCGCCCACCGGCGGCAACCTGGCGGCCGGCCGTCCGGTCAGCGCGACCAGCGTCACGCAGAACTACGTGGCGGCCAACGCGGTCGACGGCAACGCCAGCAGCTACTGGGAGAGCGCCAACAACGCCTTCCCGCAGTCGATCACCGTCGACCTCGGTACCGCCCGCTCGGTGAGCCGGATCGTGCTGAAGCTGCCCCCGGCCGCCGCGTGGCAGACCCGTACCCAGACGCTGTCGGTGCTCGGCTCGACCGACGGCTCGTCGTACGCGACGGTCCGCGCCTCGGCCGGGTACGTCTTCGACCCGTCCTCGGGCAACACCGCGACCGTCACCTTCCCGGCGACGTCGCAGCGGTACCTGCGGTTGACCTTCACCGGCAACACCGGCTGGCCCGCCGGCCAGCTCTCCGAGTTCGAGGTCTACGCCGCCTGAGCTGTCAGGAAGGGGCCCTGTCCAGGGGCCCCTTCCTCGCACCGCACCACACCACGTCCCACCACACCCACCACCACTTGTCGTTCCCGCCAGGAAAGGACGGAACGCAATGAAACGCACCCTCGTGCCGTGGCGACTCGCCACCGGCACCATCGCAGCCGGCCTGGTCGTGGCCGCGCTGCCGGCCGTACCGGCGCTCGCCGCGCCGGCCGCGCCGGCGACCGGACCCAACCTCGCCGCCAAGGCACCCGCCGCCGCGACCGGGGCCGACCCCGCCCACGCGGCGGCCAACATCGCCGACGGCGACCAGGCCAGCTACTGGCAGGGCAGCGGGGCGTTCCCGCAGTCCGCCGCCGTGGACCTGGGCCGCAGCGCCACCATCGACCGGGTGACGCTGAAGCTGCCGGCCGACTGGTCCAAGCGCAGCCAGACGCTGGCGGTGCAGGGCAGCGCCGACGGGAGCAGCTACTCGACGCTCGCCCGCGAGGCGACGTACACCTTCGACCCGGCCGCGAGGAACGCGGTGACGGTCACGTTTCCGGCCAGCAACGCCCGGTACGTCCGGGTCAAGGTGACCGGGAACAGCGGCGCGCGGGCCGCCCAGCTCGGCGAGCTGGAGGTACGCCCGGCCGCGCTCTCCGCGGTCAACCTCGCCGCCGCGGCGGCGGCCACCTTCACGGCGAGCAGCTTCACCCAGGCGTACGGGGCGAGCAACGTCGGCGACGGGAACGCGGACACCTACTGGGAGAGCGCCAACAACGCCTTCCCGCAGTGGATCCAGGCCGACCTCGGCTCGTCGATCAGCGTGAACCGGCTGGTGCTGAAGCTGCCGCCGGCCTCGGCCTGGCAGACCCGTACCCAGACGCTGACCGTGCAGGGCAGCACCAACGGGTCGAGCTTCACCACCATCGTCGCCTCGGCCGGCTACACCTTCAACCCGGCCAGCGGCAACACCGTGACGATCAACTTCGACGCCACCACCACCCGGTACGTGCGGCTGAACATCACGGCCAACACGGGCTGGCCCGCCGGACAGCTCTCGGAGTTCGAGGTGTACGGCCCGACGGGCGGGGACACCCAGGCGCCGAGCGCGCCGTCGAACCTGGCGTACACCCAGCCGAACAGCGGGCAGATCCGGCTGACCTGGACCGCCTCGACCGACAACGTCGGCGTCACCGGCTACGACATCTACGCGAACAACGCGCTGCGCACCAGCGTGGCCGGGAACGTGCTGACCTACACCGACAGCCAGCCGGACACCGCGACCGTCTCGTACTACGTGCGGGCCCGGGACGCCGCCGGCAACCAGTCGGGCAACAGCAACACGGTCACCCGTACCGGCAGCGGCGGCGGCACCGGCACCAACCTGGCCGTCGGCAAGCCGATCACCGCCTCCGGCTCGACCTTCACCTTCGTACCGACCAACGCCAACGACAACAACGTGGCGACGTACTGGGAGGGCAGCGGCTACCCGAGCGTGCTGACCGTGCAGCTCGGCGCGAACGCCGTGGTCAACACCGTGGTGGTGAAGCTGAACCCGGACTCGGCCTGGGGACCGCGTACCCAGACCATCCAGGTGCTCGCCCGTGAGCAGAGCGCGTCGTCGTTCACCAGCGTCTCGCCGGCCACGGCGTACAACTTCAACCCGTCCTCGGGCAACACGGTGTCGATCCCGGTCAGCGCGACCGCGGCCGACTTCCGGCTCCAGATCACCTCGAACACGGGTGCCCCCTCCGGGCAGGTCGCCGAGTTCCAGGTGATCGGTACGGCGGCGCCGAACCCGGACCTGACCGTCACGGCCGCCACCTGGAGCCCGGCCTCCCCGGTCGAGACCGACAACGTCACGCTCTCGGCCACCGTCCGCAACGCCGGCACCGCGGCGTCGGGCGCGACCAACGTCAACTTCTACCTCGGTACGACGCTGGCCGGCACCGCCTCGGTCGGCGGTCTCGCGGCCGGCGCCTCGACCACCGTCTCGGCCAACGCCGGTACCCGTAACGCCGGCACCTACTCGCTGACCGCGAAGGTCGACGAGTCGAACAGCGTGATCGAGCAGAACGACGCGAACAACTCCTTCACCAACCCGTCCTCGCTGGTGGTGACCCCGGTCGCCAGCTCGGACCTGGTCGTCTCGCCGGTGGGCTGGTCGCCGAGCAACCCGGCGGGCGGCAACACGGTCACCTTCACGGTGGCGATCAAGAACCAGGGCACGGTCGCCTCGGCGAGCGGCGCCCACGGCATCACGCTGACCGTCATCGACGCCGCCACGGGCGCCACCGTGCGCACCCTGACCGGCTCGTACAGCGGCGCCATCGCGGCCGGGGCCACCACCGCCCCGGTCAGCCTCGGCACCTGGACGGCGGCGAACGGACGCTTCACCATCCGTACGGTCCTCGCCAACGACGCCAACGAGCTGCCGGTGAAGCAGGCGAACAACACCAGCGAGCAGCCGCTCTTCGTCGGTCGCGGCGCGAACATGCCGTACGACATGTACGAGGCCGAGGACGGCGTGGTCGGCGGCGGCGCGAACGTGCTCAGCCCGAACCGGGACATCGGCGACCTGGCCGGTGAGGCCTCCGGGCGCCGGGCGGTGACGCTCAACTCGACCGGGTCGTTCGTCGAGTTCACCACCCGGGCCAGCACGAACACGCTGGTGACCCGCTTCTCCATGCCGGACGCGGCGGGCGGCGGCGGGATCAACTCGACGCTGAACGTCTACGTCAACGGGACCTTCCACAAGGCGATCAACCTCACGTCGCGGTACGCGTGGCTCTACGGCAACGAGGCCAGCCCGAACAACTCGCCCGGCTCGGGTCCCGCGCGGCACATCTACGACGAGGCCAACGTCATGCTGAACAGCACGGTCCCGGCCGGTAGCAAGATCCGCCTGCAGAAGGACGCGGCGAACACCACCACGTACGCCATCGACTTCGTCAACCTGGAGCAGGTGGCGCCGGCGCCGAACCCGGACCCGGCCCGGTACGCCGTACCGGCCGGCTTCACCCACCAGGACGTGCAGAACGCCCTGGACCGGGTGCGGATGGACACCAGCGGCAACCTGATCGGTGTCTACCTGCCGGCCGGCACGTACAGCACCGCGCAGAAGTTCCAGGTCTACGGCAAGGCGGTCAAGGTCGTCGGCGCGGGCATGTGGTACACCCGCTTCGAGACCCCGCAGGGCCAGGAGAACACCGACGCCGGCTTCCGGGTCGAGGGTACGGCGAACGGCACCTCGTTCGAGAAGCTCGCCTTCTTCGGCAACTACACCTCCCGCATCGACGGCCCCGGCAAGGTCTGGGGTGAGCTGCAGAACGTCTCGAACCTGACCTTCGACAACGTCTGGGTCGAACACACCGTCTGCATGTTCTGGGGCGTGCACGTCAGCAACATCACGATCAAGAACTCGCGGATCCGCAACACCTTCGCCGACGGCGTGAACATGACCAACGGCAGCACGAACAACCTGGTCAGCAACGTCGAGGCGCGCGGCAACGGGGACGACGCGTTCGCGCTCTTCTCCGCCACCGACGCCGGCGGCGGGGCGAACACGGGCAACACCTTCGAGAACCTGACCGCGACGCTGACGTGGCGGGCGGCCGGCCTGGCCGTGTACGGCGGACAGAACAACATCTTCCGCAACCTCTACATCGCCGACCAGCTCGTCTACTCCGGGATCACCATCAGCTCGCTGGACTTCGGGTACCCGTTCGTCGGGTTCGGTCCGGGGCTGACCCGGGTCGAGAACGCCTCGATCGTCCGGTCGGGTGGCCACTTCTGGGGAGCACAGACCTTCCCCGGCATCTGGATGTTCTCGGCCTCGAAGGAGTTCCGGGGCATCCGGGTGAGTGACGTCGACATCGTCGATCCCACCTACTCGGGCATCATGTTCCAGACCAACTACGTCGGCGGCCAACCGCAGAACCCGATCACCGACACGGTCTTCACCAACGTGTCGATCAGCGGTGCCCGCAAGAGCGGCGACGCGTTCGACGCGAAGTCGGGCTTCGGGATCTGGGTCAACGAGATGCCGGAGCCGGGCCAGGGTCCGGCGGTCGGCTCGGCCACCTTCACCAACCTGCGGTTGAGCAACAACTTCCAGGACATCAAGAACACCACCACCACGTTCACGATCGTCCGTAACTGACGGCGTCGGGTACCGCCGGCCGCGGGGGGGGGGGGGGGCCGCCCCGGGCGCCCCGGGGGCGCGGGGGGGGGGGGGGGCCCGCCCCGCCCCCCGGGGGGGGGGCCGCGCGCGCGCCCCCCCCGC